>NZ_CP063191.1:330438-660877 GCF_028609845.1 Corynebacterium heidelbergense | reverse complement strand
GCGCGGCCGACGAGGCGGGAGATTTCGTGGGTGCGGCCCTTGACCTTGCCGCGCATGGATTCGCGGGGCATGCGCTCGTGCGTGGCGGAGGGGAGCATGGCGTACTCCGCGGTGAGCCAGCCTTCGCCGGAATCACGCTTGAAGCGGGGAACGCCCTCCTCCACGCTGGCGGTGCACATCACCCGGGTGTTGCCGAACTCGACGAGCACGCTTCCTGCGGGGTTCGTGGTGAAGCGGCGGGTGATGTAGATGGGCCGCAGCTCGTTGGCGGCGCGGCCGTCGGCGCGGGTGAGGGGTTGGGGTGGGTTGTTTGAGGGATCTGTGTCGTGAATCTGGGCGGCGGTCATGGAGCTCGAGTCTAGCCAGATGGAAGAACACCGTGAACTCCCGAACGACCATCAAGATGAGCGCATCAGGATAAGCGGTCTACTAAGGTCGACGTTCTCTCTCCGGATCGGATTTCCAAGGTAGGGCTTGCACCACGCGCTGTCTAACCTCACGGGAATTGGTTTCTCGTGCAACTGAATCCATAACTTGGTTGGACAAATCCATCGCCGCACCTGCTCCCGGCACCGACGCTCTCCATTGCTCGGCGCTTTGCACAGCGGTCATCCAAGAGATTTTTTCCAGGCTCCGTTTTGATGTATCAACTCCAAGCGAGCGGTGAAATTGTTCGATGAGTTCCCCGCTTTCATTCAGAGCGTTCACCACTCTCGGGGCCGATAAGAAATGGACCAGCACTTTCCGATTCAGATCTTCACCGGTGAGGGCCATGCGCTCCATAATCGCACCGGTTCGCGCGGAAGCGACTTCTCTACGCCTGATGCGCGCCTGGTCTAGACCACGTCTATGCCCCGCGGAGGACTCTGGTGCGGTCCGGTGAACGTATTCAAGCTCTATCGCGCCGAACTCCTCCAGCAGCTCGAAACACTTGGCTAACACTGCCAAGTGGACCCCTATGTCTGCCGCCGCTTTCTCGGCGTTTTTTGCCCGTTCCTTAGCATTCTTCGACTGTTCTAGGCGTTGGGCGATCGCGTCTAGAGCCAGCAAAGTCTGTTCCTGCACAGATAGGATCGACCTGTTAGCCCCAGCCACTTTGCCCCACATCGTTCGAGCATCGCCTTCCGATTCGAGCAGATCTAGCCCGTCTTTGATCGCGTGCTCACTTCCCCGCAATCGGGCTAGGACCTCGTCCCGTTGGTGACGCCTGACATCATCCAGCTTTTCGTCTATGCTGTCGAGCGTTTTCCGCATCTCTTCGGCCGCTGCCTGCTGGGCTAGCTGGGCAAGCAGTACAGCAGGATTCAAACCGAAAGACCGTCGCACAACTTTGTCTGCACGAAGCCATCCCATGGTGTGCGTTCCGGGTTTGCCCGCCATGAGGTAATTCACGCCCTCCTGGCTCGTTTTAACCAAACCGTGCATGTCGACCCGTCTCGCCGATTCTCCTGTGAGACGGACGTAGGTACCAGTTGTGCGCCCCACACTGGAGGCTGCAGCGCCAACGCTAGCGAGCTGGGACAACACCCGTGTGATACCAACGTCGGAGGTGAGCGTCTCCAGACCAGTCCGCTTTACGAACCGGGCAACTGCCGTACTTTCCCCAACCAGCAGAGCGCCCTCATCTCCCTCGATAACAGTTACGCCTTCAGCGCTGAGAACTACAGGTCGCGCATCCCCCGCATCGCCCGCCGAACTGGGATTGACACTATGAGCTGGGACCTGAGCACCCAATTCTGGCTCCGTTCGTCCTCCAGCTTTCTTCGAGGCCCTAGGCAGGGAAGGCTGACCGTCTCCTGTCTCATCCAAATCCTCTGGTGTCATTGCTTTCGTCGCTCCTTCTCCACGACCTCTTGAGCTCGGTAGTCCACCTAGATCTGGGCTTCCACTATGCCAGGAGAAACGATCGTTCGCACGAGGTGCCGCCGTGGAGGCCCTAGCTTGAAGAAAGAGCTTTCCCAATGAATTTTGCGGCAGTTCCCGAGCAAAAGTGAATCGGACTTTCCGTGGAGAGTTCCTTGCTCCATCGAGGCCGAGAGATTGGTTGTGAGCAAACGACCGACCAATACAATGAAGGAATGGCTTCTGCTAGACGCCCCAACCCGCACTACAAGCGTTGGGTGCTGGAACCCAGGCAGACAATCGGCGCTCTCCTGGGGCTCAGTCGACGTGGGATATACATTCTGGAGTTCGCTAACGGGGACCGCTACGTCGGACAAACCGTCGACTTCGCCTCTCGTTTCACCACGCACGTGCACGGCTCGGCGCACCACGCCCCCTGGGCGGACATCATTGCGGTCTGCTTCTGGGCTATCCCATCCGGCGATCTAGACGCCGCCGAGAGATCTGAAATCAAGCGCGTTGCCGCCCAAGGGTTTACTCTCCGCAACAAGGCGGGCAACCTGGGCCATGGGCAGCCTGCGCCTCTTGATGAAGTTGTTACGGTCGAGGAGCAGAAACACTGGGCGACCGGTGCTCCAAACTACGAACGCAAGGGCTTCCCAGAACGCATTGCGGCTGGCGCAGCCATCAACTCCAGCGCTGCCCGCACCGCAGACCAGGCGCCGCCGAGGCGAACAAAGCGCAGCTCTCGCCAAGGTTCACGCCGGACGAGAACACGCGCCTCCACCTCCGGGGCGAGATTTGACGCCTTCTTCCGAAAGCCAGCCCACAGGAAGGGTGTTTGGGAGGGTGCCAGAGAGGCGATCTTGGATGACCTTTCATTTCTCCTCACGGAGGTTATCCCCAATGCAGTGGAAACGGAGAAGACGTTCTGGGTGCTCACTGAGATGCCGTCAACGGCTGGCGGTCGCTTCGCTTGTCTCAGCACAGGTGTTTTGGAGTTGGCTTTCTTCCCCCGGACCCTGCTTCCTTTCTTTCGCGACGAAGAGACCAGCGACGACAACTGGGATGGCGACCTGACGGTCCATCTAAACTTCCCACCAAAATCGCTTCAGCAATCACCTTGGTTTTCGGATGATCCAAACGAGCACGTGGACCTCGAATCCCGCGAAGGCATCGTGTTTCTTGGCACAGAAGACGGCTCCATACCGTTTGCCATCACGCGCTTCGATTACGCCCTGACGAGCACAGACAGTCTGGCCCTCCCCATTGGCTACGTACGCGACTTCATCGGTTCACAGCCTTACCTACTAACGACTCTGCGAAAGTTTGCCATTTCCCTGATGCGTCAGAATCCATCCGGGATGTTCCGCCGCTGGCACTCGGACGCGCTCGTGACGGAGGTCATGCGTCACGAGCCGGAAGGCCCTATCTTGCCCAACCACGCCTAGGTCTTTCTCACCTCCGCAGTAGAGCAGCTACAGCTCCCGAATCATGACACCGTCCTCCTCGCGTCCAGCCACGGCGACGAACCCTTCGGACTCGTACAGCTCGCGAGCATGGTTCCCTTCCTCGACCGACAAGCTGAGTTGTTGGAAGCCCCTCTGCCGTCCGGCCTGCACAACGGCCCGGAGGAGCTGCCTGCCGATGCCTCTTTTCCGCGCTTCACTGTGAACCCACAGACTCACCTCGGGGGTGAAGTCATCTACGTACCCATAGCCAGGGTCAGCACTGCCAAGGAACTGCGCCCAGACCACGCCGACAACATCACCCTGCCGTACCGCCGCAAGTGCAAAATCGCCACGGTCGGCGTCAACACGCGTGTAGTGGGCAAACTTCCGCTCCCGCAGGATGTCACACATCGTGAACCGTTGACCGCACCAGTTCATATTCTCCAGCGTGGCTTCCTCAAGCAGGCCTTGCTCGTCAGAGTGGAGGGGACGGAAAACCAGGGCCGATGACCCATCATTACGACAAGACCCCACAGAATCTATCAATGCTCCCACCTCTAGATTGACCGCAAATCGATGTCTGGATTCTTCGGATAACGGTGGCAGACTCAACCACTCACAGGGCCAACGGCTCCGAGAACAGCCTCACGTATAGACTTGGCGGAACGAGTCAGATCTAACGCCGCGAAAGTAATTGGATGCCCATTCATCACCCATTCCTGATGCTCGGGAAAGTCGGTGCTGCTTTGCGTACCCAGTGCGGCGAATACCATCGCTCCTGCCACCTTAGGGCCCGGCATCTGTGCCGCAATGAGCTGCGGTGCCGAGAGCTCACTCGTCGTCTCGCTACTCCTCCGTTTGCTTTTAGCGCACGGCTCGGCCCTCATCACTGCTCTGTCCTCCAGCTGCGCCATTGTCACGTAAGCGTGAAGCTGATACAGGTAAGCGGAGGGCAACGTTGGCTTACTGCTGAAAGGGCCACGTGCTGCCATGTTCGCAAACTTGGCGTCCACGATTATCAACCGCCCTCCCGGACTGCGGAGAGTGATATCAGTCCTCATCAGTGGCAACACGGGGCTTCGTGAGCTCAGAGTTTCGGCCCCAGTGACTCCACCACCACCGGTTTTGGCGTCCTTGCCCAGCTTGTCCCCTTCGGCAACCTCATCCACTGCCCACTTAATGGTCTTCGATCCCCTGACCACCCAGCCTTCTGGCGCTAGGTGGTGCCGATAGATCCCGAGAAGGGCCCTTTCGAACAACCGGCGTAGAGCTTCCTCGCTTACGTCTGACCGCCTAATCGCCGCCCGCCCTGTCCCTGGGCTAGGAATGAGTAGTTGAAGCAACAGCGTGGCTATCACCACCGGTTTGCGGTCTTGGCGAGCCAGGCGCCCCTTGGGTTCCGGGGCATTAGCGTGAAAAGGAACACCAGCATTAGCCAGTGTTCGATACAGCCGCCGAACGCGCGCTGATAGCGCTTCGGCTGCAGCCCCTTGTTGCGGTGTCAACGTTCGGCTCCGAAGTCCGGCTCTTTTCGTTGTCTGCAACATAGACACTGCGCGGTCGAGTGCTCGCAAAAGATACCTGTTAACTGGGCTGTTGACGGTCAGGTCGTTGAACGTGCAGTTGACCAGGCCTTTCTCCATCAGCTGCCCGCGGACAGTTGGAATGACATTGATTTTCCCGCGGATACGACTCATATCCCGCTGGGTACGTGTAAACCCGATGGTCAGTTCGCGCTGCAACCGTTGCTCCACAGCGTCACACAGCAGGCCTGCCACAAGCAACGGTATGTCTACATCTGGATCTTCGACGTCCGCATCAGTTGCTAACCCGCAGCGATACAACTCGGAGGCGTAGAGTTGCAGCAGCCATAGACTCCGCACCGGGACGTACCTGCTGACGCCGAACGTTTCATCCTCATTCACAGCGCAGAACCTCCACCTCGAACCTTCCCCGCTTCTAGGCCTCGCGCAGCAAGGCTAGGGCCTCCCCTAAACGGTCGGGGTCGTCGTGCCAGTACTCTTCCAATAGCGGCCTCAGGTCTGTGTCCACCACCCGACCAAACCATGCTTTGGTTTCGTCTGCGGATAGTGGGTTGTTGCGCCGACCAGGAGTCACGAAGCTATGCCCGATGCAATAGGCCGAGCCCAAGTTCACGTCATCCTCGATCAACGTATTGACGGCCGTGATCTGCTTCGCGATCTGTGTCAGAACCGGTTCGTCGCGGCCGCACTTGCTAGTGCAGTACTGTAACCATTCCTTGCCCAGGCTCGGCTTTAACGTGACGAATCCGAATCGGCGCCGCAGTGCCATGTCGACCATGGCCAGTGACCGGTCGGCCTGGTTCATCGTGCCGATGACGTACAGGTTGGGCGGGACGTAGATCGCATCATCATCACCGGAGGCGTACAGCAGCTTCAGTGCACTACCGCTATCCCGCTTGTCAGCCTCGAGGAGAGTTAGCATCTCGCCGAAGATCTGCGCCGGGTTGCCGCGGTTGATCTCCTCGATTAGGACCACGTGTTTGGTCTTTTCGTCCTCTTCGCCCGCTGCGGCGTAGATGGCGTCCATAAAAGGACCATCTTGTACCACGAGGCCGCGTTCGGCATCGGGCCGGAGCCCCTGGACGAAATCCTCGTAGGAGGTTGACGGGTGGAACTGCACTGCAGTGATGGTCTCGTCCGAGTCCGTGCCGATGAGAGCGTAGGCGAGCTTCCTCGCCAGCCATGTCTTGCCTGTACCGGGTGGGCCTTGGAGGATAAGGTTCTTCTTTTCCCGCCAACGCGTGAGCATGGCTTCAAGGCCATCTTTGGGAATGAAGCAACCTGCGGCCACGATGTCCGCGACGGTGTAGCTGATGGCGGCCTCTACCGCCTCTGTGCCACCGGTGTCATCTGCCGGCTGCGCCGTTGGTGACGATGGGGCTTCCTCTGGTTCCACATCCCCGTCGCTGGCCGCGGGGGCTCGATACGCCGAATCCGATAGCTCTGGGAACGTTGCTGGTAGCGATGCGTCTTCGGCAATCCAGGCTCGCACGTTGTTGCATACGTCGATGTACTCACTGCCTTTGATGGATCGAGGCAACTTCAACCACGGCATGCGCGCAGCAATCGGCTCTTCATCCGGTGATTCGGTACTGGTTAGCCCTCGGAGGTAATCGATGGTGCGCGAATCGAGTGGCAGGTAGTGCTGGGCTCTGATCCAAAACAGCGCCATGGTGTATGACCCGCGCGCCCGCCCGGCAGTTGCAGTGTCGAAGGCTGTAACAAACCTTTCGTAGGCTTCGCCTTCGGTGTCTAGTTCCAGCTCGACGCCGCCACTGCCGTATTCACCGGATGCCCGCTCATTGCGGTTGCCAGCGGGGTTCTCGGTTTGGGCGGGAACAGTTGGGGTGTTTGGCGTGGCCAGTTCCAGCCCAGCGGTGAAGAGCGCCCAGATGTTGTCGTAAAAGGTGGTGTTGCCTGCGTCTCCATCCCGCGATTCGAACCTGGAGCGCATGTTATTGACCTGGGGCACCCCATCGAACCCTGTAGGTACAGGTGAACTCAGTCCGAGGGCTTGCTTGAACCCAGTGCATACGGCAATTTTACTGCTCAAGGAGATTTGCCGATTGATCACGGCGAAGATGGTGAATGGGTCTACATCATCTGCCTCGTAGCGCGCACTGCCCTTGCCGTAGGTCCATAGGAAGTTGAACAACGAGGGTCGACTGGATGCCTCAGCTGCGTCACGGAGTTTGATGAGCAGCTCTGCGCGACGGCCTTGATAATGCTTGAGTGTGTCTGCCATCTCGGCAAAAAAGGGCACCCAGCTTAGGCCCTGTTCGTCGCTGGCTGGTGTAGTTTCCATTGGGCTGAGATCTTCCTCTCTTGACATCACAGCTTCGCGTCTCGCGGTTGCGTTGTTGCTCCTTACCAAGGTTACAGTGGTTGAACGCTTGGCTGAGCTCTGAAAATCACTTTCGAACTACTGCATCAAAGCATGTTCGGGCCCCACTGTACGGGTACGCTGGCACGGCAATGTTCGGCCGCCTCAACTGGGGCAATAACTGGTTCACCGGGGATAGTTACCCTGTGGAACCATCCACAGCTCCTACGTAAAGAGGTGCCCAGTTGTCCTGTTAAATACAACCACACAGTCACCTTCGCGAGGAACGTTGCGAAATCATCTGAGCAGGTGAGCACAGTCGATGACAGTCGCTTTGTTCAATTCCTCGCTGGTGGTCGCTGATGCTGCTGCCTAGACAAACCGCGATCCGGGCAGAGCGGGTTGTCCTGCCAGGACAGTTCCTCGGGTTCGCCTCCTGAGCTGACGGGTTTACCCAGAAGCGCCCAGACGAACTGTGAACCTGGCGAGCGTTTGGCTTGGAAGAAGTGGTTTCTTGCGGATTACCCGTTGCGCTATACGCGCCACACGTCTGCTCCTGGGTCTGGAGTTCAGGCGGTAGCCAACCTAGGTCTCGACTGTGTCCACATGAGCAAGACGCTCCAACAACTGACCTACTGAGCCATCGCACACCTTGGACTTAAACGTCCCAGGCATCATCGTGTCAATCTGCTGGATTGCTGTCAGAACTGCCAAGGACTTTTCCGCGTTGTAGCTGGACACGTCCCTATCCAGCTCAGGTTTAGTCGGCACGGAGGTTACAATCCCATGCCACTCCGGAACAGCGAACTTTGTGAACACGGTGCAGAACTCTGCTTTTATTTCTGGGAGCATGGGATCGGAACTAGGTACATCGACCAACTCATCGAATCGAGAAATACACTTCGTAAATTCCGCGAACTTTTTCCCCCTGTATATTCTTCTGGTTCGGCTCCAGTCTGCGGGCGCACATACATCACAAGTTCATTGGGGTCGAACCCGAGTGCGCGGAAAAGTCCTCGGAGCAAGGGCATTTTCGAAGCGGTTGACGAACTGGTGACAGCCCATAATCCCGGAACAATCTCCTCTCGGCCGCTGTATCCCGGCTCACTGCCTGCAGACAGACCAGGGGCGCCTTGTGCGGCATAAGTGCGAATAGCTTCGTAGTATTCTCCGGACAATGTTCGAATCACGCCGCGAATGAGATCCCGGAAACTCCCTACGGTGTGAGAGGCTCCGTCAAATTCATAGGAGACAATAGCCCGTTTACTGAAGTTGTTGTCTTCACCCATTGGCAAAGAGGGCTGTGGCTCCCTCACCGGCTCGAAGTCCGTCTCGATCATCGGCCAGTAGTTAATTGCATCCTGGAGCATCCTCTGAGATCGCCGTTTCATTGTGGCCTCGTCCCACCTTGAAGCGTCGCGAACATCCGAGTTAAGACGGTACGGGGAGGAGTCGAATCCTCCTGGCAACTCTTTCTTGCGAGCGAAGGTGTAGTTGCTGTACTCAGAGTTGTAGCCGGTAACGGTTAGGTTGCCGATCCGATGCATCCACGTCTTGTGGATTTCCTCGCAAATCGGGCCAAGCTCTTCACGCCATTCCTTAGTGCGGGTCTGCGGCATGATGTGTTCGATAGAGATGTCGCCCGCGTCAATACCGGAGGCGACATCCACGATGTCCTTCGAGTCGAGGTTTTCCAAGCACTCAAACAAGTAACGCCTATTTTCGAGACGGAAATTGTAGAAGTTTCGACTCAAGAACCGCTCACTGAACTGCTCGTCGTTCGAAAATTCTCCCGATGTACCATCTTTGCGACGCAGCAGGTAGGTGATTGCGTCTTCTAGGGAGCTGTTATCGGTCACCAGCCTGCGAGCATCGCTATAAAGCGTGGCGAAACTTTTGTTGAGGGCGTTTGATTGGGCGCCCACCACTGCCCGTCGGAACAGGTAGCTGTCCACCAGAATGATAATCTTCGTGAACTCCTCGGAGGAGAGCACTGCCTCCTTGAAGTCCCCCACGATCGGCATGAGAGCCGGCAAAGCTACTTCGCGGTTGAGGAGGTTAAATCGGCGGAGCCTCCGGTCCGCGGTGGGCACCCCCGTACGCGATTTGTTGATATCGCGGTAGTGCTCCGAATAGCTGCGCATGAGCGCCAAGGTTTGCTCCACGAGTTCATCGAGCCCCCGAAGGTAGACCTTGAAGGCCTCGTTGTCGGCATCGAATCGTGGAGTCCTTCGAGTTTGCCAAATTAGGTAGATACGGATGAAGGTGTCCGTTTCGAAGCCGACGTTCCTTTCGATCTCATTCCAGTACCGCTCGTATAGGCGTTCCTGCGTAGGATTATCCAAACCCATGAGCACGAGGTTCCGAATCGTGTCAGATTCCTTGAGCTCCTTACCTGTGGAGTTCAACGATTCGAAGATGCGCTGAGGCTCATCGTGCGGTTCTAGGTCCAGAGCCATGACTTCCAACCGCTGGATCGCGGTCCATAATTCATCGCCAGTGAGTGCCCTCTCAGCTATGCGCTCGCGTAAGTACCGGTAGTTGCGCGTGATCGTCGATTCCGCTTTAGGCTCATCTCGCTGAGGCAGTCTCCGGTAGGCGTCCAAATCGTGTTTCACAGGCCTCAACTTTAGCTCCGTCTCAGAATCTGCCGTGTAGCCAGCACCCTTGAGGTAGTTGCGACGAATCTTGCTGCTCGGTTCTCTATCTTTCGACTCAATGACTCCAGCATCGCTTGAGTCCGCGAGATCCAGCATCAACAGGCTGGTCGTGGTCAGACGTTGCTGACCGTCAATCACAATCCAATCGAAGGACGTTTCAGGCTTACCTACCACAGCACCGAAAAAATGTTTGACCCGGTCATGTCGAATTGTTCCAATCAAGTCGTCGAAGAGCCGAGCAGACTGCGTTTCACCCCAGTCGTAATTGCGCTGGTAGACGGGAATAATTAGTTGCTTATCGTTCCCGTCGAAGAGAAGAACGATATCCCGAACGTTACCTTTCCAACTTTTTAGCTCCTTGGAGTTGAGGTTCGTGCTCCAACGCCTAGCATGTGATCACGCATGTGACTGTGCCCTTCACACTACCGGCGTGCTAGACGGTTTCTGGGGACACCTCCCCAGATTCGATCATCCGTACCAGCGTCAACTTCTGTTTACCCGCCTGACGCTGTGGTTTCAGGAGAGTTGGCATGGCCCCTCACTTACCGAAAGAGTAGCCATGCAAGATTTTGTCGCTATCAACCTTGAAACCGCCAACGAGCAACGCCGTACCGACTGTTCCTTAGGCTTAGTGGCCTTCGACAACCAGGGAAACATTAAGGATCGTTTCCCCACTTTGCTCCACACCATGCCGACGTTAGCTTCTTCAACCCCGTCAGCGTATCGGTTCACGGCTTCACGGCCGAGGATGTTGCCGATGCACCAGATTGGTCTGGCATTCGGCAGTCCGTGGCCAACTACGTCGGGGATCACCCGCTCGTGGCCCACAACATGGCCTTCGATGGTTATGTCCTGTCCGACCTCGACGTCACCTACGGTTACCCAGCATTAAGCATCTCTCAGCTGTGCACGCTGCGAATAGCTCCCCGGATTCTCGCTATAGAGTTGGACCGAAAGAATCTCGATGCGGTCCTCTACTATTACTTTCCGGGCGAGGCTTTCAACCACCATGAAGCCACCGAAGATGCTGAAGCGTGCGGCCGGTTTTTCGCACGTATGCAGGAAGATTACGGGTTTGACCATCTGATTGAGCTATGCCCTCCCAGTGGTACCCGCCGCCGACGGAAATCGGTAGCTGAAGTCAACCAGGCCGTAGTTCAGGATCGGCTTGCGCGAGTTGGGAACTCCACGGTTCTCAAGGGCGAGAGAGTAACGATTACCGGAACACTACAGCGGGGTCAGCGCGCCGAAGTTCAGCAGCTCGTGGAGGCTTTGGGGGGTGCCGTGGAAAAGAACCTCACCAAAAAGACGACGATCTTGGTGGTTTAGATCCCAAATACGAGCTCATGGTCCGAGGGATCATACGCCTTCCGCAAACTCACTAAGGCTACAAAGCTACGCGAGGCTGGGTCTCCCATCGAGGTGCTTACCGAAGAAAAATTCCTTCACCGCCTTGGCGAAGAGCAGTAGCCTGTCTTGCTCCCCGCTATGACTACTCCACCTGCGGCGCTGCACCGGGCCATGGGAGCACACCAGCACCCGGTACAATAAGACCAGCTTTATACCCGAAACCAAAGATCCACATGAGCGGCCAGAACCCCGATGCCTTCAGCGTCTATCACCATTGGCCTCTCTCCCCTGGGCAATCCATTGCTCCTCTCATCCGGCGCGACCGCCGCGGCATCTATGTGCTTGAGTTCGCAAACGGCGAACTTTATGTGGGCCAGTCCGTAGACGTTGTCACGCGCTTCGCAACCCACGTTCACGGCTCTTCTCATCACGAGCCATGGGCATACATCATTGCCCTTCGCTTCCGCCCCATCCCCGAGGGCGACCTCGGCGAGGCGGAACGCTCCGAAATCCAACGGTTACGAATTGCTGGACACACATTGCGGAACAAGGTCGGGAATCTAGGCCACAGACAACCGGCGCCTCTCGACGCCGTCGTCTCTATCGAAAAACAGCACCACAAGGCGACCGGGGCACCCAGCTACACTCTCAACAGGCTGCATGAACACCTTACGGCAAGTCATCCGCTCTCAGAATCACGCACTCAAGCAAGCTCTACTCCCCCGACCCGACAGCTCGACTACCACCAGGCCAGCAGCCTTCTTCGCACAACCCTCACACCAGCGAGGAATCTGGCGGAGCCTGCACTCGGCGATCTCCCGCGACCTCGGTATTCTCATCAAGAACATCATCCCAAACGAAGTGGACACCAGACTCGACTACTGTACTGTCACTAATTCCCGTCCGCCCCAATGACGTTTAGCCGCCCTCAGCACTGGGTCCTAGATCTGGCGCATTTTCTCGCCGCCACACCTCTAGCAGACCACAATCGCTCAAATACCACACTCGTGTTCCACGATCTTCTACGCCTATTTACACAAAATTCGTTCGAGATCTCAAGTAGAACGACCTCTGCCCCGACCCAGAAGCCAGCTATCTACTACTGAACCTATACCGACCGTGTAAACCAACCGTAGCGCTCTCTAAGGCCCCTCCTCAAAAGGGTGAATCACTAGAAAAAACAAACCTAATCTGCCAGTGAGCCTTTCATGCAGCCTAGCATTTCGGCGCATACTGCCTCCCCCATAGACTCAACACAATTGCGAGCATACTCGGAGTCGACTAGATCTATAAACCATTCATCTGTAATCGCACTCCGTACGATCATGCCCAGTCTATGACTGGCATCATGTCGCAGTTCACAAAGCACATCGTATTGCTGACGCACCTCATCTTTGTTCTTGACAAACTCAGATGGTGACCGTAGGCCAATATCTTTCGCGAAACCGCTATAATCGGACCAGCCCTGAAAATTAGCACGACTAAAATAGTGCAACAGACTTTGATTAATTGGCTCCATATAATTGAAGGTGATCTCACTATCATCATCCGAAACCAAGACCCTTGCAACCTTAGCTGGAATCGTCACCCTGAAGGGTCGGGGAGATTCATACTGTTCCGATAGATATCCCACTGTAGCTACATATTTTAGACCTTTAAGCAAGGAATCGAGAGCCCCAACCAAGTAAATCGGCAAGATTGAATCGACTTCTCGAGCAACAACGGCGTTTCCCACAGAAGGATCCGAACCTTCACCGTTCAAATCCAAACCCGGAGAGCTGTGACCCGAGGTGCCACGCCGATTGGCTGTAACCCAAATTAATAGTTTGTCGAACCGCTGAAGATTCTCATCAAACAAAGCTCGCTGCATCTCCACCTGGCTACGGAACTCAAATCTATAACCCATTATGCATCAGTCATTTCAACAATACGTACCGCAAGCTCGGTGAATACTGAATCAAATGCTTTAATATTCTGGATTTGGGCCTCAGCAACACTTCCCTGCGTGTAGAGGTCTTCCTCAGTTAAGGAAAATACAGGTCGCCCGACGTTTTGGGCCGCCGCTATTAGCGAATTGAAATCCTTAATCTCAGCTAGCGTGTACTTCAAATTATACCTATTGTAGATATCCTCCTTCAACATAAAACCACTATCCTGAAGGGCCGGGACCAAGGTTTCGTCAACAGCTGTTTGAAGATTATCCATATAAATTTGAAAGCCGCGGGTCGCTCTGCCATTTTTGACATTATATTTCTGTACGATGGTCCCCAAGAATTTAGGAATTGAGGGAGAGAACTCATACACTATGTCGTCATCCTTGAAAAGCTCCAATATTTCCACCTTTTTAGACCAGCTCGCCCACTGCGGAAGAATTCTCGCGAGGCTCTCTGTTGCCATGACGGAAAAAATATCGGGCATCATCGGAACGATAAAGTAATCGGCTAGCAGCAAATTCACCTGATTTATGGAACCTAGACTAGGGCTCATGTCGAGCAGAATAAAGTCCAAGTCATTATGCTCGCCCAGTAGGTTATAGAGTTCACCGAAACTCCCGGGCACATTCTGCATAGCAGGCATCACGTTCCCCATGTTCATCGCGGTAGCAAGCTGCGTCTCTACCTCGGCCATCTTTACATTACCCGGCAGAAGTTTCAGATTTTCTCGTTGAGTCACTTCCACGCAGTCAGGTGCAGTAATCTTTTTACCTATACCCTTCATTGCGGGTCGCAGCGCATCGTGAATGTTAGAAGCTGCGAACCCCTGATAGTCTTCAGCAAGCAAAGCTTCGTCTTCCGGATCGAGGATTGATCCAGTCAGATTGCACTGCGGATCAAGGTCGACAAGGAGAACCCTTTTTCCACTTTGTGCCAATTTCCATCCGACACTCAGGCAGGTCGTGGTCTTGCTAACGCCACCCTTGTTATTAAAAAATGCTATTATTTTCATCTCTGGTATCCATTTCCATCTTGACGCGACAACGACTGGCTCTAATATAACACACAGATGCCCTAGAGGTGTCGACTTTCCGCAAAGAGGAAGCCACTGCTGCTCTTCGTCAGGCAGCGTTGGTTTCCCCCGACGCGAAGCCCCCCCTTTGGGTCGACTCGGACTTCCTGCATCCCCAGACTACCTGTAGCTGCTGGCTACCGTATGGGTAGTTCCACAATAGATCGACCTCAACCTCGCGCGGCCGCATAAAGAAGACCCGACTGCTTTCCATCACTATGAGTACCGATTTTGCCGTCAAGATCGACCGAGTAAGACCGATTTCGAATCCAAATCATAGCCGACCGTACAATGTTACTAAGACTCTTTTGGCGGCCGAGCTGATTTCATCATAGAAAGATAGGCGTAGAAACTTGGCTTGTGGGGACCCCGTACGTGACCCTATTAATCCATTGGTTTGTTGATTACTGCCGAGCTTTCCATTTCAACCAGAGCCTCAATCTCGGAAGCTTCTTCCGCTCCTCGTATTCCCGGCGCTTGCTCGGCTACAAATTGCTCTCGTTCGTCAGCGAGAATCCTTTATACTTACCGTCGATTCAGAGCTATTATTCAGTGAACATCGGTACATTCAACCAATTAGTTGAATACAGGTGGACCTTATTGTTATTAATTAATATCCCTGACTGAAGCGGGTTTACATTATCATTCGGACGACAATAGAACGCTTGGGGTCAAAAGTAGCACGACAGAGGCCATGTCTCGATTTTAGGTGTATATCTAGTCTCCATGAAGTTAATTAACCTGAAGTAGTTGTATTTGAATAACGATAGATCAGCCTTACTTAGCCTAACAAGAACTTTATCAGAGGTAAGAGCGTCAATTTGTTTAATTAACACTTTCCGGTTGGAATGAAGGAGCAACGCCGCTTTGTACACATCGCCTTATGTTAAATCTAGGGCATTTTTCGTTAGAGATTTCAACGTGGATTAAGTTTGTCGATCTGACTGCTATCTGTCGACCTTTTTGCCGAAACGAGACCTGGGGTTGACTTCCCTATGACGCAACTAGGCTGGTTGTCATAGCTATCTTGTTTGCAAATATTTCTACCGAACGTCCTGTGTGTTCCAATGACTGATTTCCAACTGCTTTACTATCTGCACTGTTTCCACAGCGACGCGCGTGACCTTCCGGATGAGATCGACGATGTAGCGCGGGTTTCCCACCTCGTCTGCCCAGTCGTTGGGGTCGTTGACGATGCCTGAGGCCTTGTCTTTCTTCACCTGGTAGCGGTCGATCACCCACGCTAGTGCGGAGCGCGACCCGAGTATGTAATTTCCAGCCTCCGCTGGGATACCGGAGATCGTCACCTTTGTGTTGTAGATGATTTTGGTGACGTCATTGGCCGTCTTTGCAGTTTCCGAGTCCTTTCGCTTGGCCCACTTCATTTTAGCTACACGCCAGGTCTCGCGGTCGTCTTCGGAGAACCCCTCCTTGATTTGTACATCAAGTGGGTACGGCTCCACGTCCTCGTAGCCGACGTGCAGAGCCATCAGCGCCTGGCCGGCCGCTGCCACCTGGTCGAACGGCTCCCGCGACTGCGGCGTCGCGATATGCGGCAGCATCTTCTTCAGATCGGCTGCATACTTCGCGCGGTAAGCCGGGTCGTGCAATTGGCCGTACGCGAAATGAAAAATGTCGTCCTTCGTCACGTCCCCCAGGGCCGAGCGGTACTGCGCCAAAATCTCATCCGTCACATTGTCCACACGTCGGTACCCGGAGAGGATTTCGCCCTCCCTACCCTTTATACTTGCCGACGAGGACTGCCCCAACGCCAAATCCAACTCACTGTCAGAAACCTCGACACGCTCCCACGTCCACCGAGAGAAGAACTGCGAGGACGCAATTAAGTGGAGGTCGGGAATCTTATCAGTAGCGAGGACGCTCAATCCTGTGGATTCGCCCGGATTGACAACAGCGAAACCAATATTGTCGTGTTCCGGCGTTGGGAACATTTGCGGCATTCGATAGGTGCAGTTGTTGAGCTGCTGTTCCTGGTCGAAGTAGACATGATTCTTGGTAAACGGCCTGTACAAGCCGATCCGGTATGCATCAGTGCGTTGGTCAAGATAACGGCCACGCACGACGTTCCGCTTGTTCACACGATCCCACGAAAACTTCGTCTTGTCGAACGTAATTTCTTTTCGTGCTTCATCTTCACTTTTGCCCTGTCCGACCAATCCCGTAAGCCGACGCGTTTCAGAATTATAGAACTTGATTGCGCATCTTATGTTTTGCTCGAGTTTGGACAAACTGAAGTTATAAGCCCATGCATCCCGATTTGTGGCTAACCCGAGGGAGTAGTTTTCAGAGAACTTCTTGACCTGCGTATCCTTCTTATCGCCCAACACCGGCCAGGTCTCGAACAACTCCGAGCGTTGACTCAGCCAGTCGCCGAACTTATTGGGTTTAATTTCCTCCCAGGGCAGCGACTCGATTGAAGCGTGCTGAACGATATCGAGCTTTTCCTCGGCACTGAGATAATCGCCAATATCGCGGTAGTGAATCGTGCAACCAGAACGCTTGGGATCTTTCACGCAGAGCGTTACCGCGATCGTGGTCCGACCTCCATCGCGGAACACGTTGCCTGCTTCCTTGCGGCGCAATTCACCGGCTGTTCGCGCGTTTCCGCGCAGGTCAAAGACGTAAATGTCGCTGAAGTCCTCGGCAAAGGACAGACGGACACCGTCGGCAGTATTTCCGTCAAGCCAACCGCCGTTCGACACAAAGGCGACAATGCCGTGATTGCCAATGCGGTCCGTGGCCCAACAGAAAGCTCTCAAATACGAGTCATACAGCTGAGATTTTCGCGCACCAGTCGATTTCGCCACGTAGGTCTGAGCAATTCGCTGGTCCAACGTCGGATATTTCAGATTGGCGTTATTGTCATTCGCGCTGGTCTGGCCCACGGAATACGGCGGGTTGCCCACAATCACGTGGATGGGCGCCTGCTTCTGGCGCTCGATGGCCGCATTGTTCTCGACGAACACGTCCAGGTCGAGGGCGTCGCCCTCCTCGTACACCTGGAACGTATCGGCCAGCGCGATGCCCTCGAACAGCACATACTGAGCCCCACTGTCCTGTTCGGAACTTCCCGAGAGAGAGTCGGCGTTGCGCTGTGCGCGCTCCGCCATGAGCGCGTTATACGTCGTCTCGATGTTCACCGCGCCGACATAATAGGCAAGCAACATGATCTCGGTCGCATGCAGCTCCTTGGCGTATTTGCGCGCCAGATCCTCCGGCTCAATCAGCCCAGACTGCAGCAAACGCACCATGAACGTGCCCGTACCCGTAAACGGATCCAGCACATGCACGCCCTCATCCGTCAGCCCGCGCCCGAAGTGCTTCTTCAACAAGTCATCGGCGCTGCGCAGAATGAAATCCACAATCTCCACCGGCGTGTACACAATGCCCAGCGCCTCCGCCTGCTTCTTAAAGGCCTTACGGAAAAAGCGCTCGTACAGCTCCTTGACCACCTGCTGCTTACCGGAAGCACTCGTGACCTCCGAGGCACGCACGCGAACGGACTCGTAGAACTTCTCCAACCCCTCCGTCTCCGACTCCAAGCGCTTGTCCGCCAGCGCATCCACCATTCGCTGCATCACCCTTGAAACCGGATTGTGCGCCGCGAAGTCGTACTCCGCGAACAGCGCATTGAACACCGGCGCGGTAATCAGATGCTGCGAAAGCATTCCAATCGCCTCGTCCTCCGAGATGGAGTCATTGAGGTTACCGCGCAGGCCCTCCACGAACGCCTCGAACTCCTTGCGCAGCGCAGCATCGGCGCCCTCAAGCAGGCTGCGGATGCGGGCCGTTTGGGCGTCGGCGATATCAGCCACGTCATCAGCCCAATCCTCCCAGTAGGTGCGCGTACCCACCTTGTCCACCAACTTCGTGTACAAGGCCTCCTGCCACTGCTCCAGAGAGAACAGCGCCAACGTCTGCGCAGTCACCTCGTCGGCCGAATCCAGCGCCGCGGTTCGCGCACCAGATTGTTCTGCCTCATCCAACTTCTGCCGGTCCGACTTGTTCGGATTGTCTACATGCTCCACGTCAATGGGCAGCTCGTCGGGCGCGGACTCGTTCAAGCTGATGGAATTCACCTTCGCGTTGAAGCGGTCGTCGTGCGCGCGCAGCGCGTTGAGAATCTGCCAGACCACCTTGAAGCGACGATTATCGCTCAACACCTCCGAGGGGGACTTTCCGGGTGGCACGGCCACAGGCAGGATGATGTAGCCATAATCCTTGCCCTCGGACTTGCGCATCACCCGCCCCACGGACTGGACCACATCCACCATGGAATTGCGGGGGTTGAAAAACACCACCGCATCGAGGGCGGGAACGTCCACGCCCTCCGAGAGGCATCGCGCGTTCGAGAGCACGCGGGTCTGGTTCTCCGGCACGTCGGCCTCCAACCACGACAGGCGCGAGTTGCGCTCCATCGCGTTCATCGCGCCATCGACGTGCCGGGCGGCGATCTCCAGGTCCACGTTGTGCAGGGAGACCTCGTTGAGTGCGGCCTTCTCGCGCAGGAGTTGCTGGTGGGTGGCAACCAACGTGGGGTAGCTCTCCACGATCTGCTTTGAGGTCTTGATGTCCTTGGCAAACACCACAGTGCGCTTCATCGGGGCGGCATCGATATCGAAGCCGTGCTTGGTGCCCTGCTCCTTGCCGGAACGCTTCGCCAGGCCATTCCACGCACCGATCATCGCCGAAGCCAGCGAGAGGTTGACCTCCTGCGGGCCGCGGGACAGGGCCTCGGCGGCCACTTCCTCATCCACGGTCATGACCAGCACCTTGTAGTCCGTGAGCAGGCCCTTCTCCACGGCTTCGCCGAAGCCCAGACGGTGGAATTCCGGCCCGTACACAGCCTCATCATCCATGGACGCGAGTTCCGCAGAATGCTCTGCGGCTTTGCCCTTCGTGGCGTCGTCGAACAAACGAGGGGTCGCGGTCATATACAGGCGGCGAGCAGCACGAATGTAATCCGCGTCGTGGATACGCACGAAGTTGGAGGCATCCTCGCCGGCCAGAGTCACGCCCGTGGTGCGGTGGGCCTCATCGCAGATCACCAGGTCGAAATCATCCAGACCAGCGGCCTGCGCCTCATGGACGGCTGGGAGGGACTGATAAGTGGAAAAAACCACCTGCAGGCCAGCGGCGCGCTTGCCGTGAGAGAAACGCTCGGCAACGTCCGCACCGTTCGTGGAGACCGGGACCTCCAGATCGTACGAGGCGATATCCTCGGCCTTCTTCGAGACCTTCGTATCGGAACACACGGCGTAGGACTTCAGATCCAAGCGGGCCTGGGCAGTCCACTCCTTAAGCGTCTGCGAGAGCAAAGAGATCGACGGCACAAGGAAGAGCACTCGGGCACGGTTACCGTTGAGCTCGGCCACCTGCTCGGCCAAGCGGAGAGCCGTGAACGTTTTGCCCGTGCCACAGGCCATGATGAGCTTGCCGCGGTCATGAGTGTTGAATCCCTCAATGGTCTTGGCGATCGCGGTGGCCTGGTGCGGGCGGGGCTCGAAAGTGTGGCGCGGGGACAGATTGATCTCGATATCCGAGCCGGGGAAGGTCAGATCCCAATCAATGGGCGCATCCGCGATGGCGGCGGTGCCGATCCGATTCGTGGGGATGCCCTGATTCTCCAGCATTGCCTCGGCATTCTTGCTCCACTTATCCGTGGTGGAGATGATGATGCGCTGGGCGAAGGATTCGGTGCCGTGCTCGGTGGTGAAGGTGCGGCCGGAGGCTTCGAAGAAGGAGTCCAGGTGGGCCTTTTGGATGCTGGTCGTGCGCTTGTAGAACTTGCATTGAATCGCGACCCACTGCAGGTCCTCGGCGCGGCGGGCGACGAGATCAATGCCCGTGTCCGGGTTCCCGCCGTTGTAGGGCCAATCGATCCAGCGGCATACATCCGCGTACTCGGCACTGAGAACCGGGTCGCTGCGGAAGTAGTTGACCATCAACTTCTCAAAGGCGATGCCGTACCTACCCGGAGGTTGATTCTCGCGGAGCTGGTCCAGTGCCGTATCGAATGTAGCCATGCCCACCATTATGGGCCAGGGGTTGGTGAACGCGGGGCAGGCTGGGCGGGCATCCCCGATGGGTGACACGGGTGTCGGCAGACTACCGGCCCACTTTTGGAGCTAAGCCGCTAGCGAATTGCTCCCTCAATCGCGGCCCCATCATCCGCGCTGAAGTGAAAAACCTTCTCCCCGTAGGTGACGGTGACGACGTCTCTCGACCCACACACCATCGCCCATTCCTCGGGTCCACACCACCGAATGCCGATGCCTTGCTTCCAGTGCATGGAGGTCGCGACCGTTGTTTTCTCGATTGCGGAGAGTGGAATGACCCTCGGCACGAAGTACTGCCGGACAGTCAGCTTTCCATCCGCAACTGACCAGTACACGGTGCTCGAAGCGCACACCAACGCCATGAAACCCGCAGTCAGAGCCAAAAAGGCTGGGCTGCCGATTTGATCAGAGTCTGCGAAGGCTGCCCAGGCCACGCCCGCCAGGGAGGCGACGAAGAACACAACCAGAAGCGCTTGGGCGAAACCGCCGACAGAACCTTTTCCTCGTGTCACGCGGGATAGCGTACCTGGGGTCTTGAGACTCCGCAGGTTTCCGCCCAGCACAAGCGCAGCCAGCCGCTTTCACCGGTTCTGTGCCAGAAAAAGGGCCGAACCGCGGCATGAAACCGGTAAAACCCCCTAGCTTCCTGGCGGCACGAAACCGGTGAAAACCCCCGACCCCCTCCTACACCTCTATCCGCATCCCCGGTCGCGCCAACGTCAACTCCCCGTCGAAGTAGCGCCGCGCCCCACGCAGCGCGCCCTCGCCGTCTCCCCACGGCGGAATGTGCGTGAGCACCAGGTGCTTCACCCCGGCCTGTGCTGCCGCCAGACCCGCGTCCTCCCCCGATATGTGCATGCCGTCCGGCTTCCCCTCCGATGTCTCCCCCCATGTTGCCTCGCACAGCAGCACGTCCGCGCCCTGAGCGATCTGCGCTAGCCGCGGAGTCAACGCCGTATCCCCGGAGTACACCAGCGAGGAACCATCCGCGCCGTGAATTCTCGTGATATAGGCCTCCGTCGCATGGACAGCCGGTGCCGAGTACACGTCGAAAGTGCCGATGCTGGTGGAGGGGTAGGTGGTGGCGTCGAAGAAAGATGAAGGCCCCGCATCATGAACCAGGACTTCGAACGTATCGCTGAAATCATCTGGGGCGTCCGGATGATCCGCACCCGCCGTGCCCAGTTGGCGGACCGTGATGCTTGGCGCCAGTAGTTTGTGCCGTTCCTGCGCGGAATCGGTGGGGTGGAAGCGCCGCCACACCAATAGCGAAGGGAAATCAAGGCAATGATCCGCGTGCAAGTGTGATAGCACCAGGTGGCAATCGGAGATCTGCACCTCGGGGTAAGACTGCAAAGCACCAAGCACCCCAGGGCCGATGTCCAACAGCAGCGGCTGGGAATTCCCTCCGCCCGCCTCCCGTGGGTTCTCGCGCAGGACATAACCAGACGCCGGGGAATCAACCCCGGCCAAGCTCCCCGAGCAACCCACGACAAGCAATTCCATGACCGCTGATTGTTGCACGGCCTGGGCAGAAAAATCGACAAGCCCACCCGATTGACGGGAAAGATCACAATGGTTACTAGAAAAGCAGATTTGTCACCTTCGCCGCGGTTCGGCGGCCGGTGTAATGAGCTCGGGTAGCTGACCGTCAGGTCACACACCCATCGCGGCCTGTCTATCCGGCGGTAGCCTTTAGCAATACTGAAAGGAGCACATCCCCCCATCATGGTCCAGATGAAACGGCAGATCCCGAACCCCACGGAGCTGTTCGACCTCGTGCAGTTGAAGAAGCCAACCCTGAATTTCAAGCAGCGTCGCCTCGCGGAGGCCCAGACGATTTGGGATCTGCGCGACATCGCCAAGCGACGCACCCCCGCTGCCGCGTTCGACTACACCGATGGCGCCGCCGACGAGGAGATTTCCATGCGTCGCGCCCGCCAGGCATTCCGCGACGTGGAGTTTTGCCCCTCCATCCTCCACGACGTTTCCCGCGTGGACACCTCCTGCACCGTCTTCGGCGGTCCTTCCGCGCTCCCCTTCGGCATCGCACCGACTGGCTTCACCCGCCTCATGCAGACCGAGGGGGAGCTCGCCGGCGCCTCGGCCGCCGCGAAAGCTGGCATTCCGTTTAGCCTGTCGACCCTGGGCACCGCCTCCATCGAGGACGTCAAGGCCGCCAACCCCACCGGCCGAAACTTCTTCCAGCTCTACGTCATGAAGGACCGAGACATCTCCTACGGCCTGGTGGAGCGCGCCGCCGCGGCCGGGTTCGATACGCTCCTGTTCACCGTGGACACCCCAGTTGCCGGCGCCCGCCTGCGCGACAAGCGCAACGGTTTCTCTATCCCGCCGCAGATCTCCCTGGGCACGATCGCCAACGCCATCCCCCGGCCCTGGTGGTGGTGGGATTTCCTCACCACGCCCCCGCTCGAGTTCGCCTCCCTCACCGAGACGGGCGGCACCGCAGGGGAGCTGGTGGACAAGGCCATGGACCCGTCCATCCAGTTCGCCGACCTGCAGACCATCCGCGATATGTGGCCCGGCAAGCTCGTGGTCAAGGGGGTGCAGAACGTCGCCGATTCGAAGAAGCTGGCCGATCTTGGGGTGGATGGGATCGTGCTGTCTAATCATGGCGGACGCCAACTCGACCGAGCGCCGGTTCCGTTCCAGCTGTTGCCAGATGTTGTTCGCGAGGTCGGGGCGGATGTAGATGTCGCTATGGATACGGGGATCATGCACGGCTCCGACATCGTGGCCGCGCTGGCGCACGGGGCGAAGTTCACCTTCATCGGACGGGCCTACCTGTACGGGTTGATGGCTGGTGGGGAGGCCGGGGTTGATCGGGCGATCTCGATCCTCCGGAAGCAAATCGAGCGGACGATGAAGTTGCTGCAGGTGGAGCGCCTGGAGGAGCTGACGCCGGAGCACGTCAAGCGCCTCAGTTAAATGGCGCCCTGGGCATCTGCCCTCGATGGGCAGCGCCCAGGGCCCCTATCGCGAGGCACCCCGTCAATGACGCAACCGGGGTGCATCGCAGCCACGCAGGCTGTTAGCTCTCGCTACCCTTCCTCCGGCGGGCCAGGAGGAGCAGAGCACCGCCACCGATAGCCATGGCCGCGATGAGAAGGCTGAGGCCGATGTTGTCCACACCCGTATCGGCCAGGCCCTGACTGGAATCGTCGGCAGGATCGGACTGAGGTGCCCGGCTGGGGCCGTGCACAGCGGGAGCTTTACCGGTTGTATCGGTTGGCGCCTCACCGGCCCCACCACCGGCCGTTCCTCCGGTGGTGCCGCCACCCGTCAGCGGGACGGGATGAGCTGATGACGTCCCCGTATTAGTGGATGGGGAGGCTGAGGCAGTCGAGCCCTCAGCTGGGGCTGCCGGTTTAGTAGCCGACGAGCTGGCCGGCGAGCTCGTGGACGCAGCGGTATCGGAGGCCGAGGTGGAAGGAGCGGCCGAGCTTGTCGAAGACTCGGAAGAGGTTGGCTGCGAGGTGGTCGACTCCGCAGTCGTCGGCTCCGAAGTGGTGGGGTCAGACGTCGTCGTTTCGGAGGTCGTCGGCTCCGACGTCGTTTCAGACGTCGTGGGCTCAGCAGTCGTCGGGTCCGAAGTGGTGGCCTCCGACGTCGTTCCAGAGGTAGTGGGCTCCGACGTCGTCGTTTCGGAGGTAGAGGGCTCCGACGTCGTCGTTTCGGAGGTAGAGGGCTCCGACGTCGTCGTTTCGGAGGTCGTCGGCTCCGACGTCGTTTCAGAGGTAGTGGGCTCCGACGTCGTCTCGGAAGCCGTCGGCTCAGACGACGTCACAGAGGTCGTGGGCTCAGCAGTGGTGGGCTCAGCCGGTGTCGTTTCCGTCGGAGCAGTCGAGGTTGGGGTGGGCGTCTCACACTCTGCGGGTGTCGAGAACCCAGCCGTGGCTTGCGTGAAAAACTGGCCACCGGAGACCAGCCCAAAC
Source organism: Corynebacterium heidelbergense (assembly GCF_028609845.1). Classification (NCBI taxonomy): domain Bacteria; kingdom Bacillati; phylum Actinomycetota; class Actinomycetes; order Mycobacteriales; family Corynebacteriaceae; genus Corynebacterium; species Corynebacterium heidelbergense. The sequence goes on along the minus strand of NZ_CP063191.1, from coordinate 636,665 downwards.
TTTACGGTGTATGCGGATCCGGGCGTCAAACCGTCGAACACGCCCGATAGCGGCAGGCGATATGCCGGGGATCCGTCGGGGCCCGGGCCGATGAGGTCAGCTTCAATGACTCTTCCGGTGTCCGTTCCGTCGGCGTTGTAGAGCCGTATTTGGCGAGGGTATGTGTACACCTCTGTGCGGCTACCGGTTCCCCCGTTCACCTGGACGCTCTTACACGTCGTCGGAGTCGCGTCGACATAGCTCTTTGTGGTGCGCACGCAAGCGTAGGCCTGTCCGCTGAGGGCTCCGTCGAGCTGGACGGTCACGCCCCTAGTCCCGTCCAAGCCGGTGAAGACGAGCGGCTGTGAGAAGTTAGCGTCGCCCGCGTAGACGGTTGTGGTGCCAACCCCCGTTGGCTGGTATGCACTGAAACGGGTTCCGGGGGGAAAATCCCCTGTGGAAGTGATCGTGAAGGTTGAGCAGTTGTTGGTCCACACCCCGGACAGGGCCGGGGAGGGGGCCGTTTGGGCTTGAAGGGTCTGTCCCCCGGTGGCAAAAATGAGGCCGAAAATAGCCGCCGTAGCAGCCGACGCCTTGATGGATGAAGTGCGCATAGTGTCCGCTTCTCTGAGCTGGTGGGATGCCGGTTTATGCTTTCCCAGGATCACTATTTCACACGGCCCGCAACCCCGCAACACCACAGCTTGCATTGCATCCACATTGCAAACATCGGTTACAGATCTCCCCTTGAATGTTTTCCGAAAATAACAGTCTTGACCCCTTTTCCCCAAACCCCTCCGGAAGACTACCGTGCCTATCGAAGTAATCGCGGTATTTGAGCGACAGACGTGATGTCCGGACCGAGGAAACGGGTGGCCAGGTTTGCGAATTTCTGAGGATCACCAGTCGACTCAAATGATTTGCAAGCTGCCGACGCGTGTCGGCCAGCATGTTCCGCGAGCGCACCCCGTTCAGAAAGAGTGCGATACACCACCTTGGCCGTCTCATCGGCAGAGCTCACCAGAGTAACATCATCCCCCATGACCAGCTGGATCACCCCCGCCAGCAATGGGTAATGGGTGCACCCAAGAACCAAAGTATCCACCCCCGCCTCCTTGAGGGGTTCAAGGTACATCTCCGCCAGGCCAAGTATCTGCCGACCAGTAGTCCTACCTCGCTCCACAAACGGTACAAATTGCGGGCACGCCTGAGAGAAGACATCGACTGAGGGATCCACTTCCCTAAACCGACGCGCATACTGGCCAGAAGCGACCGTCCCCGCCGTGCCGATCACCCCGACCCGTTTATTGCGAGTTGTGGCCACCGCTCGGCGCACCGCAGGGAGTATCACTTCAACTACGGGGACCGGGTAGCGTTTCCGGGCATCCGCTAGGAAAGCAGCAGACGCGGTGTTACAAGCAATGACGATGATTTTAGAATCTCGTCGAGCGAGTTCGTCAGCCACGGCACGGGCGAAGATCTGAACCTGCGATAACGGCTTATCGCCGTACGGTGAATTTGCAGTGTCGCCAATGTAAACAATAGATTCGTTAGGCAACAGATCGACGATTGAACGGGCAACGGTTAGACCTCCCACTCCGGAATCGAAGATTCCAATAGGAGCATCATTGGCATAGGCTTTTCTCGTTCCTTCATCGCCGCTACAGATTTTGTTCAATGGCCCGCCATTTCCGAACTCGGTGCCGTCGGCTCCCCAACTCACCGTTGAACCTCGGCTCCCGCATCCACGCCGCCAACGTGTTCAGCGATCTCCGACCATGACAGGACATCGAACATGGGCTCTGCAGCCAGCACGGAGTGAACGATTGCCCGCTCCACCGCCTGCGCTGCTACGGCGGACAACATCGTCATCTGCATCGGGGTGATCGATGCCGGATCTAGCTTGGGTCGGTTCTTCCCATCATCCTGCGTGCCGTCCGTCTCGCACTCACCAGAGGCCGGTAGTGAAAGCGCAAAGAAAGTATCCCCATCCATCGGCATATGAGCGGGGCGAACGGCGCGGGCCAACCCGTCGTGAGCAGCCATCGCGAGGCGCTTGGCCTGAGCTTTCGTCATGGGTGCAGTAGTAGCAATGATGCCGATTGTGGTGTTGCACTGGGATTGTGGTGAGGGCCGGGTCGGCGTGGAGTCACCCTGGGATCTGGTCTGGGGGCCGCCGTGGGGGTCAGCCGAGGTGGAAGCCGACCCGGTGCCGTTCTCCGGTACCGGGAACTTCGTTCCGGCGATGTTGCACCCTACCAACCTACGGATTGCGGCGTCATTCAACGGGGCAACCCTTCCCCACTCATCCCGACGGCCAAGGATAGAAAGCTCGTAAACGGCAAACTCCCCCGCCATCTCCGACCCGATGCCCCAGGGTAGGCCGGTGGTCGGGTCGAACACCGAGCCCTGCGGATTGGTCACTACGGCAGCGGCCACGACATGCCCAGCCAGCGCCGTTCCCTCCGGGAACACCGCACTTGCCTGTCCAAAGCCTCCTTTCAGCGCCCCGGCCGTAGCCCCGCGACCCGCTCCAATGCAGCTGCTTCTGGTGCCGGCATTGGAGCCCGGATCTTCACTCCGTTGGTCTGCCTCCGCGCCGACAGCCGCCCCCGGCGCCTCCCCCGCCCCCGCGGCCCGAAGTTCCAGCTCCGCGGCCCGCAACGCCCGGCGAGTGGCCAAGGCCCCCTCCTCAGCTCCGGGGCGCTCCCGCCAGGACCCCACTAGCAAGTCAAAGATCACGGCCCCGGGAACGATAGGCACGACCTTGTCCGGATGCTCCTTAGCTCCCAGCACGGGGAAGCCGACGCCTTCGCGTTCGAGTTCGGCCATTGCGCCGCTGGTGGCGTCCAATCCGAAAGCGGAACCGCCTGCGAGCACCACCGCATGCACGGCTTCCACGGTATTCCAGGGCGACAACAGATCCGTCTCACGCGTGCCCGGGCCCCCACCGCGGACGTCCACACCTGCCACGGCCCCCGCAGGAGTCGCGATAACGGTCACGCCGCTAGAGCCCTGGTCGGCCCTTCCATCTCCCTCAGGCCAACCGCCGCATTCCGCGTGCCCGACGCCCAAACCCGGCACATCCGCTAAACCATTGCGTGGCCCTGGCACGCACCCAAACAGATCCGACGTCATGGGCCCGTCACACTCCCGTTACTCTCCGCGGCCTTGCGAACCGCCGCGGGAAGCATCGCCATCGCCCGGCACGTCCAACTCCCCCATCACGGCCTGCAGCAGACTATCCAAGTGAAAACCCAACCAGTCCAGGTAATTCCGGCCTGCCTGAACCTGCTGCGAATCCTCACCCAGTTCAGCTGCGAATTGCTCCAACTGCGCGGAGTGATAGTTGCGGATGTCCGTGATCGCCCCCAACCACGGGTGGGTCTCCTCAGGCGTCAGGCTCACATTCACCGAACCATCAGGCCCCAACGCATCAGAGATAAACCGCAGATTTACCAGCTTCGCCTTGATAATGTCCGTCTCGTTGAGCTGCCGGGTCAAACTAGCTTCCCCCTCCACGGTCTCACCGCCCTCCCGGAAGAAGGACGGCAGTACCCGGCGCAACCCAGGGTCATCAGGCGCATGCGCATGTCCGGACGGCATCCCCGTCATCTCCGCGAGCTCGTCCTTCGGTGCAGTCCGGGCCCGCTCCATAAGCTTTTCGGACACCGACGCGGCAGAATCACCCAGCATCTCCCGCTCCATCGGCTCCAGGCGCGTGATGAACCTCGCGCCGCGCAGCAGGCTACCTTTCTTCACCCAGGGTTCCATCTACCTCCGGCCCCTCCTTATTGTTTGTGGCACTCCGCCCTAACCGTCCGAGCGTTGCATCGTGGCCCACAGGCCGGCAGTGTGCAACTTCTTCACATCCGCTTCGACCTTATCCCGTTCGCCAGAACTCACCACGGCCTTACCGCTCGTATGTACCTCCATCATCAACTCCGTGGCCCGCTTTCGCGAGTACCCCAGTACCGTCTGGAACACGTAGGTCACGTAGCTCATGAGGTTCACCGGGTCATCCCAGCAGATGCACAACCACGGCAAATCGGCCTTGGTGGCCGTGTCCGGCACTCTTTCCGCAACTGGGGTCGCAGTGGGAGCAGCGGGGCTTGTAACGTGGGGCACCATCGGCGGTCCCACCAGCAACGGCTCGGCTGGGCTCGCGGCGAAAGCAGTCATGGTCACCACGATACCCACTCCCCCGCGTCCCTCGTTCCCCATCTCTTTGTCTCTTCCGGACGCCACCCCACCCATCGCTCCAACCCACCGTTGTCCTCAGGCCCATCAGCGGTGCCCCGGCCAGGGGTTAGGATGCTTTCTGTGACAACAGACAACCCCGCTTCCTTCGCGTCCAGCGCGGAACAGGCCCCGGTTGGTGGCGTCCCCAATCGGACCGAGAACAGCACCCCGGCTCCCACCGCCACCACGGAATACAGCGCGCACCACGGCCCCGGCCCCCGCTCCTCCGCGCTGCTGACCGACAAATACGAGCTGACGATGCTGGAAGCGGCGCTGCACGACGGCACCGCGCACAGACAGTGCTCTTTTGAGGTTTTTACCCGGCGCCTGCCAAATGAGCGCCGGTATGGGGTCGTGGCCGGCACCGCGCGAGTACTGCGGGCGGTGCGGGATTTCGTGTTCACGCAAGACCAACTGGATCAGCTTGAGTTCCTCAACGAGGAAACCCGCGACTACCTTCGCAATTATCGATTTACCGGGCACATCGACGGATACCGGGAAGGCGAGCTGTACTTTCCCCAATCGCCGATCCTCACCGTGCGCGGAACCTTCGCGGAGTGCGTTGTGCTGGAGACGGTCATCCTGTCCATCCTCAACTCGGACTCCGCCATCGCCGGGGCCGCGGCCAGAATGGTGACCGCCGCAGCCGGGCGCCCCATCATCGAAATGGGCAGTCGGCGCACCCACGAATACGCAGCCGTCTCCTCCTCCCGCGCGGCCTACATCGCCGGCTTTGATGCCACCTCCAACCTGGAAGCCGCATACCGATATGGCATCCCCGCCTCCGGCACCGCCGCCCACGCCTGGACCCTGCTGCACACCCACGCCGATGGCACCCCCGACGAAGCCGCCGCCTTCCGCGCGCAGGTGGAAGCGCACGGGACGGACACCACCCTGCTCGTGGACACGTACGACATCACCCAGGGCGTGAAAACCGCCGTGGAAGTCGCCGGGACTTCCCTCGGGGCGGTGCGGATCGACTCCGGGGACCTCGGCGTTCTGTGCCGCCAAGTGCGAGAACAGCTCGACTCGCTGGGGGCGCACAACACCCGCATCATCGTCTCCAGCGACCTCGACGAGTTCGCCATCGCGGCGCTGCGGAGCGAGCCCGTCGACGGTTTCGGGGTGGGCACCTCCGTGGTGACGGGATCCGGGGCGCCCACCGCCGGGCTCGTCTATAAGCTCGTGGAGGTCGAGGGCGTGCACGTCGCGAAACGATCCCGCGGGAAAGCGAGCGTGGGCGGGGCCAAGGCGGCCGTCCGCGCCTGCCGCAGCTCCGGCACTGCGGTGGAGGAAATCACGTACCCCCTCGGCGCCAACACCCCAGATACCGGAGTTCTTAAGGCCGTGGAGCTGGTCGTGCCGCTCATGCGCGACGGGGACATCGTGGAAGGGCTGGCCACGCTGGAGGAATCCCGGGAGTATTGCGCGGGCCAGCTCGTGACCCTGCCGTGGGAAGGGCTCGCGCTGTCGCGCGACGAGCCCGCGCTGCACGTTCGCCACGTGAACGCCACCTAAGCGATGGCTGGGAACGCGATGGGCGGCGAGGCATTGGCCGGAGACGATGCACGTTCCGTGGAGGACACGGGAGCGATGGACGCAGACACCATGGCCGGGGACGATCCACGTTCCGTGGAGGACGCGGCGCAAGACCTGCTGGACGTCGCGGTCAAGGACCTCGGCGGTGCGCCGCGCGCAGGACAACGCAAGATGACGCGCGCCGTGGCCCGGGCGATCGAGCGCGAGCAGCACCTCGCCGTGCAGGCCGGGACGGGCACGGGTAAATCCCTGGCCTACCTCGTCCCCGCCGCAATCCACGCCGTCTCTTCCGACACCACCGTCGTCGTGTCGACGGCGACAATCGCGCTCCAGCGCCAGCTCGTCGAGCGGGACCTGCCGCGACTCGCCGAAGCTCTCGACGGCGAACTCCCCCGGAAGCTGACCAGCGCGATCTGCAAGGGCAGGAACAACTACCTGTGCCTGAACAAGGTGCGTGGCGCCGCGACGGACGGCATACCCGAACCGGAGGAGAACTCGCTGATGAGCGCCGCCGCGATCTCCTCCACCGGGGCGCAGGTCGCCCGGCTGCACTCGTGGGCCGATCAGACCGAAGACGGGGATCGCGACAACCTGGAGCGCGGGGTGTCGGACACCGCGTGGCGGCAAGTCTCCGTGACCTCCCGCGAGTGCATCGGCGCAAACCGCTGCCCCCACGGGGAGGACTGCTTCGCCGAACTCGCGCGCCGCCGCGCGGGGGAGGCGGACATCGTCGTCACCAACCACGCTTTGCTGGCCATCGACGCGCTCTCGGACGTCAACATCCTCCCCGAGCACGACGTCGTCATCGTCGACGAAGCCCACGAGCTCGAGCCGCGCATCACCTCCACCGCCACGCAGGAGCTCAGTGCCACTGCCATCGCGATCTTGGCGAAGCGGGTGCAGAAGCTGGGCCTCGAGGCCGACGGCGATGACCTGCAAACAGCCGGGGATGGTTGGTTGGACGCCCTCAACCAAGCGTTGCTGCAACGGGACATCACCGGCCGTTGGACCGGCATCCCGGCGGGACTGGATGGACCGCTGCGCGAGCTGAAAGACACCGTGTGGAAGGTGAACCGGAGCATGTTCGCGATGGATCCGAGCGAGTACGTCTCGGAGCCGGAGCGGGCGGCGGAACGGCAATCGCTGATGGTGTCCACGGAGGAGATGCACGACACGATTGTGCGGATTCTTGAGGCCTCGCCGGCCTTGAGCGGTCCGGGCGGCGCCGCGGCCAGTGCAAGCAGCGCCCAATCGCCAAGCGCTGCCGAATCGCGCGGCGGGGCGCGCAGCGCGGCCGGTGGTGACGTTGCCCCCTCCCTGGCGTCCTCAGATGATCCCCTCCTCGGTGAGGACGTGGTCTGGCTGACGGGCGAGGACAACCGTCGCGTCATCGCTGTCGCGCCGCTATCGGTCGCGGATCTGCTACGTCAGCGGATCTTCGCGGCGAACACGGTAATTCTGACGTCGGCGACGCTCGCGCTCGGCGGGCGGTTTTCGGCGATGCTGGCGCAGTGGGGGACGTCGGAGAAGCACACCACCACCCTGGACGTCGGCACGCCCTTCGAGCCGCGCACGCACGGGATTCTGTACGTCGCGCGCGACCTGCCGAAGCCGGGGCGGGAGGGTGCCCCGGACGAAACCGTGGACGCCACCGCGCAGCTCATCAACGCCGCCGGTGGGCGCACTCTGGGCTTGTTCTCCTCGCGTCGAGCGGCGGAGGCGATGGCGGAGAAGCTGCGCACCGTCGTGCCGTACCCGATTCTGCTGCAGGGCGAGGATAGCCTGTCCGGGCTGGTCACGCGGTTCCGCGACGACGAGTCGGCGTGCTTGTTCGGCACGCTGGGGCTCTGGCAGGGGGTGGATGTGCCGGGGCCGAGCCTGTCGCTGGTGGTCATCGACCGGATCCCCTTTCCGCGGCCGGACGATCCGCTCAAGCAGGCGCGGCAGGAGGCTGCGGCGAAGTCGGGGCGCAATGGGTTCATGGAGGTGGCGGCGAATCACGCAGCGCTACTGATGGCGCAGGGGGCGGGGCGGCTGTTGCGGTCCACTGAGGACCGGGGGGTTGTGGCGGTGCTCGACAGTCGGCTCGCTACCGCTCGGTATGGTTCCTATATCCGCAGGTCTATGCCCGATTTCTGGGAGACGACGGATCGGGACACGGTGCGCAAGGCGCTGCGGAGGTTGGCTGGGGGCCGTTGATTTAGGACGCCCCTCCCGCCGCGCACCTTGCCCGGCCGGCGCGGTGGGCAGTGGCGGCGGGTCTTACTGGGCTCGGCTAAGGCCGCTTCGAACAACCGCTACCGCTGCGCCTTAGCCCGGGTGCCACCGCTCGCACCCACCGCTTCAAACAACCGCCTCCCCCGTGCCGTCCAACCGGCGACACCTCTCAGACCCACCGCCGCTTTCCACAATCGCGAGCCCTGAGCCGCCCAACCGGGCCAAAAGGGGCAAAACCCCGGACACCCCGCAACCGCCCACCAGCACAAACACCACCCCAACCCGACCCAACCGTCCGGAAAAACGCCCCCACCGTCACCAAACCGACGCCGTTGCCCTCCCAACCGGGACACACCTCCCACACCCGGCACTGCTCCACCAGCCGACCCCCTCACCAGCCGGAACCCGCCAAACCCTAGCACCCCCACGCTGGAGCTGATTGGGGCGCGGGGTTATTGGCGTCCGGAAAAATGAACTTTTTTGCACCCAAACAAAACTAGAATGACGCCACAACCACCCCCACCAACCGCCCCGAGGAGCCCCACATGCCCGTCTCCAGCAGCCGCCCCGACCTCACCATCCCGGACGTCGGCCTCTACGACTTCGTCTACGGCACCCTCGACTACAACGACGAGGACCGCATCGCCGTCATCGACATCGCCGACGGCTCCCAAACCACCTACGCCGAGGTGCGCACTTTCGTGAACTCCGTCGCCGGCGGCCTGGCCCAACGCGGCGTGCGCACGGGAGACGTCGTCGCCCTCCACTGCCCGAACTCGGAGGCCTTCATCATCTACGCCCATGCCCTATGGCGCCTCGGGGCGGTGGTCAGTCCGCTTCCTTTATTGGCGACGCCAGAAACAATCGCTTCCCAACTCGTCGACTCTGGGGCGAAACTACTCCTGACCTGCGCTGCTCTTGGCGACTCCGGGAATGAGGGCGCCGCGGCGGCCGGCCTGGGCGCGGATCAAGTGATCCACCTCGACACCTCTCGCGGCATCCGACAGATGATCGCGGAGCGGATCGCGCCGCCGCCCGTTGAGTTCGACCCCCGCACGCACATCGCCGCCCTGCCGTACTCCTCGGGGACAACGGGGCTTCCCAAAGGCGTGCAGCTCACGCACCGTAACCTCGTTGCGAACATCGCCCAGTCCGCGGACTATCAGCTGCTGCGCCGCGACGACGTGGTGTTCGGCGTGCTGCCGTTCTTCCACATCTACGGCCTGACCACTTTGGTGAACTTGTCGATCTACCAGCGGGCGACGGTGATCACCCAGCCGCGGTTCTCGATCGACTCCTTCCTGGCTGCGCACGAGAAGTATGGGGTCACGTTCACTTTCATCGCACCTCCCATAGCGGTTCTGCTGGCCAAGCACCCGGCGGTGGATAGCTACGATTTGTCGAAGCTGCGAGGGTTGCTGTCGGGCGCCGCGTCCCTCGACGAGGGCCTGGCCGATGCCGTGGAACGACGGCTGAAAGTGCCCGTTCAGCAAGGTTTCGGCCTGACGGAGACGAGCCCCGTGACGCACGTGAATCTGGACGAGAATGTCTCGCGGGGGTCCATCGGGCTGCCAGTAGCGAACACCGAGCACAAGCTGGTGGAAGTGGACACTGGCAGGGAGATTCCCGTGCCGCAGGGCGGCGGGGAGGGGTCCGAGTCGGGTCGGTCGGAGGTCGGGGAGCTGTGGGTTCGCGGACCCCAGATTATGGCGGGCTACCTCAACAACGAGGAGGAAACCCGCATCGCGCTCCCCGGCGACGGCTGGCTACGAACCGGCGATCTCGCGGTTCACGACGCTAGCGGGCGCGTTTACATCGTCGACCGGCTGAAGGAAGTGATTAAGTACAAGGGATACCAGGTGCCCCCGGCCGAACTGGAGGCGCTTCTGCTGACCCACCCCGGGGTGGCGGACGCGGGCGTCATCGGGGTTACGCGCGACGGCAAGGAGGTGCCGAAGGCCTTCGTCGTGCGGCAGGGCGGGGGTGGCGAGCAGCCCAGCGAGCAGGACATCATGGACTTCGTGGCCGAGCGAGTCTCCGCGTACAAGAAAATCCGTGAGGTCGAGTTCGTCGACACCATCCCCAAGTCTGCCACCGGCAAGATCTTAAGGCGCGAACTGAAGGCAATGGAGAAGTCCTAGCCGCTGCTCCTCCTGCGCCGTCCGCTCCCCGCCCAGCCACGCCCTGCCGCTACCTAACCGCTGCTCCTCCTGTTTGATCTACCCCCGCGGGCGGTCAACTATTCAGGGGCACGCGGCGATAGGTTCCGTCGCGGAGGTCGGCGTCCTCAATCTCATGACGAGAGATACCCAGCAGGAACAGCACCTGATCCAAGAACGGGCGATTGACAGCCGCGTCCGCCACCTCCCGCAGCGCCGGCTTCGCGTTGAAGGCGATGCCGAGGCCAGCGGTGGAGAGCATGTCGATGTCGTTGGCACCATCCCCAACCGCGACAGTCTGGTGCAGCGCCAGCCCGTTGGACCAGGCGAACTCCTTAAGGCTCTCGGCCTTCGCGCGGCGGTCGATCACCGGTCCAATGACGCGGCCGGTCAGCTTGCCGTCGATGATTTCCAGGGTGTTCGCCCGCGCGAAGTCCAGATCCAGCTCGCGAGCCAGCGGTTCGATCACCTGGATGAACCCGCCCGAGACCACGCCGGTCTTGTATCCCAGCCGCTTGAGGGTGCGGATCGTCGTGCGGGCCCCGGCGGTCAACTGCACATCGGCGGCGACGCGGTCGATGACGTTGGCGTCCAACCCCGCCAGCGCCTTCACGCGCTCGTGCAGCGACTGGCTGAAGTCCAGCTCGCCGCGCATTGCCCGCTCGGTGACCTCCGCGACCTCCCGCTCCCGGCCCGCGTACGCCGCGAGCATCTCGATCACCTCGTGCTGGATGAGCGTCGAGTCGACGTCGAAGCAGATCAGCCGTTTGCTGCGACGCGCCAGGCCGGCCCGCTCGATGGCGATGTCCACGCCGATCTCGGAGGTCAGGGGGGCAAGGGCCTTTCTCAGGGCGACGCCACCACCAGGCGTCGGATCCGGAACCGTCAGCTTGAACTCCAGGCCGGTGACGGGGTAGTCGGCTATTCCCCGGATCGTGTCGATGTTCGCGCTATAGTCCGCGAGGGTTTGGCCGATTCGGGAGATGTGCGCGGCAGTGACAGGGTGCCCGAGCACCACCATCGCGTGCGTGGAGTGGGGGCGGGTGGTTTCGAGGTCGCGATCCACTGTCACCTCCACACTCACGCCGTGGACGGAGAGTGTGTCCTTCAGCCCCGCGCGGAGCTGATCGAGGTCGCTGCGCTGGGCGCCCAACAGGGCGGCGAGGCTGAGGCCACCACGGAACACGGACTGTTCGATATCTAGAAGCTGCACGTCGTAAGCAGCGAGGACTCGGAAGAACGCAGCCGAAACGCCAGGGCGGTCTGGGCCGGTCACGGTGACGATGCAAGGTTCCAGGCCAGGCGTCAACGAGTGAGCCAGGGTGTCGGCGGGGACCGGCGGCTGTCCGTCGGCGGGGGCGGAGCCCGCGTCTGCGCGGCCGTGGGCAAGGTCGGGTCGATGTGGGGCTGGTTCGTTCACGCCCGCAATCTTCGCACCCCCGCCCTTTGAGCAGCAAAAAACGACCGCACCTCGCGTAGTTGAGGTGCGATCGTTGAATTTCTTGCCGACCCATCCGGACTGGTTTCAGCCCAGGGGTTTTGGTTATCCCCGGTTCGGGGTTCCGGCCAACTCGGGGAGTTGCCAACCCGAGCGCCACCCACTCGGGCGGCAACCCCGGCAGGTGGTCTAGAAGTGGCGGCCGATGTGAGCGTCGTCGCGCATCTTCTTCACCATGTGCGGGTGGTGCAGCTCGAACGCAGGGCGCTCGGAGCGGATCCGCGGCAGGGAGGTGAAGTTGTGGCGCGGCGGCGGGCAGGAGGTCGCCCACTCCAGGGAGTTGCCGTAGCCCCACGGGTCATCCACGGTCACGACCTCGCCGTATCGAGCGGACTTAAAGACGTTCCACAGGAACGGCAGCGTCGCGATTGCAAGTATCACTGCGCCTACGGTCGAGATCTGGTTGTAGATCGTGAAACCGTCCGTTCCTTGGTAGTCGGCGTAGCGGCGCGGCATGCCCATATTGCCGACCCAGTGCTGGACGAGGAAGGTGGTGTGGAATCCGATCAGCGTCAGCCAGAAGTGCAGCTTGCCCAGCTTCTCGTCCAGCATGCGGCCGGTCATCTTCGGGAACCAGAAGTAGATCCCGGCGAAGGATGCGAAGGCCACGGTACCGAACAGGGTGTAGTGGAAGTGGGCGACCACGAAGTAGGTGTCCGAGACGTGGAAGTCCAGGGCGGGGGCTGCCAGCATGATGCCGGTCAGGCCACCGAAGAGGAACGTCGCGAAGAAGCCGACGGCGAAGAGCATCGGCGTTTCGAAGGTCAACCGTCCGCCCCACATCGTGCCCAGCCAGTTGAAGAACTTCAGGCCGGTCGGCACGGCGATGAGGAACGTCATGAAGGCGAAGAACGGAAGCAGCACTGCGCCGGTGACGAACATGTGGTGAGCCCACACTGCCATGGAAAGAGCGGCGATCGAAAGAGTCGCGAAGACAAGTCCGACGTAGCCAAACATCGGCTTACGGGAGAACACCGGGTAGATCTCCGAGACGATGCCGAAGAAGGGCAGCGCCAGGACGTACACCTCGGGGTGGCCGAAGAACCAGAAGAGGTGCTGCCACAGGACCGCGCCACCGTTCTGCGGGTCGTAGATGTGGCCACCGAGCTTGCGGTCGTACCACACGCCCAGGGCGGCAGCGGTGAGCAACGGGAAGATCAGCAGAACCAGCAAGGAAGTCACCAGGATGTTCCAGGTGAAGATCGGCATACGGAACATCGTCATGCCCGGAGCACGGAGACACAGGATGGTCGTGATCATATTGACCGCAGACAAGATAGTTCCGACACCACCGACTCCGACGCCCATAATCCAGAGATCCGAGCCGACACCCGGGGAGTGGATAGCATCAGCCAACGGCTGGTACATGGTCCAGCCGAAGTCAGCGGCACCACCGGGGGTAAGGAAGCCACTGAGCATGATCACGCCACCGGCGGTGGTCAGCCAGAAGCCGAACGCATTCAGCCGGGGGAACGCCACGTCCGGGGCGCCGATCTGCAGCGGCATGATGTAGTTGGCAAAGCCGAACACCATCGGGGAGCCATACAGCAGCAACATGACGGTGCCGTGCATGGTAAACAACTGGTTGAATTGCTCAGGGGACACGATCTGCATGCCCGGGTGGAACAACTCCAGGCGGATGAGCAGGGCCATCAGGCCGCCCACCATGAAGAAGGTGAACGACATGATGAGGTACATGATGCCGAGCAACTTGTGGTCGGTAGTGGTCAACACCTTCCAGGCAAAGCTGCCGGCGGCAGGCTTGCCAAAAGGGGCAGGCCGTGCGGGAGCAGCAATTACTTGCTCCTCGCGAGGCGCTACTGCGGTCATTTCTTCCTCCTGACTACGCGGTTTGGTGGTCGTCGTCCACCTCACCCAAAAAGGTTCTTCACCAGCAGCGTTGCCCCTCAGCAAAGCGGATCGCAGACACTACAGGTGCAGAGATAGCCCTATCTTATCCGGTTGTGGGGACTTTTGATAGCCCGGTGCCCCTCCCGGGTTCTTTCCCCCACGTTTTCGGGGGTAGGTCGGAGACAAGGGGCGGCGGCGCCGTGCTCCTGGCGTCTAGAAATCCCAATCCTCATCCCTCGTGCTCTCCGCCTTGCCGATGACGTAAGAAGACCCCGAACCGGAGAAGAAATCGTGGTTCTCATCCCCACCGGGATTCAACGCGGAGAGAATCGCCGGGGACACGCGCGTTTCATCGGCCGGAAACAAGCCCTCGTACCCCAAGTTGTTCAGCGCCTTATTTGCGTTGTAGCGCAGGAACCGCTTGACGTCCTCGGTCCACCCCAACTCGTCGTACAGGTCCTCCGTGTACTGCGCCTCATTGTCGTAGAGCTCGAAGAGCAGCTCGAAGGTGTGCTCCTTGAGCTCATCCCGGCGCGCGGGCGACAGCTTCTCCAGGGCCCGCTGGTACTTGTAGCCGATGTAGTACCCGTGCACGGACTCGTCGCGGATGATGAGGCGGATGATGTCCGCCGTGTTCGTCAACTTCGCGTGGGAGGACCAGTACATCGGCAGGTAGAACCCGGAGTAAAACAAGAAGCTCTCCAGCAGCACGCTGGCGATCTTGCGCTTCATGGGGTCGTCGCCCTCGTAGAAGCTCAACACCGTATCGGCTTTGGCCTGCAGCTTCTCGTTCTCCTCGGACCAGCGGAAGGCATCGTTGATCTCGCTGGTGCTCGCGAGCGTCATGAAGATGGAGGAGTAGGACTTCGCGTGCACGCTCTCCATGAAGGAGATGTTCGTGTACACCGCCTCCTCGTGCATCGTCACGGCATCGTCGATGAGCTTCACCGCACCCACGGTGCCCTGGATGGTGTCCAGCATGGTCAGGCCGGTGAAGACGCGCATCGTGGTCTGCCGCTCGAGCTCCGTGAGGGTGGACCAGGACTGGACGTCGTTGGAGAGCGGAACCTTTTCGGGCAGCCAGAAGTTGGCGGTCAGGCGGTCCCAGACCTCCAGGTCCTTGTCGTCCGGGATGCTGTTCCAGTTCACCGCGCCCACGGGCTTGCCGGGCATGTGATGGGCGGGGGATACGGAGAGGGTTGCGGTCATTTGGGGTTGGTCTCCTTCGTTGGGGGCGGTGAGGTGGGGTGGTGGCGAACCGAAGTCCGCCCCGAGCGCCTACAGCATGCAGCTCACGCAACCTTCCACCTCAGTGCCGGTGAGCGCGGTCTGGCGCAACCGGATGTAGTAGATCGTCTTGATGCCCTTGCGCCACGCGTAGATCTGCGCGCGGTTGATGTCGCGAGTGGTGGCGGTGTCCTTGAAGAACAGCGTCAGCGACAGCCCCTGGTCCACGTACTTGGTGGCCACGGCGTAGGTGTCGATGATCTTCTGGTAACCGACCTCGTAGGCATCCGCGTAGTAATCCAGGTTCTCGTTCGTCATGTACGGGGCGGGGTAGTAAACGCGCCCGATCTTGCCCTCCTTGCGGATCTCGATCTTCGATGCGATCGGATGGATCGACGACGTCGAATTATTGATGTAGGAGATGGATCCGGTCGGCGGGATGGCCTGCAGGTTGCGGTTGTATAGGCCATGTTCTCTTACGGACGCCCGGAGCGCCGCCCAATCCTCAGCCGTCGGCGTATGGATAGTGGAGTTGGCGAACAGCTCAATGACTCGCTGCGTCTTGGGGGCGAACTCCGCAGGGTCGTAGCGGTCGAAGAATGCACCGCTGGCGTAGTCCGAGTTGGCGAAGTTGTCGAAGGTGGTGCCCCGTTCCTTGGCGATGGCGTTGGAGGCCTTGATGCACTCGTACATCACCGCGGCGAAGTAAGCGTTGGTGAAGTCCAGGGCCTCCTCGCTGCCGTAGTGGATGCGCTCGCGTCCGAGGAACCCGTGGAGGTTCATCTGGCCCAGACCGATGGCGTGGGAGTGGTTGTTTCCCTGGCGCACGGAGGGAACCGAGTCGATGCTGGTCTGATCTGCGACTGCGGTGAGTCCGCGGATGGCGGTCTCGATGGTTTTGGAGAAGTCCTCAGAGTCCATGGCCGTGGCGATGTTGAGGGACCCCAGGTTGCAGGAGATATCGTCCCCCACCTCGGCGTAGCTGAGATCCGCGTTGAACACGCTGGGTGTGGAGACCTGCAGGATTTCCGAGCAGAGGTTGGAGTGGGTGATCCGCCCCTGGATCGGGTTGGAGCGGTTCACCGTGTCCTCGAACATGATGTAGGGGTAGCCGGATTCGAACTGGATCTCGGCGATGGTCTGGAAGAACTGGCGGGCGTTGATCTTGCGCTTGCGGATGCGCGGGTCCTCCACCATCTCCTCGTAGTGCTCCGTGATGGACACGTCCGCGAAGGGCTTGCCGTAGATCCGCTCCACGTCGTAGGGGGAGAACAGGTACATGTCATCGTCGCGCTTGGCCAGCTCGAAGGTGATGTCCGGGATCACGACCCCCAGGGAGAGGGTCTTGATGCGGATCTTCTCGTCGGCGTTTTCCCGCTTCGTGTCCAGGAAGCGCAGGATGTCCGGGTGGTGGGCGTGCAGGTACACGGCACCGGCGCCTTGGCGGGCCCCGAGCTGGTTGGCGTAGCTGAAGGAATCCTCCAGCAGCTTCATGACGGGGATCACGCCGGAGGACTGATTCTCGATCCGCTTGATGGGGGCCCCGGCCTCACGGATGTTGGACAGCAGCAGCGCCACTCCCCCGCCCCGCTTAGACAGTTGCAGGGCGGAGTTGATGGAGCGGCCGATGGACTCCATATTGTCCTCGATGCGCAGCAGGAAGCAGGACACCGGTTCGCCGCGCTGAGCCTTGCCCACGTTGAGGAAAGTGGGGGTGGCGGGTTGGAAGCGGCCGTCGATGATTTCGTCGACGAGGTTCTCCGCGAGGCTGTGGTCGCCGTCGGCCAGACCCAGTGCGACCATGCACACGCGGTCTTCGAAGCGCTCGAGGTATCGGCGTCCATCAAATGTTTTTAGCGTGTAGGAGGTGTAGTACTTGTACGCCCCGAGGAAGGACTGGAAGCGGAACTTCTTGGCGTACGCGCGCTGGAACAGGGACTTGACGAAGGGGAAGTCGTACTTGTCCAGGATTTCGCGGTCGTAGTAGTTGTTCTCGATCAGGTAGTGGAGCTTCTCCTGCAGGTCGTGGAAGAAGACCGTGTTTTGGTTAACGTGCTGCAGGAAGAACTGGTTGGCAGCCTCCCGGTCCTTGTCGAACTGGATGTTGCCCTGCTCGTCGTAGAGGTTGAGCATGGCGTTCAGGGCGTGGTAGTCCAGCTGCTCGCTGGGGCGGACGGGCTCTGCGACGGACTTTCCGAGTTCGGCAGTGGTCACGATGGCGGGCTCCTTGTGTTGGAATTTTCGGTTTTTCAGGCAATTCGTTCGGTGGGCGGACGCTGGGGCAGTTCACTGGGCGGATGGGTGCTACTCGTCATCGTTCAAAGTCGCCAGCCAGGCAACCGTCCGCTAAAACACCGCTGCTACGGGGCTTGTCATGCTACCGATTCCCACCGCCCCTCGGAGCGCAACGCCGCTTCGAACTCCGCCAGCCCGGCGCGGACCCGTTCCACGTCCCGGTCCGTCCCCATCAGCTCGAAGCGGTAGAGGTACGGCACGGCACATTTCGCGGCGATGATATCCCCGGCCTTCGCGAAGTCCACGCCAAAGTTCAGGTTTCCGCTGGCGATGACCCCGCGGAGGTAGCGGCGGTTGGCTTCGTGATTGAGGAAGGTGATGACTTGCCGGGGCACGGGCCGGGAGAACTCGCCGGTCATGCCCGCCCCTCCTCCGTACGTGGGCACGATCAGCACATGCGGTTCCGCGACCACGAGGGGTGGTTCGTGACGGCGCAGCGGAACGCGGGCGCAGCGCATCCCAAGTTTGCGGACGAATCGGTGAGTGTTCTCGGTCGTTGAGGAGAAGTAGGTGATCAGCATGGTTCTTCGGCGCTGTTCGGGTTCGTGCCCTGGTCGGGGGCTAAAAGAAGCCGGGCTGGCAGGACCCGGCTGGCTGGTTTCGGTGGCGTTGTAGGCGTTGCCCTTTTAGGCCGCTTCCGCGACAAGGCCGCGAATGCGATCGGGGCGGAAACCGGACCAGTGGCTTTCTCCGGCGACGACGACCGGTGCTTGCAGGTGACCGAGGGCCATGACGTAGTCACGGGCCTCATCATCCAGGCTGATGTCCACGAGTTCGTACTCCAGACCGGCCTTGTCGAGGGCCTTCTTCGTCGCGGTGCACTGGACGCAAGCGGGCTTGGTGTAGACGGTGATCATGGCTTCCGGGGCTCCTTGGTGCGAGGGTTGCGGTCGGATGGTCGACGTCCGATAGCGATGGGCTCGTATCGGTTCTATCGAGGGCTGGGTCGTGCCGCTTCGGTTCCGGTGGTGGTCCCTCGTTTCCCCCCCCTGGTGGCAACGCGCCGTTCGGGCTTGTTGGTGGAGCGTGGGCCGCCGGTTCTTCCGCTGGCGTCTGGTGAAGACAGTACACATCAGCGGGGTCCGCAACAAGACGGATGAGCACTACATTTGGTGGACCGAAAAGGCCTTAAACACCACATGTAGTAGTTACACGGAGGGTATTTGCAGGTGGCCCCGAAGTCAGCCCCCAGATATGCCATCGCAAAAAACACTCTTGTAATTTCACGATGTTGATTCCGCCCCTCCCCCCCGCTCGCGCGCCGCGGTTTGGGCCCCACGGTGGCCGGTGCCTCGCGACGCGCCGGGATGGCCTGCGGGTCAATCGAATGGACATGTTCTTCTCTTCTGGACGCCACCTACCCCCGCGCCGCTTCGCCACCCCCCTCGGTCTTCGCGTGCCTTGGCCCACGCGATGCTCGCTGCCCGCCGGAAATAGCCCCCCAACCCACCCGAAGGGCCAAAAACCCGGACACCCCACAAACCACCACCAGCCCAAACACACCCCACACCCACCACAACCGTCCGGGAAAACGACCCCACCCACCGCAAAGACCCACCACACCGCCCAACCCGCGACTGACCGGGCCCGGGGCCCTGCGAAACCCCTCCACCCCTCCACGCCCGGTGCAACCGCACACACCTCACGAAGCGGCGGGGCCCGTGCTGGAGGTTCCTGGCGTCATAAAACAAGACTCAACAGCAACACCGCACCCAACCCCGTGACGGACAGAATCGTCTCCATCAGAGACCACGTCTTCAACGTCTGACCAACGGACAGGCCGAAGTACTCCTTGACCAACCAGAAGCCGGCGTCGTTGACGTGCGAAAAGAACACCGACCCCACGCCAATCGCCAACACCAGCAACGCCGCATGCGGATCCGACAGCCCCGTCGCCACCGGGGCCATAATGCCGGCCGCAGTAATCGTCGCAACAGTCGCGGACCCCGTGGCCAGCCGAATCGCCACCGCGACCAGCCACCCCGCGATCAACGGCGACACCGGAGCCTGATGAATCCACCCGCCGATGATCCCGGCGACCCCGGTATCGACAAGAGTCTGCTTGAAACCACCGCCAGCGCCAACGATCAACAAGATCCCGGCGATGGGGCCCAGCGCATCCCCCGCAATAGAGGACGTTTGCTTCAGCGACCGCCCCGTGCCCACCCCAAGGACGGCCATCGCGAACAACGTCGTGAGCAGCAACGCCACAATCGGGTCGCCGAGGAAGTCGAAAGCGACGCGGACGGGGGACGTCTTGGGCAGGCCGGCGGTCTCCACCACCGTGCGGGCGAGCATCAGCACCACCGGCAGCAGGATCACGGAGAGGGACACGGCGAAGGACGGTTGGCGTCGATTGGCGCGGTCGGTGGTGTGGCCGGCTCCTTGGGCACCGGCAGCGGGGGCACTCGCATCCGCGCCTTCCGCGTCCGCACCTTTCGCACCGACAGCATCGCCAGCCCGCACGAACAGATCCGGCGCCGCCACTGGCACCCACCGCGCCATGAACCGCGCCGCCAAGGGCCCAGCGATCACAACCGTCGGCACTGCCACAAGCAGCCCGAGCGCCAACGTCAACCCCAAGTTCGCGTGCAGCGCGCTGATCGCCAACAGCGGCCCGGGGTGCGGCGGCACCAGCCCGTGCAACGCGGACAGCCCGGCCAGCGCCGGAATGCCCAGCAGCACGATCGGCTGCCGCACGCGCCGCGCCACCAGCATGATCACCGGGATCAGCAGCACGAGCCCAACCTCGAAGAACAGCGGAATGCCGATGATAAACGCCAGCGCGGCCATCACCCACGGCAGCTTCCCAGCCGGGGTGCGCTCCAGGAACGTGTCCACGATCCGGTCCGCAGCCCCTGAAGCCACCAGCAGCCCACCGATCATCGCTCCGAACGCGATGAGCACGCCCACGCCACCGACGGTTGAGCCGAGGCCGGAGCTGAACGCGGTGAACGTGTCGCTCAGCCCAATGCCGGCGCCGACGGCCAACGCGGCGGAGCCCAGCAGCAGGGCCAGGAAGGGGTGCAGTTTCGTCCAGGTGATCAGCACGATAATCAGCGCGATGGATATTGCTGCGGCGATTACCAGTCGGGTCGGTGAGGCATGCACGGTCACTTCTGGGCTCTTGGACGCCGCCAACAACAGCGCCCGCGGCACTGCATGCGAGGTGTCAGTGCCAGCGGGTTGGGCGAAGGCGGTGGCCGCGTGGGCGAAGTCCGGCGCGGTGCGGGCGAAGCTTGGCGCGGGCTGGGCAAGATGAGTGAGGGCGGGGATCACTTCGGAGCCTCCGGGGAAGGATTGGGCGACGGGTCGGGGTGGGTGGGGCAGTTCGCGCTGGCGGGGGTGGCGGCGCGGGGTCCAGCCGGGTCCACTCCCCCGCTAGCGGGGGTTTCCTGGAGCGCTAGGGTGTTGGCGTCCTCAAGAAGACCAGCCGCTAGCAACGCCTCCTCCGCAAGTTCGGCCTGAGACAGCAACACATTGAGCGTCACGCCATCCTCGCCGGGAGCCAGCGGCTGCAGATCTGCGTACTGCGACGGCAGGAGGGAAGTCGGCATGAAGTGCCCCGTGCGCTGCGACATCCGATCGGCAATGACCTGCATCGGGCCGGCCAAGTGGATGAAGAACACTCGCCCCTCCGCGTCCGAGAGCAGGCTGCGGTACGCGCGCTTCAGCGCGGAGCAGGTGACGATGGTGGACTCGCCGGCGCGGGCGTGGGACGTCATCCAGTCGCGGAGGGTGGTGAGCCAGGGCCAACGATCCTCGTCTGTCAGCGGTTGGCCGGACGCCATCTTCTGCTTGTTCGCGGGTGGATGGAACTCGTCCGCCTCCGCGTAGGGGTAACCGAGGCGCTCGTGGATGAGCGTGGCGACCGACGTCTTGCCGCAGCCGCTAACGCCCATGAGGACCAAGTGGATCGGGGTTGGGACTGCGGGCGCGGCGGGGGCTTGGGCTGCCGAGGGAGGCGACGCGGCATCGGGATCTGCTGGGCGAAGCGCGGCGGGGGCGCAGTCTGCCGAGCGAGGCGACGCGACCGGGTCCTCGCAATGAACGCGATCTAGCTGCGAGGAAGCATCGACCACATCCGGCGCGCCTTCCTGCCGGGACGAGGCTGTCACAAGGGGTCCTTTCGATGGTGGCCGCTGGGGTGAAGGTGGACCACTGGGGGAGTCACCTCTGGACGCTGCTGCGAGGGTCGTTCGTTCAGAGGATCATTTGCCCAGACGGTTTTAGGTTGCCTCCTGAACGGGCGGGCACCGGGCACGAGCGGTGGACGGTTCTGCCCTTGTGGGTAGCACCTGCGGTGCCCATAGCACAACTACGGCCGGCCCAAAGGGGCAAAACCCCGGACACCCCCACAACCACCACCAGCCCAAACACACCCCGCACCCACCACAACCGTCCGGGAAAACGCCCCCAACCACCAACCGACACCCCTATCGCCGCTCAACTGGCCTACACCCCACCGCTCAACTGGCCTACATCCCACGCCACACCCAACCCCAGACAACGAAAAAATCCCGCCCACGCCGAAATCGACGCAAACGGGATTCGCAACCGAGACATCTCGGCCACTCGGAGGATCCTCGCCGACTAGCCCTGACGAGCCTTGAACCGGGGATCCTTCTTGTTGATCACGTACACCTTGCCGTGGCGACGAACGACCTGAGCGCCCGGCTTGTTCTTCAGCGACCGAAGGGACTTACGGACCTTCATTCGGGCGCTCCTTTCTATATCGAGGTAACTAACTCGGCGGCTTCCGTCCCCAGCCAAGTCGGGGCGGAGCACATGTGGTTGCCGGGTGTCGCTGGCATTTTTGCCTACGACGCCACCAGCAGCGCGCATCCCCACCATCCCATATCGGGGCCTGGATACCGGCTGATTGGGGTGGATGAAGCTCGCGCCGTGCCGAGCACAAACACGAATGAGCAGTCTACCGGGCCGGGGCAGTGAAACACAAAGCAGTGTGACCGGCGCGGACTTCCGAGTGTCGGCGGGGCTCGGTGCTCACCCGCAGCACCCACTACTACACGGATCCCTCACCTCAAGCCGCCCCACCGACAGCCCGCGCCGACCCCTTGGGGAAGGTCGGGGTGCCGAGGGGGTGGTGGCGTCCTGAAGAAAGGGGACAATAATGGGATGCACCGTGCGGCCGAGAGCACACAGGAAGGCGAGATGCCATGAGAAAGCTGCAGCAGACCATCATCGAGGAGCTGGGGGTACGCCCCGCCATCGACCCGCAGGAGGAGGTCACGCGGCGCGTCGAATTCCTCGCCAGCTACTGCCGCACCACGGGCACCCGCGGCTTCGTGCTGGGGATCTCCGGCGGGCAGGACTCCACCCTCGCCGGGCGGCTCTGCCAGCTCGCGGTGGACAAGCTGCGCGGCGACGGGGACGACGCGACCTTTATCGCCGTCCGGCTGCCCTACGCCGTGCAGGCCGACGAAGAGGATGCACAGACGTCCCTGAAGTTCATTCAGCCCAGCGAATCCGTCACGGTGAACATCGAGGGCGCGGCGGATGAGTCCGCTGCGGCGGTGGCGGACGCCCTACAGATCGATCGGCTCTCGGACCTCAACAAGGGCAACGTCAAGGCTCGGCAGCGGATGGTGGCGCAGTACGCGCTGGCCGCCGAACGCAAGCTACTGGTCGTGGGGACCGATCATGCGGCGGAGGCCGTCACCGGCTTCTACACGAAGTTCGGCGACGGAGCTGCGGACATCCTGCCGCTGCACGGCCTGACCAAGAATCAGGGTGCCAAGCTGTTGGAGTTCCTCGGGGCGCCCGATTCCACCTGGCAAAAGATCCCGACCGCCGACCTTGAGGAGGACCGGCCAGCGCTGCCCGATGAGGAGGCGCTGGGCGTAACTTACGCGCACATCGACGGCTACCTGGAGGGCAAGGATGTCCCGACGGAAGCGGCGGAGCGGATCGAGCACCTCTGGTGGGTCAGTCGGCACAAGCGCGCGTTGCCCGTGACGCCCGTCGACGGATGGTGGCAGGAGCAGAAGCCACAGTAGCGGCGGGAGCAGGGTCCTGGGGAAAGCCGCAGCCGCCCCTACTCGGCGGGTTCTTGCGGGAACATCCGCAGCGCAAAGCCGAGGCGGTAGCGATTGTCCGCGACGAATCGGTATCCCGCGGCGAAAACGGACCTTAGCGGCGGAAACGTGATGAGGCGCCCGACCAACCTGGCCCTAAGAGTCTGCCCCTGCTCGGCCAGGACCGCCCCTATGGCCTCGTGACCCAGAAGCACGGGCGGGTTCACCCGAGGAGTCCCGCCCACAAATTCCTCCCTCGGCCCGTCCGATTTGGCTCCCGCCCGCAGCCCGCTGGGCAGGTACACCGCGTAGTCCGAGATCTGACTAGTTACCTGGGTCGGCAGGTCCCAGTCGGGGCGCGCCGGGCAGATGTCCACAGTGCTGGTGAGCGCGCGGAGGATGTTCGCGGAGCGCTGACAGAAGCCGCAATTGGCGTCGTAAAAAAATGTCGGTGCGCCGCTGGGATAGGGCCGATTATCCGGCGACGCCGGGAACACAGCGCACGACGGAGCCACCGCACTTCGAGGCACCTGTCCCCCTCCTTAGAACAAGAACTGTTGCGCGATGATGACGAAGAACGCGAGGTACCACACGAGGATCACCAACAGGGGCAGGCCGATCCCGTGGCCGACCTCCTCCCCTTGCACGCGGCGCCGCTCGCGAGCGATATGCACAACTGTCATCACGAACATGGGCAGAACGCAGGCCCAGACGATCATGCAGTAGATGCACAGAGCTGCGATCTCGAAGATCGCCTCGAATGCCAACCAGTGGACGAAAACCACCCCCAGAGCCAAGCCGAGAGCAAGACCGAACCAGAAGGGGCGGGTGAACCGGGATCCCCCGATGAGGGCCACGCCGATCGTCAGCACCACGGAGAACCCGATCAACCCGATGATGGGGTTGGGGAAGCCGAACGCGCTGGCCTGCTCGGAAGCCATGACGTTCGTGCAGCTCATCACCTCGTTGAACGTGCAGGCGGGCCTGAAGCCGGGCTCCAGGATGAGCTTGATCTTGTCCTGCATGATCAAACCCGAGAAGAACAGTCCAATCGCGCTCAGGACGGTCAGCGCGAGGCCAAACAGGCGAGTGGATCCGAGCAGCGGTTTGCGCGGGACCGGGGATGAGCCATGGTCCGCGATGGACGGGTCCGTGGAGGCGCCGTCCGGGGTGATGGTTTCGCTGGTAGACACGGGTTTTGCTCCTTGGCTCCGGCCAGCTTCGGGGGGCTGTCGGAATTGGGGTGAGCCCGAGGATGGGGCCCGGAAGTCAACGCCACTCAGTGTAGTACTGCTGTGGGACAACGCCACGGGACACCGCGTCAGTGGGCCTCCGCGTCAAGGGGTGCGGCACGCGTCAGTCCGCCCCCACTACTAGCCAGTCCGCGCAGCCATGGCCAGCCCCCCAGCCCAGACCGGTCCATCTCCAGCCACGGCTAGTCCCCCAAGCCCTGGCTAATCGTCGAAGTCGACGCCCTCAGCCTCACCCTTCTCAATAGCCTTGCGCACTGCCTCGGGGTCGCCCAGCACGGGCTCGAGCTTGCTCTGCAGGGCCTCCAGGTCCGCGCGCGAACCGGACGCAGAGAACATCCCCGCCTCCGAGTCCATCTCGAGTTTCTCGCACACCTCCGGGGCCACAACCTTCGCAACCCCCTGCCAGAAGTAGCCGTTGGGCTCGTGCCCGGCCTCGAAGACGGCCTCATCGGTGGGAAGCTCGCCACACTCGAAGAAGAGCGAAGTCAACTCATCGGTAGCCAGAATCTGTGAGTAAGCCATGCCCTCGAAGATAGGGCACCTCCGCCGGTTCTGCTCGCCGTCCATCGAGCCCGGACACGACTCGGCACCCGTGGAATACCGCGGAACCTTGCGCGTTAAAGTCGCCATGAGCAACACACACGATTCCCAATCCGATTCCCCCGAATCGCCCATCGAATCCGCTGCCGGTGCGCGCGGTGATGGCGTCGATACGATTAAAGACGCCAATACGCCTAGCGCCGGTACAACGACCACGCGCATTGTGCTGGCTTCGCGCCCACACGGCGAACCCACGCAGGACAATTTCCGCACCGAGACAGCAAACTTGCCGAACCCGGGCGAGGACGAGACCCTGCTGGAAACACTGTTCCTCTCTTTGGACCCCTATATGCGCGGACGGATGAGCGACGCCGAGTCCTACGCCGATCCGGTGGAGATCGGGGATGTGGTCGTGGGGGCAACTGTCTCTCGGGTGCTTGCTTCCGGCAGCCCCGAATTTGCCGAAGGCGATCTTGTCCTGGGTTACGGCGGGTGGCAGACACATTCGCTGGAGAAGACCGCACATCTGCGGAAGTTGGACAAGCAGGCCGAGGTGTCGCCGTCAACCTCCCTGGGCGTGCTGGGTATGCCCGGGTTCACGGCATGGGCCGGCATGAACAACATCGGCCACCCCAAGGAGGGCGAAACCGTCGTGGTAGCAGCGGCGACGGGCCCGGTGGGCAGCATGGTCGGGCAAGTTGCGAAGCTCGCCGGCGCACGAGCTGTCGGGATTGCCGGCGGACCGAAGAAGGTCGAATACCTCAAGGAACTGGGCTTTGACGCTGCCATTGATCACAAAGCCGAGGATTTCGAGGAGCAACTGGCTGCAGCCACTCCGGACGGCATCGACGTCTACTACGAAAACGTGGGCGGGAAGGTGTGGGAGGCCGTACTCCCCCGCCTCAACACGTATGCCCGGGTGCCCGTATGCGGACTTGTTTCGGGATACAACTCGACGGAGTTGCCGGAGGGTCCGGATCGTTCCGGACAACTGATGGGGACAATTCTGCGCAAAAGCCTGACAATCCGGGGATTCATTCAGACCGAATACGCGGACCAGATGGGCGATTTCCTCGAGGAGATGACGCCGCCAGTCGCCGATGGTTCCGTGAAGTTCCGGGAGGACGTGGTCGACGGACTGGACAATGCCGTTGATGCCTTTATCGGGATGCTCAACGGCAAGAATTTCGGCAAGCTCGTTGTGAAGGTTGCAGACTAGCTACCGGCGCTCTGCAGGCTGGTAGTGGCTGCTCTCCCGCCCTTGCCACTGCCCAGCGCGAATCGCCCCCCCCAGCGCCCTACCGCCCCCGGCGCGAGTCAGCGATCTCCGGCGCCGAGGAACGTCGCGATGGCGGCGTCCAGTTTCTCCTCTGTGAGGAGCTTTGTGGATGTATTCCGCTGGGAGGGGTGATAGCAGCCGATAACGGCCACTTCTCCCCAATCAGCCATTACCCGCACAGAACTATTGTGGCCGAATTTTGGACGCGGCCGCACCCCCTTCCATCCCAACGCGGCCCCGACCTGGAAGACGCTATTCCACCCGATCTGACCCAGCGCCAGAATGGCGATAGGCTGGATCAGCTGCATTTCCCGCACGAACCACTGTCGGCACGTTTCCATCTCGGTCGGCGTCGGCTTGTTCTGCGGTGGAGCGCAGTGCACTGGCGGAATAATGCGCGCGCCCGTGACCTCCATGCCATCGCCCGCCGCCTCGCTGGTCTCCCGGGTGCACGCCCCTGCTTTGAATAGCGCCCGATAGAGCCAACGGCCGGAAGGGTCCCCCGTAAAGTTTCGACCCGTGCGGTTGCTGCCATGACCAGACGGCGCCAGTCCCACAATCACTCGTCTGGCTTCGGGATTGCCAAAGCTGGGCACGGGGCGGGACCAATAGGGCTGGTCACTGTAGGCCGCCCGCTTTTCCTCTCCCAATTGTCGACGCCACCCCACCAAGCGCGGGCAAGCCTCACACACGGAAATGAAGGCTTGAAGCTTCTGCAGCGGCGTTGGTAACCCCTCCTCACTGCTACGCGAATGGCCCGCGTGGCCGATACTGGGTGTTCCGCCGTGCGCCTTTCCCACGGACTCTCGCGCCCATTCCACCGAGTCTTCCACCCGTTCCACCGGCTCTTGTATCCATTCCACCAACTCTCCCGTGGCTAGTTTCGCAGCCCGGAGGATGTCCTCCCTGGAGCGGCATACTGGGGTGTCACTGCCAGCGGGGTCACCGGGCCACCCAGAGCCGGGAGGCACCGGGGTGGGGAACTTCTGGCCCGTGACCGGGTGCG
This sequence comes from Corynebacterium heidelbergense, assembly GCF_028609845.1. Lineage (NCBI taxonomy): Bacteria > Bacillati > Actinomycetota > Actinomycetes > Mycobacteriales > Corynebacteriaceae > Corynebacterium > Corynebacterium heidelbergense. The sequence goes on along the minus strand of NZ_CP063191.1, from coordinate 609,542 downwards.
GAAGCAGTCGGCTGTCGGCACCTTCCGGCGGTTTCATGCGTCCGCGTCGATCCAGTACCGACGCACGAGCTTCCGCCTAGTGGAGGGGACCACGTCAGCCAGTTGGCCGCCGCACTTTTCGATGACTGCGGCCGACGCTGTGTTGGTGGCGTCGCAAGTGACAAGAACCTTGCCGATACCATTGGCGCGCAACCGATCGATGGACTGCCGCAGAATATCGGTGGCGTATCCCCGGCGCCGAAAACGGGGGCCGACCGCATATCCAATGTGGCCGCCTTCCCGCCGCAGGAAGTCGGTGAGGCCGTAGCGGATGGAGCTGCGCCCGACAACCTGGCCGTCTACCTCCGCGAGCAGGAAATCGGCTCGGACGATACCAGGGGGCAAATCCTTTCCATCGGCAATGCGCCGCAGGTGATTGATAACGGCGGACCAATCCCAATCGGCGGCCGTCGGATCCTGGTTGAGGGCTAGGAAATCGAAGTTCTCTTGGCGCAGTTCGGCAAACAAACCGCGGACGGCAGTTTCATCACGTTCTTCGGGAGGACGGAGGATCAGGCGCGCAGCGGTGTTATTCAGGGGCATAGTGGTACTAAAAACCATCAATAACTTCCCCGGCAAACATAGCTGCAGTCTGGCCAGACTCGATGGCCCCATCTGTCGACGCGTTGCCGAACTGATCGCCGCAGATGACGAGGCGCTGATTGCGCTGTGCCTTGTGACGCGGCGGCTTACCCGGAAGATCGGCGGGCAAAGTATCGGGCACGTCGTGGGTGGCCACCAGGCGCCAATCGGAAGGATCCACGCCAAAGACCTCCCCTAGTTGCCGCCGGGTGGCCTCTTCGGTGGGGTTCTGGTCGTCCGTCAAGGTAAGCGCGGCAATGAGGTGCTGCCCGTCGGGCGCATACTCCGGCGCAGCATTGCTGACGACGCACGCCGTGGCCACCGGACCGTGCTGACCGGCCACCCCACGGCCATCGACGTGGATCATGGCGCTTTCGGTGGGCGGCTCGGCGGCGGCGAACCAAAACGTGCGGGTGCCGTGGGTCTTCGGGCACGGCTGGTTGAGCATCTCGGCGGTGGGGCGAGGACCGGCAGCCAAGATCACCGCGCGACCCCGTAGCTGGCTGTGCGCTTGACCGTCGGGAAGCTCAGACCCTGGCAACGAACCCCCGGCCTCTCCCCCGGCCCCCACAGTGACGAGCCCCGTCGCCGCATCCACGGCCCGCACCCGCGTATTCAGGCGCACATCGAGCCCCTCGGCCATGATCCGCGGCAGCGTCCGCATCCCCCCGCTCGGCAGCCCGGGAGTGCCCAGGGCAAACGTCCCCAGCAGCCACGCGGTATGGCGCCAGGAGGTGCTACCGTCCCGCTCGCACACCACCCCGGAGAGGAAAGGATCCACGACACTACGACGCAGCGGCCCGGTGAAACCCGCCTCATCGAAGGCCTGGCCGCGCGGCTTGTCCCCGCCACGCATGCTGCGGAGCAAGCTCCCTGCCAAACGCACGGCCCGCAGGTCCTTACCCGTAATCAGTCCGGACGCCAGGACCCCCGGCAGGGCTTGGGGGCGACGCGAGGGATCGCGTATCTCCTTGAGACCGTCGCCAGTGCGCACTCGCACCCCACGGGGCAGATCGCGCAACCCGAGGCGGGCGATGTCCACGCTTTTGCGCATGTGCCGGTAGGCCGGGTTGAGGACCTGGAACCCGCGGTCCACGAGAAAACCATCAACCGCATCCGTGTTGATGCGCCCGCCGACGCGATCGGAGGCCTCGAGCACGATTACGGTGCGACCCTGCGCCTGGAGGCGGCCAGCTGCGGCGAGGCCGGCGACGCCTGCGCCGACGATGATGACGTCGGCTGAGTACTTCTCCCTGGGGGTGGTGGAGGGGTTGGCCGGACTGGGGGTTGTGGTCATGGAGTTCTTCTCCTGCTGGGGTCAAGTGGCAACGCCGGTGCGCGGGTGTGGGTGGTGACACCTGGCGACTTCGGCACCCGCGCGGTTTCAACCCCCAGCCTACGCACGTGAAGTGGTGGATTGTTCGCGCAGAGTGCAGCTAGGTCAACGCCTCGCACTCGCCCCGAAAAATCAATGGCTGTCGGATCCGACTCGCACCAGCGAAGGGGTAGCCAAGGCGACGCCGACCACTATCAATGCCCCGGACACCGCGGCTAAACCCGCCACTCCGAGAACAGCAGTGAGAACGCCGAGCAGAGGCGCCAGCAACGCGAAACCCACATTGCGAGCCGTTGTGACGAGGCTCAGCGCCGTGGACTTGCCCAGCGACGACAGTTCGTCCACGATCCGCGTGCGGAACTTGGGCATCGCAACCGCTTGAGACACGTTCGCTAGAAGGCCTCCTGCGAGCGCGATAGCGAGGACATCCATCGGAAGTAGAAAGCAGCAGATACCGGTCGCGAGAAGCGGAAGAGTCAGACCAGCGTTGCCCCGGAAAAGGAGCGCGGTGCAGAAGGAAGACGCCAGGAGAACCACCGCTGCCACTCCTCCGATCCACTGCGTGGGTACCCCAGAAGTCTCGTAGAACAGGGGAATCAGGTATAGCAGGAGCGAAAATGTGGTCCCTACGAGGACCATCGCTGCTACATCTCGGCCTAGCCCCGGACCACGACGTAGGCCCCTCGTTAGGACCTGCACCCGCCCCGTCAGGGTAGAGAGTTCCTGGCTTCGGTGTTGATCGGCCGCACACGGCGGTGCCGTTGCGGACGACGGTGGCGTTGGTAGAACCCAAAACACCCCGGCAGCAACATACATTGACAGGGCTGTTGCGATGAATGTCAGGCTCGGCGAGAACTTGGCAAGCACCGAGGCCAGGGCGAAGCACAGAGCCGTTACCACTAGCCTGCTGGTTTGAAACCGCTGTTCCCAGAGTTCAAAACGGTTGCGGCCGCTCCGCCGCATCGCCAGCTTCCTCTGCAGGGAGGAATCGGCACCCATGCAGAAAGATAAGCCGAAGGCGATAACCGGCTGCAGCATGACGAACAGCTCGGGACTGTGAACAAGGCCGATGAGCATCAAGGCAGTCCCATGGACTATCGTTCCGGTCACTACACAGAACTTCTCACCGACCTTGTCAGCTAGGTGACCGAGGGGGATGTCGGCCACTACAAGCACAGCGGCGAACACGGCTTCGGCAAAAATTAGCTCACTGACAGACAGTCCGATCGCGAGCGCATACACGGCTGTGTACGGCACGAAGAAGTAAGCCTCGTTCAAGACCCTGGCGGTCATACAAAGAAAAGAGGCATTCGAATTCACCCAAGTCTTCACGAGCCGCTACCAACACCTCTGAGAACTATTCACCGCTGTCCCCTCCGCTTGCCGCCCACCGCTGCTGCCCCGCGTGAGACTCGAAACGGCATACCGCTACTCGCCGTGGTAGCTGCCCTCAACGCTGGGCGACCCTTCCTATTCCTAGCCGAGGATGTGCTATTAGACAATCGACACAGTGGGTGTAGGCGGCACTTTAGGCGCTCCGGCGGTAACGGTTGATTCCCCTCGGCGGGCGACAAAACTGAGCAGGCGCGAAACGGTGCTGGAGTGTAGCGTGTGATTGACATCGGCATACGTTCCGCGCAGCGGTTAAAAACAGCGCGAGCCACATCTCTGATTGTTGATACCTTCTGCCGACATGGATAGAGGCGTGCGGTGCGCTGGCCCAGGTGAGGTACCTCAGGCGGGAGTACATCATGAGTGATCAGGAAACGACCGAGGGCGGTCAGTCCGTCTATCATTATCATTCGCTGGAGACCCGCGAGGCGGGGCAACAGCCGAAGCGAGCATTCCGCCAGGGTTTCGAGAACCATCTAGCCCGCTTTTTCGATCCCAATAAAGTCAGGGTGTGGCATAAGCTCCCATCCGAACTGATACACGTTGATGTGTATATGGCCGCGGCCACCCCAGAGCGACCCTTCGGCACGCTGATTACGTCAGGGATGTCTGACATGCCGATGACGTTGCCCGACACCGTGGACGAGCAAGTACGGTTTAGCGACGAACGCGCCGAGCTGGTTATGCGCCTCCCCTCATCATGGCCGCTAGATCAAGACGCGTTGGAAGATCCGGTAAATTATTGGCCAATTCAGTGGATGAAGACTTTGGCCCAGTTGCCTCATGCGTACAGCACGTGGCTAGGCAATGGGCACAGTATCCCAAACGGTCAACCGGCTGACACCTACCCGGGAACTAACTTCGATGGAGTTGTCTTGGGCGCTCCGGTCGACTTGCCCGTGGAGTTCGGGAGCTACGAGGTGGACGGGACACCCGTGTCGTTATACGGCCTGTTTCCAGCGTACGAAGAGGAAATGTAGCTCAAAGTCAACAGCGAAGATGCTTCCGAGGCGCTCTTCCGGCGTTTTGCGGCCCATCAAGTGTCGTTGACTGTTCGGGGTAGATCGTCCCAGCGTCGCTGTGCAATGAGACAGCGGCCATCCGTCGTGTCTTTGGACTGGCCCCGGGCCCTGGAGCCGGGTTAGTCGGGGAAAGCCAACTTGAACATCAACCGCCGCTAACAGTTGTATCCCAAAGGACGACGCTAACGCGAAGCACGTAGGCTCTGTGCCTGTAGCCATTCGTTCGGTACATCCCCTAGCTCGGGTTGACAGGTACCCAGAGCCAACAACCCCCTCAACGAACGACCCAGAAACACGACCACTGTCTAAAAGGCCAGCCTGCCCCACCTCTCCCCCCAAATAAAACCGCCCCGCCATCAGGCGGGGCAGTTCCCGATACTTTCATCTTGGGTGGAGCTAAGGGGATTCGAACCCCTGACCTTCTCATTGCGAACGAGACGCGCTACCAACTGCGCCATAGCCCCAGTTCTACCGGCGTGGACCAGCGCGTTCATCCTACACCCGCCCACCGCAGAAACAGGAAACCCCCTAGCCAAACAGGCCAGGGGAATCTCTGGCGTGGAGCGAACGGAAATCGAACCGAAACCGGCGTTGGTGCAGTTCAGGGCCGCAACGGGAATACTAGTCCACAGGATTTGCCCTAACTTTGCTCTATAGAGCAACCCTAGGGCCCCGGCATGTATTTCAACGAATACGCTCCCACTACCGAACCACGGCCCACCGGCGATAAACCACGGCCCCGGGTCATCCACCTGGCCACCAACCCCATCGACGTGCTCTATCACGGGGCCACCCACTGCCACACCTACTGCGGTGAAGCCATCCCCAACGCCAAGACGCTTGCCTACCGTGGCACCCCGGGCTTGCGCACCATCGACGGCAGGCCCCCGCGCCGTAAGCGCGTCAACGTTCACTGCCAACTGTGCACCGCCATGCAGCAACTAGACGCTGCAACAGGCTGGGAAGCAGACCACAAACGCCCGCCCGCGCCGCGATAGCCGCGCCACCGCCCGCGCTCCTGAAGACAGGTCACCGCGCCGGGTTCACCCTGCCACGGCCCCATAGGCCCATGCTGCCCACCTGGGATCCCCACCGGCCCGCGCTCTACTCAACCGGGTTAACGTGTGCCGTGGCCACTCCCCGTCGAATACCCCCATCCAAGTAGGGGTATTCCGCGCTAGCGGCTGAGGCGTGCCCTATCGACCGCCCGTGACCCGGTAGGGGGACATACTCCCTCCGTGCCATCGACGCGGCCTCGGGCTTCACAGTCGCTAGTGGTGTGTACAGGTCTCGCGAACCCCCGGGGGGATCTAGTCCATGTCGGCACTATCAGCCTTCACGGCCCGGGAATCATGGTGTGGTGTGTTTCCGGACGCCGGCGCGCTGTAGGCCCCTCTGAGGCAATGATCACACCCTTCTCAAGTAGCAACAAAGGGCTAGAGAACAAGCGAAAACCGCTCTAAGGCCTGTTCTGAGGCGAATATGGGCATATCCCCTCGAAAGCACCCAACCACAACGGTGCCCAGAGCGCACACCCCCAACCCCCAGAACCGCCCACCCCGCCCCAAAAGTTGAACAACCCTAAATGAACGCGGTCGAAGTTTCCCGCCCGGTCCACAGGTGTACTCAAAAACAAACCCCACCACTCCCAGACACACCCACCGCGCCGGGCAAAGCGTGCTCTGCGGGTGTGAAACCCCCGGGCATGGCCGGGGGGATCACCGAACACCGGGCCGCTGGGCTGGCCAAGGGCGCACCCCTAGCCACAGCCCAGCACCCGGTTCCTATTACTCCGCATCGTCCCCCGGGATTGGCGCGGCATTTCCCGCGCACATAGGCACGCTAAACGGTCCTGGCACGGTACCTGAACACCAATCCCGCGCCCGCGCTCATAGCCCAACTATTAAAGGCAACGGATTCAAAATCCGTTCCAGCGCAGGTTCGAATCCTGCTGAGCGCACGAACGCCCCGGATCGGGTCTCTGCCTAGCGCACGCTCCCGGGGCTACCGAACTTCAAGCAGGGCCCAGGGGGTGGCGCGGTGTACGACGATGAACCCATCGAACTCGTCCACGACGAGCCGTGATAGGCCGACAAAGGGCGGGCTTAATGACCTCAACCGAAGCCGAACAGCTCGGCCTTAAGGTCTGGGGGATAGATGAGATCAACGACGTCCACGTTGCGGTATGGCCCACCAACGACCTAGTACGCCACGACATTGCAACGAATGAGTGCGTCTGTGGCCCACAAGTGGTTCCCCGCCCCCGGCCAGAAGGCGGAATGGGGTGGATGTATAAGCACCACAGCCTCGATGGGCGAGAGAACCGCGAACGCGACTGAAAGGTGTTTCATGGCCCAAGATGCACGCGGGGATGCGATTCAGAATGCATGAACATCCGCCGCAAGCTTAATGCGAACGATGGCGGATAGACTACTTGCCTCTCTGAGGCTCAGACACAGCCTCCGAGACGCTTGTGCCCGGGTGCTCCTGACGATAAGCCTTCACCTCGGATGGCGACGGCACAGGCCCGTCAGACTTCCGGATCGCGGTGCCGTGTTTCGGCATGAACCAGAAGACAAGGAGAGCGGCGAGGGTGATGAGCCCGGCGAGAAGGTACCTGCCAGTGAAGCCGAACGCTATGGCTGACACAAGAAGCGCGCCAACCCCCAGAAGAAGCAGGGTGCGTTCTGTCATTGCTTCACTTTTCTGCGGAGCTAGTTAGTTGGAGCACTCATCAGAGAGATCTGAATATGTTCGTTACTCGGACTCGTTATCGTGGGGCGCATCAATCCCATCTGAGGTTGCTTGATGTCCACCCTGGTTTTAGCTCCCATACGTGCAGGGGTACGATCTTTTGGCCGATGTAGCGGTCCTTCTCGGCGAACCATTCTGCTTGCTGGCGATCGACAAACGCTCCGTAAATCTCCGGATCAAAATCGTCGTCTGAGTGGCCCTGGTTCTGCGCCCGTCCGCCACGGAAAACCAGGTAAACTAGCTCGGGTTTGTGGTTTTCGCTGTAACCGCCTTCCCACCCTCGGAGTTTAACCTCCTCCGTTAGGCACTGTAGTTCCGGTGATTCCACTACTTCCCTGACGTGGAGCTCTTGTTCGCGATCTAACGCGAGACCAACAAAGTCCTCCTCGAGGGTTTCCCTGTCCCTTGCGAAAACCACTAACACCTTTGAGCACTGCCGCTCGTTGCGTAGTTTCATACTTTGCACGCTTCCCGGAACAGGGGCGTATTTACGGCAGCGTGGTAAGTCCGCCCTGCTGCGACTACCGTGCCCACAGTGTTGCCTATAAAATTGGTATCGACGTCGCCATTGCAGTGGAACTCGATGCTCCTTTGCTCGAGTCTAGACTCGTTGCTGTTGCTGGATCTGGCAGGCACTCCTCCGGCGAGGGGTGCATCCCTCCACCAAAGGTAGTACTCGTATTTGAGCCTACTTTCGTGGCTGATGGACTCAACCGGCCGGTCACATTGGGTGAATGGTTTAAATCCTATGACTTTTCCCTCGCTTGGGGTGCCGGTGCGAACGTGTACTACGGAGGGCGAAAGAGTGCAAGGGCCATAGCGTTCGGTAATCAGTTGCTTTTCGCCGAGCCCCTGCGGTTGATCGGAACCGTCCAAGACGTACCTGACTGCGTGTTGATCTCCGAGGTTGATGTCGTATTCCTGTGGTGCGGGGGTAGAGGCCTCCTGAGCGTTAACGGCCGCGGTGCTGGAGAAGGGGAGCGCGCAGGCGAGCGCGAGGCTGGCGAGGCGCAGAGTTTTACGGGTACCCATCGCTGTCCTTTCGGGTGTGCGGTCGCTCCCCTGCTGGTCTTGTTGGGAGCAGCTCCTATGGTAAGGCGCGGGTAGTTGATATGCAGCGCAACAGCCCGGACTGGGTTCAGCGGGGCTGTGGTGTCAGTTCTGGTGAGCTGTGGCCGAGCGGGGGAAACACCTCGGCGAGGCTGCAAGTCGGATCAGAGTGTGACTTTCCACCTACGGGAACCATTGCCAACACGCCAGGGCGTCACGCCGGGAGTGTGACCACATGGCTGATACGCAATCACGCAACAGCAAAGTTGAGGAACCCTAACAGCGCGGGGGATACCCGAAGGGGTGGGTGCAGTTCCAGCACGGACACCCGGGTGGACTTCGCAGCAGCAACACAACTGAATAACCGGGGGGGTGCTTTCACGCGTGCCGAAAGCATGCAGAGGTTGCGACACGGAGGTATCGGGGCGGCGGCAATGGTGCAGCGAAGGATGCCGCGTCAAAACCTACCGTGAAGCAACCCACTATCACCTATAGGCATACCAACGCCGCAAACAACTACTCGCAGACCTAGGCCCACTCACAGACACACCCACCGCGCCGGGCAAAGCGTGCTCTGCGGGTGTGAAACCCCCGGGCATGGCCGGGGGGATCACCGAACACCGGGCCGCTGGGCTGGCCAAGGGCGCACCCCTAGCCACAGCCCAGCACCCGGTTCCTATTACTCCGCATCGTCCCCCGGGATTGGCGCGGCATTTCCCGCGCACATAGGCACGCTAAACGGTCCTGGAACGGTACCTGAACACCAATCCCGCGCCCGCGCTCATAGCCCAACTATTAAAGGCAACGGATTCAAAATCCGTTCCAGCGCAGGTTCGAATCCTGCTGAGCGCACGAACGCCCCGGATCGGGTCTCTGCCTAGCGCACGCTCCCGGGGCTACCGAACTTCAAGCAGGGCCCAGGGGGTGGCGCGGTGTACGACGATGAACCCATCGAACTCGTCCACGACGAGCCGTGACTGCGGTCAATCATCTGAGACGCTGGGACTGCAAGCCACCGCCACCCGGCTTGGGTGTGGTACTAGACCAGCTCGAAGCCGACGCGCCAGATGTTGAACTGTGTAGAAACAGTGTTTTCGGGTCGGCGTTGCTCAATACGCTTTTGAGCAGCAGCCCCTGTCGTGAACGCCCCGAGAATTTCCGGGTCCAGTCCACGTCCGGAGTCTGGTTTTCCCTGCTCGCGCCCTTCCCTGAAAGCCAGATAGACAACATCGGGGAAAGTGGATTCTGTGACCTTGCCTTCCCAGCCTTCCAGTTCAACGCGTTCGATTAGACAGTGGGCGGTATCCGTATCTAAAGGCCTAGCTATGGCGCAGGCCTCCTGCTCTGTGCGAGCTAAGCCTGCAAACTGCTCACTAAGCGACTCGTTGTCTCGCTCGAAGAGTATGAAGACTTCCGGAATATCTCTCTTCTTACGTCGACGCCACATCAGACTCTGCAGGCCTCCTCGAACACTTTGGTATTCGCGCTGGCATGAAAGGTTTCCCCGTTGGATACAACATTACCTTTGGTATTGCCGATAAACGTCGTATTCACATCTCCGTTACACCGAAACTCGATGTTTCTTTGCTCGTACTTAGATTGCCCCTGGTTGCCCCGGGGTTTCCCCATCGCCCATGAGTGGGGCATCGCGCCACCATAGGTAGAACTTGCACTTTAAGCTGCTTTCGTGGCTGATAGGCTCGATTGGATGTTCACATTCCGTGTGGACGGGGCCTTAATGCGTGCACCATTCGGCGCGTTATAGCGGGCCCAATATCGCCCTTGCCGTTTGCGGGGGGCATCTGCTGCGGAACGGAGGTATCGAACGGAGCCGAACGTCCTACGGGACATGAGGCTTGCCTTCCGGCCAGAGAGCGGGCGGTGGGGTTGGGGGCAAGGCGTTGCCCCAATTTTGCCCTAACATTGTCCTAACTTTGCCCTACGGGTGTCCCCTAGAGTCAACAACTGTCCACAGGCGAGAACGCCCTACCCGGCCTCTACCAGCGCAGACATGGAAAAACCCCCGGCCAAACGACCGGGGGGAAACGTACTTGTGGAGCTAACGGGACTCGAACCCGTGACCCCCACACTGCCAGTGTGGTGCGCTACCAGCTGCGCCATAGCCCCTCGTGATCAGCACTGTAGGTGCCGAACCGAACGGCCCTAAAGGTACAACACCGGCGCTAACCCGGCCAAATCAGCAGCTCACGGCGGTTGTTCCCGGCACCGTTCGGGGCGGTTGTTCCCGGCACCGTTCGGGGCGGTCTCACCGTAGTCTCAATCGTCCAACCGGCCAGTCCCGCACCGGGGCCGTCTCGGCGCCGCCCCCGGTCAACCTGTGGCCCTACTTCACCACGTCCGAGACCCAGGACTTCGGCTTTCCATCAGGCCCAGCCTTGATCTGGTACTGCTTGCCGTCCACGAACACAACCGGGGAGGAAACCGTCTGGATCCGCTTCGTCAGCTCGTCACCGTTGGCTTTGCCCACTTCCTCGCCGAGCTTCTCCGCCTCACCGTTCTTGATGCTGTCCACGACGGACCCGTCCAGGTCATACGCCGAGGCGGCCTTGCCCAGCTCCTCGTTGCCCCACTGGTTTACAACCGTGGCCTGCTCTTCCATCAGGTAGTCGTGGTAGTTCCAGAAAGCCTTTGCGTTCCCGGTATTCGCCACTGCCATCGCAGCTCCGGCCTCCCGGGTGGAGGAAGCTGGCCCCTTGCGGTCCAGGAAGTTTAGGAAGTTGTATCGGACCTTGAGGCGGCCATCGTTGAGGGCCTGGCGCACATCGCCCTGGTCAGCTTCGTTCAGTTCGGCGCAGTGGGGGCAGCTGAAATCCTCGAAAATCTCGACCGTCGGGGCACCGTCTTTGAGATTTGGGGACGCCAATTCCACAGCGTTGCCGTCCACCTTCGCCGTGAAGTTCACGTCCTGTTGCGGCATCTTGCCTTCGATGCTGTCCTTCTGCGATCCCTGCCATGCTAAGAGGGCCACGACCATAGCAGCAATCGCGACAATGGCCAGAACAGCCCAAATGAAGCCGCGACCGCCGGACTTCTTCGGGGACTTGATCTTCTTACTGGTCCGGACGTCCTTGACACCACCGGCGCGTTGCCCCTTGACCTCGTGCACCTTGCCACTGGCGGTATCTTTCGCCGTCTCGGCCTTGGCCTGGGCGGCCTTCTTGGCCGATTCGGCCTTGTTCTCTTCGCTCACTTGCGGTTCCTTCCACGTTGGGCAGAGTTCGCCCCGCCTCTATCACCTTCGAGCTGCCCACCGCAGTGGCTCCATCCGTCTACGCGAGACCGGCAGGACCCACCGCACGGCAGATCAGCGGTGGATGTGGGCGGGTGCTCACGGCTTAAACACTAGCCGCCTTAGCCCTCCAGAACGCCAGAGACCACGGCCTGTGCCTCTTCCAGCACCCGCTTGAGGTGCTCGTCTCCCCCGAAGCTTTCGGCGTAGATCTTGTATTTGTCCTCGGTGCCGGAGGGGCGTGCGGCGAACCAGGCGTTCTTCGTCGTGACCTTCAGCCCGCCGATGGCCGCGCCGTTGCCAGGCGCCTCCGTGAGGATCGCGGTGATCTCCTCGCCAGCCAGTTCGCTGGCCGTCACGTCGGAGGCCGCTAGCTTCTTTAGGCGCTCCTTTTGCTCGCGATTGGCGGGGGCGTCGATACGAGAATAGGCGGGTGAGCCGTACTTATCGGCCAGTTCGGCATAACGCTGGGAAGGGGTTTGCCCCGTCACGGCCAGGATCTCGGAGGCCAACAGGTCCGCGATGATCCCGTCCTTGTCCGTGGACCACACCGACCCATCTCGGCGCAGGAAGGAAGCACCAGCGGACTCTTCCCCTCCGAAGCCAATGCTGCCATCCACCAGCCCGGAGACGAACCACTTGAAGCCCACGGGCACTTCCCGCAACTCCCGGCCGAGCCCGGCGACGACCCGGTCGATCATGAAGGAGCTCACCAGCGTCTTGCCCACGGCAGCGGCCTGCGGCCAGCCCTCGCGGTGGGAAAAGAGGTAATCGACCGCGACCGCCAGGTAGTGGTTGGGGTTCATCAGTCCCGCGTCGGGGGTGACGATGCCGTGACGATCGGAATCGGCGTCGTTACCCGTGGCGATATCGAACCGCGGCCGACCGCTGCCCTGCCCCTCCCCCGCCACAGCGGAGACCAAAGACGCCATCGCAGACGGCGAGGAGCAATCCATCCGGATCTTGCCGTCGCTATCCAAGGTCATGAACCCGAAGGCCGGATCGGTCTTGGGGTTGACCACCGTGAGATCCAGCCCGTGGACCTCGCCGATCCGCCCCCAGTACTCCACGCTGGCGCCACCCATCGGGTCCGCGCCGATCTTCACCCCGGCGCGCTTGATGGCCTCCAGGTCGATAACCTCCGGCAAGGCGTCCACGTAGTGGCCGAGGAAGTCGTACTTCTCCACCGCACCCAGGTCGGCGGTTCGCCGCACCCCGGTTAGGCCCTTATCCAGGTACTCGTTCGCGCGATCGGCGATCCAGTTGGTGGCATCCGCGTCGGCCGGCCCACCGGTGGGCGGGTTGTACTTGAACCCACCGTCGCGCGGGGGGTTGTGGGAGGGCGTGATGACGATGCCATCGGCCCGGCCGGTGTCCGTTCCGGTGGGGCCCCCGGGCAGGTTCTTGTTGTAGTCCAGGATCGCCACGCTGATGGCGGGGGTGGGGACAAAACCGCCATCGGCGTCTGCGAGCACCTGAACGCCGTTGGCGACCAGCACCTCCAGCGCCGTCTGCTCCGCCGGCTCCGACAGCGCGTGGGGGTCACGGCCGATGAACAGGGGCCCGGTGATGCCGTTGTCCGACCGGTAATCCACGATGGCCTGGGTGGTGGCGGCGATGTGGTCCTCGTTGAAGGCGCCGTCGAAAGAGCTGCCCCGGTGCCCGGAGGTACCGAAGGTCACGCGCTGGCCGGGATCGGACAGGTCTGGCTTAACCTCCCGGTATGCGGCGAGCAGCGCGGGGATGTCGGTGAGGTCGTCGGCGGTTGCTGGTTGTCCTGCGCGGGGATGCATGGTGTGTTGTCCTTGAAGTCGCGTTCGTGCGTCGGGTGGGGTTGTCTTGCGTTCGTGCGTGTGGTTCGTCAGTGTGCGGTCCGGGTTTTCTTTTGAGGACGCCACCAGCAACCGCGCGGGTGCCGCGGCGCCCCGTTTCACGTTCCAGGGTGCCTCAACTTCGCGGGCTTGGCAGAGGAACTACCCCTGACGGGGGTTTTGACCCGCTAACCTCGACAGGCATGGATGACGCCTCCTTTAGTACCCGCCTGCAAGATGGCCTTAGCGCTGTGGATTCGTTTGTGTGGGGACCGTGGTTCCTCATCCCCCTCCTGCTGGGCACCGGCCTGGTGCTCACGATCCGCTTGCGGGGGGTGCAGTTTCGCAAGCTTGGGGTCGCGCTGCGCCACGGTCTTATCGACCGCGAGGACGCCGGCGGGCACGGGGACATCTCGCAGTACCAAGCGCTGACAACGGCGCTGGCGGCGACGGTGGGGGTTGGCAACATCGTGGGCGTGGCCACGGCCATCTCCGTCGGGGGGCCCGGCGCGCTGTTTTGGATGTGGATCACGGGCCTCGTGGGAATGGCGTCCAAATATTCCGAAGCCTTCCTGGGCGTACGTTTCCGCACCGCGGACGCCAACGGCAACGTCTCCGGCGGCCCCCAACGCTATCTGCAGCTCGGTATCCCCGGCAGGCTGGGAACATTCCTGGCGTGGTTCTTCGCAATCGCGGCGATCATCGCGTCCTTCGGCATCGGCAACCTGACGCAGGCGAATGCCGTCGCTGCGGGAATGCGGGACACATTCGACGTTCCACCCATGGTCACCGGTGTGGTGTTGTTCGTTTTCACCGGGGCTGTCTTGCTGGGCGGTATCCAGGCCATCGGCAAGGTCACCAGCGCCTTCGTGCCGTTGATGATCGGAATTTACCTTGTCGGCGGGTTCATCGTTCTGGCGCTGAATATCGGGGAGATCCCGCACGCCGTCGGGCTCATTTTCAGCGACGCCTTCACCGGCAGCGCAGCCACCGGTGGCTTCTTAGGATCGGGGATTCTGCTGGCTCTGCAATACGGCGTGGCCCGCGGCATCTTCTCGAACGAATCCGGCATGGGGTCGGCGGCAGTGGCGGCAGCCGCGGCGAAGACCACCCACCCGGTGCGCCAAGGGCTCGTCTCGATGACGCAGACCTTCATCGACACCATCGTGGTGGTGACGATGACAGGCCTGGTGATCGTCACCACCAACAGTTGGGACCTGGGGGAAGAGAACGCGGCCTCCATGACCGCCTCCGCCTTCTCCAAGGGGCTCGGCACCGAGTGGGGCGGGACTATCGTGTCCGTCTCCGTCGTGTTCTTCGCCGCATCCACCATCCTGGGCTGGTCCTACTACGGGGAGCGCAACGCCGAACGGGTTTTCGGCGCGTGGGCCTCACTGCCCTACCGCATGCTGTTTACCTGCATCGTTGTGGTGGGCGCGACCACCGAGTTGGAGCTGGCATGGACCTTCGCAGACCTAGCCAATGGGCTCATGGCACTACCCAACCTCATCGGGCTGCTGATCCTCAGCGGGCTGGTGGCGCGGGAGACTCGGGCCTACCTCAACTTCGACCCGACTCTCCGCGCCCGGCCGGAAGATGTGGATCGCTTCCTGCTAGACAGCAAGTCACCCTGGCGCTCCAAGATAGGGTGAGCGGTGGAATGGTGAACGGTCATCTACCACGGCGCGACGGACACAAAAAAACCTTCGAGAAATGGGAAGTTTTTCGTACAAACGGAGATCTGAGCTGTAGCCTCTTTCCTATGAGTAAATCGATCTTTGTTTCCGGCGGTGCTGCGGGACTGGGCCGCGAAGTGGCCATCAAATTCCATAAGGCCGGCTGGACGGTAGGTGCCTACGACATCGACCAGGCCGGGTTGGCTGACCTGCAAAAGCGTTACCCGGACATTCACGTGGGTCCTCTTGACGTTACGAACTCCGACGAGTGGGAACGCGCTCTGGAGGACTTCACCTCCAAGACTGGCGGTCGGCTAGACGTTCTGGACAACAACGCCGGCATCATCGCGGATGGAGATATCACCGCTCAATCTCCCGGACAGATTGCGGCGCAGGTCAACGTCAACTGCACCGGCCTGACTTTGGGAGCTCGCGCGGCCCACAAGTATCTGAAGAACACCCCGGGTTCACACCTCGTCAACATGTGCTCCGCCTCGGCGATCTACGGTCAACCGCACATTGCCGTCTACTCCGCCTCGAAGTTCTACGTCTACGGTATGACTCAAGCCCTCGACCTGGAATGGCGCAAGGATGACATCCGCGTTGTCGCCCTGATGCCCCTGTGGGCGAAGACGAAACTGGCCGACGTGGATGCGGCCTCCACCAAGCGGCTTGGGGTGAACATCACCCCGGAGCAGGTTGCCGACAAGGTTTGGGAATCCGTTCACCCCGACGGGGTTCGTTCTAAGCTACGCTGTTTCTACTCGGTTTCCACCATGGATCTAGTGATGCGTTACGCCGCACGGTTGGCGCCGGCACCAGCGACGCGATTGGTGAACCGGCTTATTGCTGGTTAGGCCAAAAAGAGGGGGAAAGTCCTATTATGCGGACCAAAGGGGCCCGCACTACGGATGCATAGGGGGCACCGGAAGCCATCTGCGCGAAGCCGCTTGGGAGGGCCAGGAGCAGCGCATCAACTGAAAATGTTGGGGCGCTAGGCTCCTGGCGTCCACGATGACATGGCTAGGGCGACGGAGGAGAGGCCTCCGCGTATGGACGCAAAGCCGGTTCCCCCGGTACCTTGGGCCCAAACAGAGCGACCTGAACGCTGTGGCCCACCGCTGACAATCCATCAAAAGGGAAGGTCAAGAGGTTTACCCCGGGCATTAATCGAAGACACTCGGAGGGTGCCATACCGGGTGCCTCGTTAGGGCCATCGTTATCCAAGGCCTGCTTAGCGAGGACATATGCCGCGTTACTTACAATGATCAGGAAATGATCGATGGGCTCCGCGGTGCAGTAATCCTGCACCACGAGGTTCGAGACATTCGGCCCCGACGGAAGGAAACCGTTCGTGTACGGGACGACTAGCTCGTCAAAAGTGCTGTTGATCGTCGTGTAATCGATCTCGGGGAAGGTCATCGCGTCCTCATTGAGGGCGTGGATGAAGTTTGCGTCTCGCCCCTGTTGGGCAGTGCCTGCCCCGCATCCGAGGGTTGCGCATGCCGGATAAAAGCCTGCGGTACCCTTATTCGTCGGCGCGATACCCACGAGATCGTCGATCATTCCTCGGGTGTCGGGCCACCATTTCGTTGACCAACGGCCAATCATTCCGCCCTGGCTGTGCCCAACGATGTCAATCCTCCTACCCGCCCGCTTATGCATCTCTCGAATGGCATAGGTGACATATTCAGCTGAGATCTGAATATCCTCTACCCCGGACTTGGGCAGCTCCACGGTGCACCACGGCCGCTTTTCCATCTCCAGGGACGGCAACCACGACCAGGAAAAAGTAGCGTCTACCGTTGAAAGCGTGCCGTGGATAAGCAATAGGGGGTCTGGTCCCTTAGACAGGTCCCCATTGCACTTCATCGTCTTTGCCAGCTCCTGTTCCGGCACCGTCAGCGCGGGGCCCGTTCCACTCTGGGGCGCTGAGGCAACGTTCGGGCGGGCCGGCGGGGGCGGTGCGAAGAGGGAGGATCCTTGGGCACTGCCATCTGCCGTGGACGCGGTAGTAGACGGTAGGGCACCGGAAGCGTTGGGGGCGGCGGGAGCGGAGGAATCGGCGGGGCCCGCTACGGCCGATGGCCCCTGACTCAGAGCGCCGGCCCACAGGACGACAGACACTGCCAATGATAGGAGACGATGAGTCATGTTCAGCCCTTCGATCGCGATATGTCGATGATGTTTTTCTGCTCTGTGGTCTGGCTGTGAAACCGTGTCGGCACCGCTAAGGACTGTAAACCACCGCTAAAACGGGCCGAACAAAATCGCGAGAGCCGGGGATAAATCGGCCAGCTTATGATCTGATCTAAAGGCCACAAGCCAAAGTTACACGGAGAACGCAGTCTAGCCAACGAATGCAGGCTAGTAACACGACCAGCTCACCGGGTTGTCCTACAGTTCATCGCGGGTAGACGATTCGTCACCGGCCGTTGGTGCTAGCCTCAGCTCGAATTCATCGTCGGGCCATAGCGTGAGCCTATGCACAGACGGGAAATGGATCGGCGCGGGTTCCTAAGGATCGGGACGGCGGCCCTCGGGTTGCTCGCGGGCAGCACTGCACTTCCGAAGTCCCTTCGAAGTCGACATCAGGTTGCAGCCCAAGAGGCGCCCGCCGCTACGCCTCTCCCCTGGACCGGAAGCCCCTCGCCATCCCTCGCCACTCCAGGGGCTGTAGAACCCGGGAGTTTTCAACTCCCCGTTTCACCGGCGCCCACGTTGCCATTAGAGAACCTTGGCTTTAGCGCGTCCGGTTTAGGAGCGCCTGGGGCCGGCACTTTTGGCTCGAGTGGGCCAACGTCGGGCGCGCCGAGTTTGAACGGCCCAAACCCTGGCGAACTAGGGGACGGTGTTGGCAGCCCTGCTGTTATGAGCTCCGCCAGCGGAATCGTCGTGGGCAACGAGGGGCGGAATGCTCACGGGCGGTTCCTGGCGTCCGACCTCCAGATCTGCACCGTGACCGAGGATTCGGCGACCGTGAGCTGGGTGACATGGGACGCGGATATTAGCCCGGGGGAGACACCGGTGGGGATGGAGACGGCCGGTCGGCTTGAAATATGGCCAACCAATACACGTGGCGAAATGAGGACGGTGGATAGTCCAGCGGACAGCGCCTTTCACGTGCTAACGACTGGGGGGCTTAAGCCAGACACGGACTACAGCTTTAGAGCAACATCGCATGGCACGCCTGCTACCTACAGCCCGGCGACCGTTTTGGCCCAATACGGGGCGCAGGGGATTGTCCACCCGGAAGAGGGTTATCGTTTTCGGACGCTCGCCAAACTGAGCGGCACCTATCTAGGCACAATTGTGGTGGCGAATGATCTTCACCTCGGGGAAACTGCGGATGGGAACATCATCGCGGGGTTTCCGCCCGCCGCAGTTTCGGCGCCAGGCGCCGAACCCTATCCCACTGTCATGACCGAATCCGTTATCGACGCGGCTACCCGGGCAGGAGCAAGTCATCTGTTTGTTAATGGTGACGTCACCTCCGAGAACCGCCCGGCTGAGGTGGAGCTTGCCGAGCGCCTGTTCAAGGCGTTTCCGGGAGCACTGCGCACCACCCGGGGCAACCACGACAGACCGCATAGATTCTCGTCCGGCGCAGAGTACGCCGCTGCACCACCACTAGCTGGAAAAGATTCGCCGGGTGAATATTCCGATGCCTTCGGAAGCGCTTTCGAGCCCCGACAGAAGATGTGGGTTGAGCACATACCCTACGGGGATCTGAGAGTAATCGGTATCGATTCCACACACATGGATGCCGCAGGCGGAACAATCGAGCCCCAGCAGTTCACCGACATCGAAAAGGAACTAGCTTCCCGCCCTAATCAGCCGACCATCATTCTGTTGCATCACCCGATGACCAGAGACGCGGCGTGGAGCCACGTCGGCGGCCCCGCGTTCATCCTCAACGACGCAGACATGCTGCGACTACAACGCCTCATCGCAGAAGCTCCCGGAGTTCGCCTCGTTTGTAGCGGACATACACACCGCGCCCGTAGAGACACGCCAGACCTGCCCACCCGGGCGACGTACCTAGAAACCCCCTCCGCCAAGAATTGGCCAACCGGAGCCACACACCTGCGGATACACACCGACGGGATCTACGTGAATTTCCGTCATGCCATGGGCGACGCCGCATTCGAATGGGCCCGCCGGACGCGGTGGACCTACTTTGGGCTGGCCCCGTTGCTCGGCCTCGGGCCGGTGGAGGCCCGCAACCTTGTGGTGCGGTGGTAGGACGAATGCAAGACCAGATCTCGAACGCTGACCATTTGAAGCCCACACCACTACCCGAAAGTCTCACGGAGGGCGGAAGCTAGTGAAACCCTCGGTAACACAACCGGGGGTGTTGAGAGTGGAGCCGCCGGGAATTGAACCCGGGTCCTTCGCGACCTTGCCAGGGCTTCTCCGTGCGCAGTCCGTCTTAGTGTCCCTGCTCGGCCCTCCGGATCTCACGAACTAGTCCGGACGACGGGCCCAGCCACCCTAAGGTGTCCCACACGGCCCGGGCGGCGGGGCCGTGCAGCAAGTCCCCTGAGTCGATGCCGGTAACTAGGTCGGGAACGAACCTAGGCCGACAGACACGCGCTCGCTGGATTAGGCAGCGAGGGCGTAGTCGCGCTGAGAGGTCTCGGCGCTTAATGGTTTGCAGCGACGCTTAAAATCGGTGGTCCTCTGCCTGCACCGGCACGCTTCCCCTGGCTCAATGCACGAAGTCGAAACCTAGTCGACCCCTTGAAACACCCTGTACCCGAAGCGTTGGGCACAGGAGAAATTAATCTACTCCGGGTGCCGCCGTTTGGCAAAGCCCCTCGTCCCCAGGCTGCGCATATCCGCTGCGAGCCTTTCCAACTCCTCCTGCCGGGTGCGCCCCGTTGGGGATAGCTCCCGTTGCTCGCCGCCCACGGCAGTCTCACCGTCATCCCGCTCGCTCGGTGGCTGGCCTGCGCCGCTCCCCTCCTGCCACTCCTGCTTGACCCGTTGCGATCGTTTGTGCCTGCGCACCGCCCCTATCCCGATGAAAATTCCGAGCACTATCGGCATCCAAATACGCTGGTGCTCCATCGTCCACACCACCCAATCCGGCAGCTCGATATGAGGGAAGGGAATATGGGGCCAATTGATGTGCGGCAGGTGGATATCCGGCCAATCGATGTGAGGCCAATTGATGTGAGGCCAGTTGATGTGCGGCCAGGGGATGTCGAAATCCGGTAGGAACGAGAGCACCCAGTCGATCAAACGACCCACCAGCGGCCCCAGCACCAGAACCACTACGGCCCAGCCGCCCTTGCCCATCCCGGCGAGGATCGGGAAAAGCCACCGCTTGAAGGGGCTGGCCGCCATTTCCTCCTGCCGCCATTGCGCCCGCGATCCCGCTGGTGCGTCGAAAACCACGACCTCTTTGCCGTGCCGCAACGTGACTTCCCGCACCCATTCCCGGGTGAGGGACACCTCGATATCGAGACGCGGCGAACCACCCCCGGCCCCAAAGCCGCTGAATTTCCCCGGCTCCGGGCCCTTTTGGCTCTTGCCCACGCCCACTGATCGATCGGCAATGTCCTCCCAGCGCGCGAGCACCCGACCGTCCCGCCGCACGATGATATGGCGCGGTTCCTGGCGGTCCGATCCGGGATTCCGATCTTTGTTGTTTGTGGACGTCACCTCCCCAGCCGCCGACTTCACACTCCCCTTGTGTGGCAACTTTCGCGCCACTAGTCCGACAGGGTTAGCAGCGGCGTTGAGGATCACATCGGCTTTACCGGGCTGTTTTTTTGCTACATCTGCGGGAAAACCCTCGTCTTCAGCACGCAACTGAGCTGCTGTCCCGACCAGGACCTCTAACTTGCCCAGCTTGGGATGCTGCAAAACCCAGCGTTCGATTTCACTCACAATCACACCTCACGGGCCCCGAGGATACCGAAACTCAGGCCCGCTATTTAGGCGTGGATCCCCTTGATCTTGCGGCCCAGCTCGCGGGTGATTTCCCGCTCCTCCGTCCGGCGCTTGATGTCCTGGCGCTTATCGTAATCCTGCTTACCCCGCGCAAGAGCCAACTCCACCTTTAGCCGACCGCCGACGAAATAGAGCTGCAGCGGAATGAGCGTCGAGTTCCCATCCCTCACCTTCCCCATCAGCCAGTCAATCTCCCGGCGATGCATCAGCAGCTTACGAGTGCGCTGCGGCGAGTGATTGGTCCAGTGCCCCATCGAGTACTCCGGGATGTACAGCCCGCGCAGCCACACCTCCCCCTCGTCGATCGTGGCATACGCGTCCACCAAGCTCGCCTTGCCCTCCCGCATCGCCTTGACCTCGGTTCCGACAAGGGCGATGCCCGCCTCCATCGTCTCCACGATGCTGTAATCGTGCCGGGCTTTGCGGTTGGTGGCTACGACAAGGGGGCCGACGGACTTACGTCCACCGGCCTGGCCGCGCCCGGAACTGCCCTTAGCGGCACTTTTCTTGGAGGATCCGACGGGATTCACCGGCGTACTTTTCTTAGCCATAACGGCTTGACAGCTTACCAGTCCCCTGGTGGGTAAACCCTAATTCCTTACGTACCAGCGCAGGGTCACCTGTGCGGTAACTGCGGCGACCACCACACCCACCAGAGCCAAGATGGGGGCTGCGAGCCAAATGTCGGCGTTGGTTATGCGCGCGATGAGGTTGGCGTCGTAAAGAGATTTGAGGGCTCGATCGACAACCAGAACCTTCCCGGCAAAGATCCCCGCCACGGCAACAACAGAACCGATGAGCGCGCCGATGATCGCCTCCAGGACGAAGGGCATCTGCGTGTACCACCTGGTCGCCCCGACCATGCGCATGATGCTAATTTCGTTGCGTCGAGAATACGCGGCGATTTGCACCATATTCATGATGAGGAAGATGGCCGCTACCGCCTGGACTGCGGCGACTAAGAAGGCGGCGTTGCGAATAGCATTGAGATTGTCCGTCGCTGCTTGTAGATCCTTGCCTTGGTCCACAACCGCCAGCACGCCCGGCTTGTCTCGCACCGCATCGATCGGCCCGGTCTTCGTGGGATCGGTCAAACGCACATGTAATGCGGCAGGTAGCGCATCTGGGGACGTCTGCTCCACCAAGCGCGGATCCGAATCCTTGAACAGTTCCACGAACCGCTCGTAGGACTGCTCCTTATTGCGGAAAGTGACGTTTTTGACTCCATCGTCGCCCTCCAGTTGCTTAAGCAGGGCCGAACACTCCTGGGAAGAACAATCCTTATCCGAGTTGGAGATTTCGTCATCGAGCTGGACCATCACCTCCACCCGATCGATGTAGATGTCCTTTGTCCGCTCCGTCATGTTGGTGAGCAGAAATCCCGTGGCCAGGAGGGCCAACGAAATGGACGTGGTGATGATCATCGCAATGGTCATCGTGGCATTGCGATTCAGGCCGGTGAAGGCCTCGCGGAAAACAAAATTTGAACGCATATATAAACCCCTGTTTTCCCTATCGCCCCACGCCGTACACGCCGCGCGCATCATCCCGGACAAGTTTGCCGTTGTGCAGCTCGATAACCCGCTTACGCATGGAATCCACGGCAACATCGTCGTGGGTGGACATCACAACCGTCGTCCCGTTGGAGTTGATGCGATTGAGCAAGAACATAATCTCACTAGACGTATCGGGATCCAGGTTACCCGTGGGCTCGTCGGCGAGGAACACCAACGGGCGGTTGACTGAGGCACGGGCGATAGCCACGCGCTGCTGCTCGCCACCGGACAGTTCGTGGGGATAGCGGTTCTCCTTGCCTTCCAGGCCAACCGTCTTGAGGGCCTCCGGGACCATCCGCTTGATATCCGTCCGGCTTTTGCCGATGACCTCCAGCGCGAAGGCCACATTGTCGAAGACGGATTTTTTCTGCAGCAGACGGAAATCCTGAAAAACGTAGCCAATGCGCTGGCGCAGCTTGGGTACGTCCCGCCCCTTCATGGCCCCCAGATCCTTCCCGGCGACAGTGAGGGTACCCGAATCCGGGCTTACCTGGCGGGTGATGAGCTGCAGAAAGGTCGATTTACCCGAGCCGGAGGGGCCGATGAGGAAGACAAACTCGCCCTTGTCGATATCGACCGAAATGTCCTTCAGCGCGGGCCGGGTTGAGGTCCGGTAGCTCTTGGAGACGTTCTGGAAGGTGATCACGGGTGCCCACCTTAGCGGAGACGGTGTTACAGAAGAAACAGTTGTGGCAGGTGTTGCTGCTGTTGCCCATCGGGCCACCGGGGGCGCGGGTGGTGCGGCGCGCGGGTTTGCCTGGCGGATCGTGAGGGGACCGAGGGGAAGGTGGCGCCGGATTCCGGTGAGGGTGGCGTCCACAATGAAAGAACCCAACATCACTATCCACCTACCTCTCGACCCTCCCGGGCCCCAGACGCCTGCCCCTTGCCCACCGAATGCACGCTCCTACCAACCATCGGGGGTGCCCACCACACTGCGCCCGGGGCCGATGTCCCGAGCCTTTTGTAAGGTAAATGGATCGCGACAGGAGCGAGCCGGCGCCACTTCCCCTGCTGCGGAACCCCCGCACAGGAGGTGCCGAAAGCCTACAGCCGAGGACAGCCCATGACTAAGGACTCCGAAGCAACACCCCACACCACTCCAGCCGACTACGTAAACCGCAGGGACCTCGCGGGCGATACCAAAGAGCAGTCGGGCGATCACACAACCCCCGCCGACCACGCCACCCGCAGCAACCTCCAAAAAGCACAAGGCGGGCGAGGCTCCTCCCGTGCGGGCAAACGGGAGGATAGAGCCAAGCGGGAGGACACGGGCAAGCGCAAAGGGACGGACAAGCGCGAAGGCACGGACAACCGCAGGGACGAGAAGGCTAAGTCCGGCGGTGGGTTCCTTGGCGCGGTGGAACGGATTGGCAACAAACTGCCGGACCCCTTCTGGCTCTTCGTCATTATCGGGGGCATCGTCCTCATCTCCAGTTGGGCGGGTTCGAAGCTGGGGCTGACCGCCACGGATCCCAACAAAAACGAGACGATCCACATCACTAACCTGCTGTCCGGGGAGAGTCTGAGCCGCATCGTCTCTGAGGCGGTGACGAACTACACCTCCTTCCCGCCGCTGGGCCTCATCATCGTGGTCATGCTCGGCGTGGCTGTGGCGGAACACTCCGGCCTGATCAGCGCGGCGATTCGCAGCGTGGTGAGCCGGGTCGGGCCGAAGACGCTGACGTTCGTAGTCGCCCTCGCCGGGGTGACGGGATCCATCGCCTCCGACGCGGTCTTCGTGATCCTCGTGCCGTTGGGTGCCATGGCGTTCCGGGCGGTGGGTCGCTCCCCGATCGTCGGGGCGATGGTAGCGTTCGCGGCCTCCTCCGCAGGGTTCAACGCGTCTTTGGTGCTGAACATCACGGACGTTTTGCTCGCCGGGATTTCCTCGTCTGCGGCGCAGATCGTGGACCCGAAGTACGTGGTCTCGCCGCTGGCGAACTACTTCTTCGTCATTGGGTCTTCCTTTGTTCTCGCGCTCATCGTCACCGCCGTGGCGGAGCTGTACGTCGATAGGAAGGCGCGCGAGCTGGTCGACCACGATGAGGTGGATTACGACGCCGTCGACTTCGGCGGGGATGCCTTTGGTGGCGGCTCCGATCCTATTGAGGACGCCACCAACACGAGCGCCGCCGCAAGTGGCGCCGGGGCGGAGAAGTCGGCGCCGGCCGGGGCATCTGAGGGGGCGCGCGGCGCGGGTGGCCCAGGCGACCACCACGCCGACACCACCGCGAAAGTTGAGGGAGCGCGGGGCGAGGGTGGCGTCGATAACGAAGAAAACGCCGAGGGCGACGGACCGAACCTGACCATCTCACGGCGCGAGAAGCGGGCCCTGAAACTCACCGGGTTGGCGGCCATCGTCATGACGGCGATTTACTTTGCGCTGCTTTTCGTCGGTGGATCCCCGCTGCAGGGGCCCGGCGGAAACGTTCTGAAGAGCCCCCTGATTCAAGACGTGGGTGTGCCGATCGCGGCGTCCTTTTTCCTGCTGGGCGTGATCTACGGGCTACTGTCCGGGTCCATCCGCGAATGGGGCGACATTCCGGATTTCATGATCCGCGGCATCCGGACGCTACTGCCGATGATGGTGCTGTTCTTCGCGGTCTCCCAGTTCCTCGCGTGGTTCACCTGGTCCAACCTGGGGTCTTGGACCGCGATCAACGGCGCCAAGCTGCTGGAGCAGGCGCATCTGCCGCCGCTGCTGATGTTCGCCCTGTTCGTCTTGATGGTGGCGGTAATCAACTTGTTCATCACCTCCGGTTCCGCACAGTGGGCGCTGATGGCTCCGGTCGTAGTGCCGATGTTCATGTACGTCAATGTCTCGCCGGAGGTGACGCAAATGCTGTTCCGGATGGGGGATTCGCCATCAAACATCATCACGCCCATGAGCCCGTACTTCGCGCTGGCATTGACGTTCCTGCAGCGGTACTACAAGCGGGCCGGGATCGGGACGCTAATGAGCCTGACGCTCCCGTTTGCCGTGGCGATGCTCGTCGGGTGGTTCCTCTTCTTCGCCGTGTGGTACCTCCTGGGGCTGCCGCTCGGGCCGGGGACGCCGATGACATACCCCGCCGGGTAGCGGCTCGAGGGGGTTAAAGCGTCGTGGTCAGCGCACAGTGCCATCGCCACGGACCCTGATCGGTCACGAGCGTTAGGGGTGTCGGCTGCGCTGCCCCGGAACGCGATCCCCCTGATTGCGATGCGCCCGAAAGCGACGCGCCCGTCTGCAAAGCCCCCATCCGACGGCGGGCAAGCGTATCCACGATCTCGTCCACCACTTCGCGCAGGTGGTAGTCGACGGTATCCGTGGTGTACCTCAATACCGTCAAACCCCGCCGCTGCAGGTAGTTCGCCTTGCACCTATCCAGAAGGAACGTCCGCTCGCGGGCATTGAGTTCCGCGCGGGCGAGGTCCAGGTGAACGGGACTCCCCATCGCGCCCTGTTCCCCTCCCCGCCTCGGGCCGCGCGAGGTGGAACCCGGCACGATCGGTCCAGCGGGCGCGGGGTTAGTGGCGTCCGGAATGAATGGACCGCCAGCCGGGCTCGGCGTTTCCCAGCCCTCCAGGGACGGGATTGTGAAGCGGCCGGCGTCGCCGTGGAAGCGGAAGCTGTCGATTTCGACGGCGAGGTCCTCGCCCACCATGATGTCCACGATCCAGTCGGCGACCCGCGCGTTGAGGACGAGGGGTGGAACCGCCGGGCCGAGGTTGCGCGCCGCAGTGGGGCTCGCGTGACGTGTGCGCGCTGGGGTTGCGCGTCGTGTGTTCGTGGCACCTGGCCTTCGTGTGCCCGTGTCCACTTCCGCGAGTTCGCGGAAACGCTCCAGCAGCGCGAGGTATAGGCGTCGTTCATGATGACTCGCAGCACCGATCGGCAGCTCCTGCAACAGCGACCGCAACCACGACGGCACCGCGCGAGGTAGCGCGGCAAGGTCCTCCGCCAACACCTGGCGCCCCCTCGTGCCGGCGTATCCCCTGGTCAGCAGCTCGCGCATCCACGGCAGCGCAGCGGGGAAATCCGCCACCGCCTCCACGGGGGTGACGACCCGGACGCCGTTGACGACTCTATGCCGCCGCACCCGCGACTCCCGCAGGGTCAACGTCGCAGAATCGCGGTACCGATGCCCGCGCGGAATCCGGGCTGTCAGCCGCTCTGGGCACGGGCGCACGCCGTAGAGGAACAGGGCCGTCTCCCCCGTGAAAACCAGTCCACGACGCCGCATCTGCGCCGCCCGGAGGCGGACATGGGCGCTGACGGGCGTGTCGCTGTAGCTGCCGCGCTCGACCCGATACAACTTCCCCGACGCCAGCAACGCCCGCAAACGCCCACTACTCACCCCGCGTCGCCGCAGCTCAGCGGCCCGGTAGATGGTCATTCGCCCTCCTTTCTTGTTCTGGGGCTTAGCGTTGTTGGCGGGGCAGGGGTTTGGTCTGGGTGGGTTGCTGTTTGGGTGCGGAGTTGTCTCGGTGCGTCGTCGTCTCGATGCGTTGGGTGGGTTCCTGTCTGAGGCGTTGTCGCCTGGATGCGTTGGGGGCGGTGTTGTGGTCACTGTAATCCCCTTTAGGACGCCACCACCCTCGCGTTTCCACAGCTCACCCGAATGTTCCGCCCTTATCCACACCCATGGCACGGGGACTTGCGGGCTTCGATGCTGCCCCAACTTTGGCGGGCCCCCACCCTGCCATTACATGCCACCTGTGGGCCCCACCCACGGCGTTACAAGTGACGTGCGGGCCCCAGCCACAGCGCTGCGTGCCACTTGCGAACCCCACCTGGCCATTGCATGCCACTTGCGGGCCCCCACCTCGCCAGTCCCCACAATTCGTGACCTCATCTACCCCGTAGTTACCATCCGCCACTAGAACCCCATGTCAACTCCCTTGAGGGGCAAAACCCCGGACACTTCACAACCCACCACCAGGCAAAACCGCGAGGAAACACCCATCAACCGTCCGGGAAAACGCCCCCTGAGGCTCGCTACCGGAAGAGCGAAACGGGCCATTGCGCTGCAGAACTCCTCTGTCTTGCGTAAACTCGCCCGTCACAGACCTCAACGGTTGGGGATGCCTATGACTCTTTTGCACAGGACGAGCAGCGCTGACTCAAGGGCTCGACTGCGGCCGGACGGGGACCGCCCACCCGTGTGAGAAGCGGGCCCTGGCTCTGACTTCGGGGCACCCCTTGCCTGGAAAGCGCGGGCGTTTCTGCTGGAACGGCAAGTCAGGCGAAGGTGCACGGCTTCTAGCGGCATCTGTCTGGAGCTGGCTTAACAAGCAATTGGGTGAACATTCGCCCTTGCGCACTGCTGACGTACGCATTGCGCTCTCGCTCCAAACTGGCGGCACCACACGACGGCTATCTGCGGCGGCCCCCTTTTCTTGGTTGAGGCAGCTCCTTCCCTCGCCGACAACTGCCCTGTAGCCCAGTTGCTGCGACTTTGTCTCAGGCCCGCAGCCGAGCCGGCCTCGCGTCCCCAGTTGCTGTAACTCCGTCGCATGCCCACCGCCAAGCACACCTCGCGCATCCGAGTTACTTCCGCCCCATTGCTCTAACACGCTGTTGTGCATCCCTGGAGCAGCCCTCTCAAACCCTCATCCCCCGGAGAACGTTAGGCAGTCCGGAGAACGCTCGACAGTAGGGACAAAGTGAGGTCACGAGGCGCAGACAAGCAACCTGGGACGGACACTCAGCGCCTCGACGAGAGCGAGACGGCGCGCCGCGAGCCCAGCAAAACCCCCAAGAAACCCGCCCGGCACCGGCTGCATCGCCAGAAAAGGGGCAAAACCCCGGACACTATCAGACCTGATACCGGTAATATCCCAGCAATCTTGGCCCGAGCCGTCCGGGGAAACGCCCCCAAAGGCGATACTGTCCAACCCCTGTCCGACTAGTCGACCCACCTAGACCCAAGCATCACAGACCCGAGCACAGGCGCACACCGACCCGGAAGCAGACACACACCAGACCGCGCACGAACAAACCCCAGCCCGACTCCGACCTCACTGAAAGCGACGACCAGACCCGAGCAACTCCTCCCCCCCCACTCGCTACAGGCCACAGCCCCCACGACTACGACAGGAGACATCATGCGACCAACCACTAACGGCAGCACTAACTCCTCCCCGCGCAACACCACCAACACCCCCGACCAGCAAGACACCGCCACCAACACCACCCCCTGCCCGCGAACCACCGACACCAACCCCGACCCGCGCAACACCACCAAGCAGCGCACCACCGCCACCAGCGCCCACACCCCGCCCCCAAACAGCGGCGACGTCGAGGCCGCCGTGGACCGCGCCATCAACCGCGCGGAAAAGTGGCTCGAGGTCAAGGAAACCTCCAAATCCACGAACCAGCTCGCGGACATGGTCCACGACCCTCACGGCGTCGAATTCACCTTCGCCTTCGTCGACCGCGTCGCCCGCCCCGAGGACAACAAAGTCGCCGCCGCGGAATTCGCCAAAATCGCGCACCCCACCCGCCGCCGCGAGCCCGTGCCCGGCTTCATGGGCCTCATCGCCTCCGTTCTCGTCACCGCCGGCGCCGTCGCAGCACCGTTGCTGCCAAACGTCGTCATGCCCATTGCTCGCCAGTACCTGCGAAACACGGTCAGCCACCTAGTTCTGGACGCCAATAGCCAAGCGCTCGATGACCTCCTCGACAGCGCAAAAGCCGACGGGATCCAGTTGAACCTCAACCTCCTCGGCGAGGCCGTGCTCGGCGAGAAGGAGGCCCAGCGCCGACTGGACGAAACCATCCGCCTGCTGCAAAACCCCCGGGTCGACTACGTCTCCGTGAAGGCGAGCTCCGTCGTCTCGCAGCTCAACCACTGGGACGTGGAGGGCTCCACCGAGCGACTCAAGCAACGGCTCCGGCCGCTCTACCGTCAGGCGCTCTCCCGCACCCCGCACCCATTCATCAACTTGGACATGGAGGAGTACCGCGACCTGGAGCTCACCCTCAAGCTGTTCACCGAGCTCCTCGCGGAAGAGGAGTTCCTGCCCCTCCAGGTCGGCATCGTGCTGCAGGCCTACCTTCCCGATACCTTCGACGCGCTCGAGCGGCTCTCCGACTTCGCCGACCGGCGACGAGCCGCCGGCGGAGCGCCCATCAAGGTACGCCTCGTGAAAGGCGCGAACCTGTCGATGGAGCGCGTGGACAGCGAAGTCCACGACTGGCCCCAGGCCCCGTACCTCACGAAAGCGGAGGTGGACGCCAACTACGTCCGCCTCATCGACTGGGTCCTGCAACCCGAACGCGCCGACACCCTGCGCGTCGGCGTGGCCTCGCACAACCTGTATCACGTGGCACTCGCGCACGAGCTCGCCGTCGAGCGCGGCGTGGAACGCCAGCTAGATATTGAGATGCTGCAGGGCATGGCCCCCGCCCAGGCGAAAGCGGTGCGCGAGGTCGTCGGCAACCTCATCCTGTACACCCCCGTGGTCAAGAAGGAGGACTTCGATGTCGCCGTCAGCTACCTCGTGCGGCGCCTAGAGGAAAACGGCGCAAAACAGAATTTCCTCTATGCACTGTTCGCGCCCGACGGGGCTGAGGACCCCGCCGGGGAGACCGCAGACCAGGCGTCCGGCTCCTGGCGTCCAGAAGGAAAAACAACCCCCACCACCAACCGCCGCAACCACAACACCGCGGCCACCCGCCTCGGCGGCATGTCCCCGATGGAAGCCCAAGAACTGCGCTTCCGGCATTCCGTGCGGGACCGCTGGACCACCTTCGCGGGCCCCCGGCGCACGCAAAACCGCCTCGAGGAGGAAGCGCAGCAACTCGGCACACGCTCCGGCGGCACACCCGGCAACTTCGTCAACGAACCGGACACCGACCCCTCCCTGCCCGCCAACCGCGCCTGGGCCCAAGGCCTCGTATCCCCCGAAGCCAACCCCGGCCCCGCGACATCGCCGCTGATCACCGACCCCGCCGCAGTCGACAACGCCGTCGATCGCTGCATCCGCGCCGCCGCCGCATGGTCCCGCAAAACCGGCCACGAACGCGCCGACATCCTCGACCGGGCGGCAGACGCCCTCGCCAACAACCGCGGCCGCCTCATCTCCGCAGCCGTATTCGAAGCGGGCAAAACCGTCGCCGAAACGGACCCCGAAGTCTCCGAAGCCATCGACTTCGCGCGCTACTACGCCGAATCCGCCCGCGAGCTCGACCGCGTGCGGGGCTCCGTGTTCACCCCCTACCGCGCGGTCGTCGTCACCCCGCCCTGGAACTTCCCCATCGCGATCCCCATCGGCGGATGCCTCGCCGCCGGGGCCTGCGTGCTACTCAAACCCGCGCCGCAGGTGCTCCGGATCGCCGAGGTGTTCGTGGACGTGCTGCGCAGCGCCGGCATCACCGAGGACATGCTGCAGCTGGTCAACACCGACGAGGCGGATGCCGGGAAACGCCTGGTCTCGCATGACAACGTTGACTCCGTGATCCTCACCGGTGCCTCCGAAACGGCACGGTTGTTCCGCAGTTGGAAACCCCGCATGGCCATCAACGCGGAAACCTCCGGGAAAAACGCCATCATCGTCACACCCGCCGCGGACCCCGACCTGGCCGTCGCGGACGTCTACCGCTCCGCCTTCGGCCATGCCGGGCAGAAATGCTCCGCCGCGTCGCTGATCATCACGGTCGGATCCATGGGAACCTCCCAGCGCTTCATTGGGCAGCTAGTGGATGCCGTCAAGTCCATCAAAGTCGGCCCCGGTCACGACCTATCCACGTGGATGAATGGCGTGATCGAAGCCCCCGGGGAGAAACTGCTGCGCGGGCTGACGAAGCTGGAAAAGGGCGAGAAATGGCTGGTCGAGCCGCGTCGGCTGAACGAGGAGGGCACGTTGTGGAGCCCCGGGCTGCGCGACGGCGTGAAGCCCGGCAGCTGGTTCCACACGCACGAATGCTTCGGGCCCGTGGCCGGGATCATGCACGCCGAGACGCTGGAGCAGGCGATCGAGTGGCAGAACTCCACCGGCTACGGGCTCACTGGCGGGATCCACACCATCGACCGCGACGAGACCGCGCTGTGGCGCGAGAAAGTGGAGGTCGGGAACGCTTACGTGGAGCGGGGCATCACCGGGGCGATCGTGCAGCGGCAATCCTTCGGCGGGTGGAAGAACTCGGCCATCGGCGGCGGGGCGAAGGCCGGCGGGCCGAACTACGTTGCCCAGCAGGGGGTGTGGACGGAAGGTGATGTCAGCGAGCTAACGCCCGGGACGCTGCCCACCCACATCACGCAACTGCTACGGGAGATTCGCGGGCTGGGGTCCCCGAAACTGACGGAGGAGGACCACGTGTGGCTGCGACGGGCGGCGGAATCCGACGCGCACGCCTGGTCCACGGAGTTTGGGGTGGAGCACGATAAGACGGCGCTGGTGGTGGAGTCCAACGTGTTCCGGTACAAGCCGCTGCTGGAGCCGTTGCGCGTGCGGGTGAATGCGGGGGCGCGGCCGCGGGATTTGCTGCGTCTGTACCTGGCGAGCGCGGCGACCGGGACGGAGCTGGACGTTTCCGCGACGCAGGAGGTCGCGCTGGAGTGGGGGGAGCTGGGCAAGCGGATGCGGGTCAGCAACGACATGGAGTTCGCCGCGGAGGTCTCTACCGCCCAGTCGGCGCGAGTGCGGGCGTTGGGGGCGAGCCCGGAGGCGTTCTACGAGGCAGCGGCGCAGTCCGGGTCGGTGATTTTGGACCGCGATGTGCTGCCGGATGGGCGCCGCGAGTTGCTGCCGTTGCTGCTGGAGCAGGCGATTTCGACGACCGAGCATCGGTTCGGTTACATCCATGGCTTGACGCCGTAGATTTTCGGACGCCAGGGGCCTGGCGCCCGCAGTAGGGGTCTCGCGTTTCCGGACGCCAGGAGCCTAGCGCCCGCGGCAGGGGGGGGCGCTGCTTCGACTATGACCCCCTTCCCCGCCCCCCCCTTCGCCCGCCCGCCACTTCGCCATTACCGTCACTTCCACCACTCTCGCCACTTCCACCCCACGCTCCCACAGCTAGGGGCAAAACCCCGGACACCTCAGAACCCGCCACCAGGCAAAACCCGGAAACACCACCCACCAACCGTCCGGGAAAACGCCCCCCACCCCCAAAAAAAGAAAGCCGCTGCGCCCCCACACCAGGCAAACCGGCCCCGCCTCCCAAACCCGCTTTACCTCACCAGCCCCACCAAGCTCCCCACTACCAATCGCCCCCCTAACGCAAGCAGACTGTCTACCTCCCAGTCGCCTCCTGCTGCTGAGCCATGCGCCACCGGATACCAGCCTCCAAAAATCCATCCAGATCGCCGTCTAGAACTTTTGAAGGGTCGTTGACCTCGAAATTCGTCCGCAAATCCTTGACCATCTGATAGGGATGGAGCACGTAGGATCTCATCTGGTTACCCCACGAGGCATTTCCCCCGGCACCTAGCGCATCCAATTCAGCTCGCTCTTCTTGCCGCTTCCGCTCCAGCAACTTCGCCTGCAACACCCGCAGAGCTGAAGCCTTGTTCTGAATCTGCGATTTTTCGTTCTGACACGTCACGACAATCCCCGTCGGATTGTGAGTGATACGCACTGCTGAATCCGTCGTATTCACAGACTGCCCACCCGGACCGGAAGACCGATAGACATCCACCCGAATGTCCGACTCCGGGATGTCGATATGGTCCGTCTGCTCCACAACGGGCAAAATTTCAACTTCAGCGAAAGAGGTTTGGCGCTTGTCCCCACTGCCAAACGGACTGATACGAACCAGCCGATGAGCCCCCTGCTCAACACTTAACGTGCCATACAAATATTCCCCATGAACAACGAAAGTTGCGGACTTGATACCCGCTTCCTCCGCGTAAGAAATATCGTAGATATCAACCTTGTGCCCGGCCTTCTCAGCCCACCGCGTGTACATACGCATAAGCATCTCGGCCCAATCGGCCGCATCCACCCCACCGGCCCCGGAGCGAATCGAAACAACGGCTTCGCGCTGGTCATACTCGCCCGAAAGCATGGTCGTCACTTCCAGGGATTCAATCTCACGACGCAAACTTTCGCGTTCCTCCCCAGCCATTGCGTTTGCATCACGGGCAGCCGTAGGATCCTCGGCTGCTTCCTCCTCGGCCATCTCATACATGACCGGCACATCCGACAACCGCTGCCGCAATCCCCGAATCCGCTTGAGCTGCCCTTGCACACGCGACAACTCAGACGTCACCGATTGCGCGTGCTCCGGGTCGTCCCACAACGACGGATCCGCCGCCTGGTCTTCCAGCTCCCGGACCCGGTCAGACAATTCCTCCAGGTCCAGCACCTTCTCGATCGTGGTGAGCGTGCGGTCGAGGTCGGCAAGATCGGCGGAAACTTCGGGGTGCATAGTCGGCAAGTCTACCCGGGGGCAGGCACAATGGAACGCATGCCTTCTAACCCCTCCTCTTCTGTTTCCGGCGCCGACGCTAGCGGGGGCGATAGTGGCGACCACGGTCCGGTTCCACAGCATCCCTCTCCGGTTTCCGATGACATGGTCTCCGCGCTGGTCAAAACGTTCACAATTGCCCACGCGGACGATAGTGATGAACACCTCGCGCAAGCCCTGGTGTTCAACGCTGGACGGATGGCGTGGCGAATGCGGGAGGCGGGGTTGCAGACGGAGCAGAAGACGTCTGTGAGCGATGTCGTGACTGCGGCCGACCGCGTTGCCGAGGCCTTCGTCGCGGGTGTGCTGGCGAATGTGCGGCCGGAGGATGGGATTCTCGGCGAGGAGGGTGCCGCTCGTCCGAGCACGTCCGGGCGCGTGTGGGTTATCGATCCGGTGGATGGAACATACAATTTTTCGACGGGTTCCGACTACTGGTGCTCGGCGTTGGCACTGGTGGAGGGGGATCCGGATAATCCGTCTCGGCTGATTTTCGGAGCGGTTCATCGGCCAGCAATGGGGTACACGTGGTTCGGCGGACCGGAAACTCCGACGACGTTGGATGGCAAGGCCGTGGCCGGATTTGGGTCGCCGGATTCTTTTGGTCACGACGCCACCAACAGCGCGCCCGAATTAAGTGGTCCGCCGTGCGAATTGACGTGCCTCGGGGGTTACCTCCATCCGGGCGATTTCGCGACACCTGCGATCTGCGACACGTGGGTTTCTGTGGCGGAGAGTTTCGCGACCGTTCGGATGCTCGGTTCCGCTTCGGTGGACCTGGGGTGCGTTTCCACTGGTCAGATTGGGTGTTGGATGCAGCATTCGGTGGCGAGCTGGGACTGGTTGCCGGGGCGCGCCCTCGTGGAGGGCGCAGGAGGTGCGGCAGAGCGGGTCGCGAGCGGTGGTTTGGAGTGGTTCGTGGC
The DNA here is from genome assembly GCF_028609845.1 of Corynebacterium heidelbergense. Taxonomy (NCBI): domain Bacteria; kingdom Bacillati; phylum Actinomycetota; class Actinomycetes; order Mycobacteriales; family Corynebacteriaceae; genus Corynebacterium; species Corynebacterium heidelbergense. Next base: position 574,795 of record NZ_CP063191.1, on the reverse strand, counting down.
GGGTTCGCCGCGGGCGGTGGCGCAAGTGCGCCAGGTGTTGAGCGAGGGCGGCGCGGCCGGATAGTTCGGCGGGCTCAACCCCCTGTCGCTGGGCTCACGCTCCGGCACACCCCCGGCGCTGGGCCCACGTCCCAGCACGGCGAACGCCTTTCAACTCCCCACGGCACCTGCAAGCCTCTCTCCCGGCGCACCGTCCCCCGCCCCACTTCATCGGGATAGCGCCAACACCACTGGCCCCAGTTGGCACGCTTACCCGCTGGATTCACCCCTCCGTGCCGACGCCCCACCAGCACCTTCTGGCCCAGGTGACACTCGCCCACACGACACTTCGCCCCAAGAGGGCCAAAACCCCGGACACTTCCACCCGCCCCACCCGCAAAACCCCAGGAGCCACCCCCAAACACCGTCCGGGAAAACGCCCCCTCTCCCGGTTCGGCTGACTCTTTTCCCGCTGCGAGCCGTCGGGCTCCCTTCCCGCAACCAGCTATCAGCCTCACTCACCAATACGAGCCGTCGGAATGCTGTGTCCCCACCCCGCACTTCCAGAAGGCGAGTTATTCGGCCCAGTCGCTAAGGCCCACTAAGTTTTCCCAACTTCCACTTCAATATTCACGGGTAACGCTGTGCTGCGCGTTTGAGGTGGCGTCCTCAAGATTTCAAGAAGCGCAACCCCACCGAAGACGGTTAGGATGACACCATGAGCGCGACCGAGCCCGGTGCATCCGACCGCAACGCGGCCAACCCACCCGCAACCAAACACGCTAGCGACGGCCGCACCGCACCCCATTCACGACAGGCCAACCCACCCTCAGCAGACCATGCGAGCAATAACCAGGCCGACGGCGGCACCGCAACCGGCCACGCCACCGGCCGCACCGCCGACGACCGCAGTACACCCACCTCGCCGAGCCTCGCGGACGACCTCTACCTCGCCCTCAAGCTCGCCGACGCCGCAGACAAGATCACAATGGCGCGCTTCGAGGCGGAGGACTTGCAGGTGGAGTCGAAGCCCGACCTCACCCCGGTCTCGGATGCGGACACGGCCGTCGAACGCGAAATCCGTGACATCCTCGCAGCTCACCGCCCCGGCGACGCCATCCTCGGCGAAGAATTCGGCGGCAACCCCACGCTGGAGGGCCGCCAGTGGGTCCTCGACCCCATCGACGGCACGAAGAACTTCGTCCGCGGCGTGCCGGTGTGGGCCAGCTTGATCAGCCTCGTCGTCAACGGCGAACCGGTGGTCGGCGTGGTCTCGGCCCCGGCTCTGAGCCGCCGCTGGTGGGCCTCCCAGGGCAACGGCGCGTGGCGATCCTTTGCAGCCCCGGCCGTCGCGAGTCCGGAGCACGTCCCCAGCAGCGCCCCGCGTCGCCTGCGCGTGTCGAAGGTGCGGAACGTCGCGGACGCCTCCATCGCGATCAGCTCCCTTAACGGATGGGCCGAGCGAGGCCTGCGGGAGCAGCTCATCTCCCTCACCGACGAGGCCTGGCGCCTGCGCGGATACGGCGATTTCTGGTCGTACATGCTGGTCGCGGAGGGGGCCGTCGACATCGCCGCGGAGCCCGAGGTCAACCTGTGGGACCTCGCGGCCCTCGTGCCGGTCGTCACCGAGGCGGGCGGGCGCTTCACGTCGTTGGAAGGCGTGGATGGTCCGCATGGCGGTTCGGCGGTGGCGTCCAATGGTCTTTTGCACGACGCCACCCTCAACCACTTCTAGGCCAGCAGTTTCCCCATTGGGGTGTGGCAACGGCGCTCCGGGCCGGGCGGCCTCTAGCCGCCGGAGGCTGTGCCTAGCGGCGGGCGGGGGTGTGGCACCGGCGCTCCGGGGAGCGGCCTGCCTCTACCCGCCGAGGGCGCTACACGCCGAGCGCGAGGTACACCGTCTCCAGGTACTCCTCGATGCCCTCGAACCCGCCCTCCCGGCCAAGCCCAGATTGTTTGACGCCACCAAACGGGGCGCTGGCGTCCGAAATAACACCGCGGTTGACCCCAACCATCCCGGCATCCAACTGCTCCGCGAACTTCATCGTGGCCTCCAACTTCTCGCCCATGACGTACGCGGCCAGGCCGAATGGGGTGTCGTTGGCGATGCGGAGAGCCTCCTCGTCGCTGTCGACGGTCTGGATCGCAAGCACGGGTCCGAAGATTTCCTCGTTGGCGATTTCGGATGTGTTGGACACCCCGCTCAGCACCGTCGGCGGGTACCAGTAGCCCGCGGGATCCAGGTCCGTCGCGGTGAGCAGAGGCGTGTTGGTTTCGGGCGCACCAGCATCGCCGGCGGCCGCGGCGAGCTGCTCGCCCGGTCCACCATCGCCTACGGTGGAACCCTCCTCCGCACCAGCGCCGGTGCTTTTCATCTGGGCCAACTTCTCCTCCGTGAGCCGGTAGCCCCCGAGCTCCACCGTGGCCCCCTCCGCCACAGCCCGCTCCACCAAACCGGCCACCTTCTCTAACTGATCGGCGCTCACCATCGGCCCAAGCGTCGTCCTCGGGTGCGTTCCCGGCCCCAGCACGAACTGCCTCATCCGCTCCACCACGCCTCGCGTAAAGGCCTCCGCCACGTCTCGGTGCACGATGAAGCGGTTGGAGGCGATGCACACCTGGCCGCCGCCGCGCATCTTAGACGCAATCGCCGCCTCCACCGCCCGATCCACATCCGCGTGGGACAACACGACGAACGGCGCATTGCCACCGAGTTCGAGAGACGTTCGGATCGCCCGCTCCGCCGCGGTCGACGCCAACTTCAAACCCACCTCCGTCGAACCGGTGAATGTGAGTTTCCGCAGGCGATCATCCTCGAGAAGCGTGGACACGCGCTTCGCCGAACTCGTCGGCAGCACCTGGAAAACGCCGTCCGGCAAGCCCGCGCGTCGGCACAGTTCGGCGACGAAAAGCATGGTCAGCGGGGTCAACTGCGCCGGCTTGGCGATGAGCGTGCAACCCGCCGCCAGGGCGGGGGCAAGCTTGCGGGTTACCATGGCCAGCGGGAAGTTCCACGGCGTGATAGCCAGGACGGGGCCGACCGGGCGGTGATGCGTCACGATGCGACCGTTTCCGGCCGGGGCCGCGCGGTAATCGCCCCGGACGGCGCAGGCTCGCTCCGAGAACCAGCGGAAGTACTCCGAGCCGTACGTCACCTCCCCCTTCGAATCCGGGAGGGCTCGGCCCAACTCCACAGACTGCAGGGCCGCGAGGTCCTCTGCGTTCTCCATGAGGAGGTCGAAAATCCGGCGCATGATTTCCGCCCGCTCCCTGGTGGGGGTGGCAGCCCAGTCCTGTTGCACTGCGACGGCATGGTCCAGGGCCTCGGTTGCGTCGGCCTCTGTTGCACTGGCGACGTCCGCAAACGGGCGCGCGGTACTGGCGTCCACAACAGAAATAGTTTCCCCATCCCCACCGGGGCGGAAGGAACCATCGATAAACAAGCCCGTTGGGACCCTGATGCTGCGCTCCCCGGCGCGGACGGTGACGGTCGGGGCGGTATCGCCGTGGGTGGGACCGCCGGTGGGTGTGGTCGAGGCATGATCGGTCATGCCAACCACTTTGCCACCGAATGGCCCAACGAGGAGCGGGGCAGGGACTCGGCCTAACCCGAACGACCGGGCCGAAAAACCATTACCGTGGAAAGTGCGAAACCGCCGATTGGCAGGCACCCGACCGGCACCAACAGCTAACAACGAACATCTACCCGCTCTCCCACACTGGAGGAAAAACCACCGTGAACATCCCGGCAAACCCCAAATCCGCAACCACCACTCGCGCCTGGGAAGAACTCGTGGAACGGGGAAAGCAGTTTCAAGGCACCACCTTGCGCACCCTCTTCGCGGAGCAACCCGGGCGGGCGGGCGACATGACCTTCGACGTGGGGCCCCTCCACGTGGACCTGTCAAAAAACCTTGTCGATGGGAGAATTTCCCGGTTGTTGCTGGACCTCGCCCAGGACATGGGGCTCGAGGAATACCGTGCCGCAATGTTCGAAGGTCAGCGTATTAACACCACGGAGAACCGCGCCGTCCTCCACACTGCCCTGCGCATCCCCGTGGAAAAGGAGTTCAGCATCGAAACGTCCTCGGGCCACCAGGATGTCGCCGCGGATGTGCATGACGTGCTCGGCCGCATGCGCGACTTCGTGAAGAAGCTGCGCTCCGGCAACTGGCAGGGTGTCACCGGGCACACCATCAAGAACGTGGTCAACATCGGTATCGGCGGTTCCGACCTGGGCCCCGTCATGGCAGCCACGGCGCTGCGGGCCTACCGGACCTCCGGCATCACACCGCACTTCATCGCCAACATTGACCCGGCGGACGTCACCGCCACCCTGGACGGGTTGGACCCCGAATCCACCCTCTTCGTCGTCTCCTCAAAGACCTTCACCACCTCCGAAACCCTCGCCAACGCCAACGCCGCCAAGTCCTGGCTGTTCGAGAAGCTCGGGGATGCCGGAGTTCCCACCGACAGCGAGGAAGACCGCCGCTCCATCACGGAAAAGCACTTCGTCGCGGTGTCCACGAACGCGGAGGAAGTGTCCAAGTTCGGCATCGACACGGCCAACATGTTCGGCTTCTGGGACTGGGTCGGCGGCCGGTACTCCGTGGACTCCGCGATCGGCCTCAGCCTGATGGCCGCGATCGGCCCGCAGGACTTCATGCGGTTCTTGGAGGGGTTTTACGCTGTCGACGACCACTTCCGCACCGAGCCGTTGGAAATGAACGTGCCTGTACTCATGGCCATGCTGGGAATCTGGTACACCGACATCCTCGGGGCCCAGACCCACGCAGTCCTGCCGTACAGCGAGGATCTGCGCCGCTTCCCCGCCTACCTCCAGCAGCTAACAATGGAATCTAACGGCAAGTCCGTCCGCCTGGATGGGCAAGCGGTGGATCTGCCCACCGGCGAGATCTATTTCGGCGAGCCGGGTACGAACGGCCAGCACGCCTTCTTCCAGCTCATGCACCAGGGCACCCACCTCATCCCCGCGGACTTCATCGGCTTCATCAACCCCCACGACGACGTGACTGCCTCCGACGGCGAGACCAGCATGCACGACATGCTCATGAGCAACTTCTTCGCCCAGACCCGCGTGCTGGCTTTCGGCAAGACCGCGGAAGAACTCGCCGAGGAGGGTGTGGACCCGAAGCTGATCGCGCACAAGGTGATGCCCGGCAACCGGCCGAGCACGACCATCCTCGCGGAGAAGCTCACGCCGGAGGTGCTGGGTGCGCTCATCGCCCTCTACGAGCACATCGTGTTCGTTCAGGGAGTGATCTGGGGCATCAACAGCTTCGACCAGTGGGGGGTGGAGCTGGGGAAGAAGCAGGCCAGCGATCTGCTCCCCGCCGTTCGAGGTGCGGGGGTTTCGGATGCCGGGGATTCCTCCACTGATGCCCTGATCGGTTACTACCGCGAGCACCGGCAGTAGGTCGTCGGCTACTCCCAGTCCTCCCGCCCCACCTGGCATTCGGGGCACCACCAGATGATCCGCTCGAGTTCGGCGGAATCCAACTCCGGATCACCGCCGGCCCACCTCCCCCCAAGGGTCGATTTGCAGATCGCCGCCCCGCACCGACGACAGGCCCGCCCGGCCCGCCCGAAAACGTAGGCTGTCATGCCGGGGCGGCGGTCCCCGGTGAAGACACGTTTCGGCCCGAGCCTGTTCTCCCACATCACGCGCCGCGATAGATCCACTGCCCGCTCCACTCGCTTTAAACCGGCTTCCCCGACGGGGATGGCGGGATGTAGCCCCATGAGGAACATGATTTCTGCCCGGTATTCGTTCCCGATTCCGGCCACGTTTTTCTGGTCTAGCAGGGCCGCGCCAAGCGCTCGTTCCGGGCGGCGCATGATGCGGCGGATCGTTTCGTCGCGGCCGGTGCGGCCGGTGTCTCGAAAGAGGGCGGTGGGGAATTCCGGATCGAGGATGTCTGGCCCGAGGTGGGCGACGGTGGCGTCGTAATCAGATAGGGGGAACAACCGGACGAAACCGAGATCGTGACCGACCAGCTCAATGTCGGCGCCACCTGGGTGTTGGGGGGTGAGGCGCAGCACGATGCGGGCGGTGTAGGCCTGGCGGCGCCATCGTTGCCCGACGGCGTGGATGGACCAGACGCCCTCCATCTTCAAGTGGGTGTGGATTATTGTGTCCCCGACGTGCATGAACAGGTGTTTGCCGTAGGGCCACACGCGGTGGACTAGTTGCCCGTCAAGGTTGGCGGTGGCGAAGCGGGGCACGCGGACGTCCGTGCGGGTGATGGTGCGCCCGGGCATCCACTGGAGGCGGTTGGAGAGCTGCAGAACTGAATCACCCTCGGGCATTGTGACCTCCTATCGTGGTCTGTGGTCTTTCTGGTTCGTCGGTGGGGTGCTGATATTTCTTCCTTTGGACGCCAGCAACCCGGCGCTAGCGCACGGTCAATCCTTTTGGCGTCAACCGCGCCCCGGCTTGAACCCAGGGGCGGGTATCTGCGTCCAGTACCGGCTGGCCGTTGATGCGCTCCACGGTCACCGGGGACAGGCGTCCGGAGCGGATCGCTGCGCGCAGAGCATCGAGGACACCGGAAATGGCCCCGGTATCGGCGGTGGGGGTGTCCGCGAAGCTGAGGGATGGGAAGAGGGTGATACTGCGCCCGCCCCGGGTTAGGTGGGCCAGGCAACGGCCACCGGCGATGACGACGAGGGCTCCGGCGCTGCGCGTGGGAGTGGCGGTGGGGGTTGAGTTCGGGGTTGAGGTGGAGGTGGGGGTGGGCGACGATGCGGGTTGCAGCGGCGCTGGGTTCCCCTCCGCGTTCGGGGACGGCCACGGCAGGGCCGCGCCGAACGGGTTTGCCGGATCCGTCGCGGCCAGCAAGATGGGCCGCGGTTCCGAAGCTGCGTTCTGGGTCGGTTCGGGGGCTGCGTTCTCGTCTGGGACGAGGGCGTCCATGCGCCGAAGCTGATTGATGACGGGGCGGCTAGCAAACTGGGCGCCGCCCAAGCCGTCGATGATGTATCCGCGCAAGACTGCTCCGGAATCTTCCCACGCTGAAAGCGTTCGGTAGGCCTGGGCGAATCCGCCGTCGCTCTTCTCGGCGACGATCGAGCCCCGGGTCACCACGCCGTAGCGGTCCAGCCATGCTTCCCCGAGTGCGACGGCACGGTCTGCGTCGCTGATCCCCTGCGGTTGGGGCACTGCACTCCATCTGCCAGGAACGTTGGAATAGGCGCTCATCGCCGCCCGCCTCGCGCGCGCTTCCTCGCTACGGGCTGTTTGAGTGAAGCTGCTGCGCCCCATCCGCAGCTTCCGCGTGCTCCCCCGACCGCGGTCCCGCCTGGGTGCACGATGGGCGCTCTTACCCGTGTTCCCCGCACTGACGAGACGTGCGCGCAATGGCGCGAAAGAATCCGGGCTGAGCAGGCCGGCATCGAACAGTTCCCACATGGCGGAGTCGATCTCCGTGTGCGCAGCATTCACTGCCGCGGCAATTTCAGCTGCGAGGAAAGCACCACCTGCCCGGACGTGATCGAGAACCTTCGCCGCCACGGTGCCCAGGGTCTGGTCCTGGGCATCGGGGTGCACTCCAGCGAGCAGCGCGGGGGCGATGATGGCTGGCAGGAGGGTGACCAGAGCGTCGTTGCTACCGGCGGAACCACCCCCGACGGCGATGACTTCCCCGGTGTTGAGCAGCTCATCGAGGTCCCCGGGTCGATAGTCCGGGATACGTGCGGGCAGGACCAGGGTTTCCCAGGCGCTGGCGGGTAGGTAGATCCCGGCGAGCTGTTCGATGATGCCCATGAGGTCTGCCCGGTCGGACTCCCCAATCCCGTGCCAGGCCTGGAGGAAGCGAGCGTAAGTCGATCGGCTCACGGGCTCCAGGGCACCACGAGCTGCCGCAAGGGTGGCCGAGCGAAGCCGCCGAAGCAGGGAGGTGTCCACATACTGGGCTTCCCCCTCATCGGACCCGCCCTCGCCCGTGGGCGCAGCAGCAGGTGCCTCCCCGAGGATCTGTGTTGTCCCGCCGGGGAGGTAGGTTCCAGCCTCCAGCCGCCGCTCCTGCACCCAGCGGCGAAGTATCGACTCTGCGGTCGCCACTCCCAGGCCGAACTCCTCTGCAGCAGTGCGGGCCACGATGGGACCCTGGTGACGCATCCACCGCAGAAGCAACTGGTCGATGGCATCCGGAATGGTGGTGGGATCGGCAGCAACCCCGGGAGGCACCGGCACACCGAGCCCATCGCGGAGGAGGGGCACATCCTCCACCACGGCGATCTTCGTCCTGCCGCCGAAGCTGACCTGGGCCAGGCGGTGCGGGATGAGTTCCTTCAGGCCGCGGTCGAGTAGCTCCGGGACGTCCTCCGCTGCGACGCCGCGGGGTTCGAAGCGTTGGGCGATGGCTTCCTGGGTGAGCGGCCCAAGTGAGCGCAGCATGTCCACTACCTGCTCAAGCGTGCCGGCTTTGCGGCCTTCGGCAAGCCACTGCACCGTCTCCACCACCTGGCGGACAATCTTGGGATCCAATAGTAGGTTGCCCCCAGATTTGCCGAGTACGGCCGCGAGCAGCGCCGGATCCACCGCCAAAGCTGCGGCCCGTTCGGCGGAGTCTCCCTCGTACATGAATGCACTGGTGTAGGTGAACAGCAGGGACTCGGCGAAGGCGCCCGGCCCTTCCGTAGTCACTTCGGCGACCCTGATCGCGCCCCGCTGCCCGAGCTGGCGGATGAGCTCGCCCAAACTGTCCAGGTCGTACACGTCGTGGAGGCATTCCCGCATGGTCTCCACCATCACCGGAAACTCCGGGTGAGGCCGCGCCACATCGAGGAGCTGAGCTGCCCGCTGCCGCTGTTGCCAGAGGGGTTGGCGTTTCCCCGGGTTCCGTCGGGGCAGCAGCAAGGATCGGGCAGCGCATTCGCGGAAACGCCCGGCGAACAGGGCGGAGGACCCAACGTTGTCCATCACGTCCGCCAGTACCCCGTCCGCTGGATCCTCCCCGGCCCCCATGCCGAGGTCGAGCTGCGGGAGTACGGCCTGCGTGTCGTCGGACCCATCCTCGGTGCCATTCGCGACGCCTGCAGACCCACTGTGCCCGGTGTGCCCCGCAGACCCTATATGCCCGGCGTGCCCTGTGGGCGAGATCTGCGCTACGGACGAGTCGCCTCCAACACCGCCACGGCCCAACAGCAGGTCAGCGCCCGGCGGCTCCTCCGAGTACGGCAACCGGAGAACCATGCCGTCGTCCCCGGCCACGGCCATCGCGTCGATGCCTGTGTCTCGCTGCAACTGGGCTCCCAGCGCCATCGCCCAAGGCGCATTCACCCCACGGCCCAAGGGGGAGTGAACCACGACCCGCCAATCCCCAATCTCGTCGCGGAATCGCTCTATCAGGATAGTCCGTTCGTCGGGAATGATGCCCGCGGACTCTTTCTGGTTCGCGTAGAACGCATCGAGATTCGCCCGGGTATTGGCGTCCACAAAATCCCGATTCCGAATGTCCCCGGGCGCTCCAGAACCCCAGGATCTACGGTTTTCGCCGATGGCCCGACCCAATTCGACGGGCCTGCCCTCGGCGTCCCCGGTCCAGAACGGCAGCCGCCCGGTGTGGCCTGCCGCGGGGGCGACGATCACCTGGTCGCGGTTGATTTCCAGGATCCGCCAACTGGAGGCCCCCAACGTGAAAATGTCACCCACGCGCGACTCGTAGACCATCTCCTCGTCGAGCTCACCGACCCGGCGCGCCCCGGCCTCCTCCCCCGCGGCGAGGAAGACGCCGAACATGCCCCGATCTGGAATGGTTCCGCCGCTGGTCACGGCCACCCGTTGGGTCCCCGGCCGGGCCACGAGGGTCCCGGCGGTGGCATCATAGACGGCCCTGGGCTTGAGATCCGCGAAGTCCGTCGAGGGGTAGTGGCCGCTGATGAGTTCGAGGGTGGCGTCGAAGGCCTCACGGGGCAGGGCCGCGAAGGGGTAGGCCCGCCGCACCGCCCCCCACCAAGCCTCGACCGATAAGGCGCCGTCGGGGATGGTCTGGGCACCGCTGGGTTCCGCGCTACCCTGCTGGTTCGTATCCCGGTCCTCTCCGCTGCCGATGAGCCCGGCCGTCACGTCTGCCTGCACGGCGGAAGCCACCGTCTGCTGAGCGAGGATATCCAGGGCATTCGTCACAACGTGTAGCGGCTCCAGCTCGCCTCTCAGCATCCGGTCCACGACCACGACGCTGCTCTCGGCGTCCTGCTTGTGCAGCGGGTAGATCGTTGCCCGCGACGTCGCCCCCACCGAGTGCCCCGCGCGCCCACACCGTTGCACCGCCGCGGCGACGGACGGCGGCGCGCCCACCTGTATCACCCGGTCCACCAGCCCCATGTCAATGCCCAGTTCCAGTGAGCTCGTCGCCACCACGCAGCGCAGCACCCCGGACTTCAGGTCCGCTTCGATGTCCGCCCGCTCATCCTTCGACACGCTGCCGTGGTGAGCGCGGGCGATGACGGCCTCCGACCCCGTGACCCGCTCCGACCGCGCCATGAGCTGGGCGGGATCCCGGCGTGTGGAGGCCGCCAGCGATTCCGGGTCATGCTCCCGGGCCCACAATTCGTTCAGCGCGCCCGTCAACCGTTCTGCCGCCCGGCGCGAATTGACGAAGACCAGCGTGGCTCGGTTCTCCATCACCTGGTCGTAGATGGCCCGCTGCACGTGCGGCCAGACCGATCTCTGCTGCGGCAGGGCAGATTCCTTTTCGACGCCACCTTCCCCCCGCGCCCCCGCGCCTGGGTCCTCGCTGACCCCCTCCCCGATGAGCGAGGGGCCGAGCAAAGCCTCGTCCACCAGCGCGGATGGGGCCTCGACGCCAGACGGATCCGGCGCGTCAGCGGCATCCCCTGCCTCGGCTGGGCCCTGCCCGTCGGGCGGATCGTCACCTTCATCCGCCGCAGGCGGGTCCTGGAAGTCTTCGACCACACTGCAGACGTTTACGTCCCAGTCCTTGTGGGTCTTCGGGTTCACCACCGTCACTGGACGGTCACCCCCGAGGAAAGCGGCCACCGTGTCGATCGGGTTGACGGTGGCTGACAGCCCGATGCGCTGCACAGGTTGCCGGGTGATCATCTCTAGGCGTTCCAACGACAGCGCCAGGTGGGCCCCCCGCTTCGTGCCGGCTACCGCGTGAACCTCGTCCACGATCACCGTATCCACTGTCTGCAGCGTCCCCGCGGCCTTTGAGGTCAGCATGAGATAGAGGGACTCTGGCGTCGTAATCAAAATCTCCGGAGGGGTACGCAGCAACCGTGAGCGTTCGGACTGCGGCGTATCCCCAGAGCGCACCCCCACCCGAACCGGGGCGACGTGCGTTTCCATCGCGGCGGCGGTACGGGCGATCCCGGCCAACGGCGCAGCCAAGTTGCGGTCCACGTCCACGCCGAGAGCTTTCAACGGGGAGATGTACAGGACTTTCGTACCTGCCCCCTTACCCTCCGGGGCATTCTCCTGGCGCGTGAGCTGCGACAGTGACCACAAAAAGGCGGCCAACGTTTTGCCCGATCCCGTGGGGGCGACCACAAGAGCGTTCTTTCCAGCGGCGATGGTCGACCACGCCTGGGACTGCACGACAGTCGGCTCCACGAAGACATCGCGAAACCACGCCGCAACAGGCGGGTAAAACTGCTCCAGAGGGTCGTCCAGCATGCCTCAATCCAACCAGACGGCCGGGTCATCACCCATTCGCCCAATTCGAATACATTTTCGACCACAACCCGAATTCCGGCCGTCACCCGGTAACGAGACACATTGAGGGTCACGCTGCACGCGCTATACCACCCGGCCGCACGTCTCCCCCACTGCCGCCAACCCCCAGATGGATTAGAGTTGGCCCCATGACTGCAGACGTGAACGACGCAACGCTGGTGAAGCGTCTAGCGCAAGGCAGCGGCGAGATCCTTAAGGGAGTTCGCAACGTTGGCCTGCTGCGAAGCCAAGAACTGGGTAAAGCCGGAGACTCCCTCGCCCAAGACTGGATCGCCCGGGCCCTGGCTGTTCACCGACCCCAAGACGCCGTGCTTTCCGAAGAAGCACCGGACGACCTGCAGCGTCTTACCAACAAACGGGTCTGGATCATCGACCCCCTCGATGGCACAAAGGAATACGCCAGCGGCCGCCAGGACTGGGCCGTCCACGTCGCTCTCGCCGAAAACGGCGTGATCACCCACGCTGCCGTGGGGATGCCGGACCTCGGCCACGTCTTTCACACCGGGGACATCCACGCCGTCGGTGGCCCCCAGACAAACCGACTGGTGGTGAGCCAGAACTCGGCTCCCGCCATCGCCGAATTCATCGCCGAGGACACCGGCATGGAACTGGTTCTCATGGGCTCCTGCGGCGCCAAAGTCATCTCTGTTGTCCTCGGCGACAACGACGCCTACGTACACGCCGGAGGGCAGTACGAGTGGGACAACGCCGCCCCAGCGGGTGTGGCCCGAGCTGCTGGTCTACACACCAGCCGACTCGACGGCACGGACTTAACCTACAACCACGAGTCCACCTACCTGCCGGACATGCTGGTGTGCCGCCCGGACGTCAAAGACAAGATCCTGGCCAGCGCGAAGAAATTCCACGACGAGCACGGGGGCTTCTCCCTCTGAGCGCCGGGGTGGGATGTGCGGATCGCCGCGCCGGGGTTGGCTGAGCGGATCGCCGCACCGGGGTTTGCTGAGCGGATCGCCGCCTTCTCCCGATTCAACGGTCGGACAGAGCCAGTCGCACCGCCGCTGTGGACGGCCCACACCGGGGCACTACTCTGGCACCCATGAACGAAGCATCTGGCCAAGCTGGCTTGCGCGCGGTAGATGGCGTCCAGACCCCTTATGAGGACCTGCTACGGACAATTCTGCAGCATGGCACGAAGAAACAGGACCGGACTGGCACGGGCACTCGCTCGCTGTTTGCCCAGCAGATTCGCTTTAACTTGGGCGATTCCTTTCCGTTGATCACCACTAAGTCTGTACATATCCGCTCCGTTGTGGGCGAATTGTTGTGGTTCCTCCGCGGTGATTCCAACGTCACGTGGTTGCAGGAACGTGGGATACGAATATGGAATGAGTGGGCAGACGAGAATGGGGATCTCGGCCCCATTTACGGCGTACAGTGGCGCAGTTGGCCGACTCCGGACGGCCAGCACATCGACCAGATTCAAGGGGCATTAGACCTGCTGAAGAGCGACCCCGATTCGCGGCGCAATATCGTGACTGCATGGAACGTCAGCGAACTTCACAATATGGCGCTCCCTCCTTGCCACCTGCTATTCCAGCTATATGTGGCGGAAGGGAAATTGAGCTGCCAGCTCTACCAGCGCAGTGCCGATATGTTCCTCGGCGTGCCGTTTAACATCGCCAGTTATTCTTTGCTCACGCACATGTTCGCACAGCAGGCCAGTCTAGACGTGGGCGAATTTATTTGGACGGGCGGTGACTGCCACATCTACGACAATCATGTCGATCAGGTCAAGCTGCAGCTATCCCGGCACCCCAGGCCCTATCCGCAACTGAAACTACGGAAAGCGGCGGATATGTTCAGCTACGACCTCGATGATGTGGAGTTCGAGGGATACGATCCCCACCCCGCGATTCGCGCCCAGGTCGCCGTTTAACCTCAGCACATAGGAGAATCACCGGACATGAGCAGCGTCAACCGACCGACCGGTTATCGCGACGGGGAATACCCCGAACTATCCAAGGAACAGCTCAGAACACTGGGCATTCCCGGCGGCGTAGAGATTGCGATGATATGGGCCCAGACAACAGCCGGCGTGATCGGCGATGGCACCGATATGCCGTGGTATCTTCCGGAAGACCTTGAGCACTTTAAACGGTCTACCATTGGCTATCCCGTCGTCATGGGACGCACGTCATGGGAGGCCCTCGGCGAGCAATTCCAACCCCTCCCCGGGCGCGACAACTTCGTCATCACTCGGCGGGAAGATTTTGAGGCGCCGGGCGCTGACGTCTTTTCCTCTATTCCGGACGCCATCAACGCCGCGTCGCAATTGGCTATCCGCGCCCAGAATGAGGATGGACCGGCCAAGGGGAAACAACCCATGGTGTGGATATTGGGCGGCGGGCAAGTGTATGCCCAATGCATGTCAATCGCGGACCGCATTGTGGTGACCGAAGTAGACATGGAAGCGCCGGAAAGTTTCGGGGTGTACGCGCCGGAGATTTCGGATGCGATGTTCGACTGTGCCGCGGGGCCGTGGCGGACATCTGAGCGGGGGCACGCGATCGATGCGGGCCCGGGCCTGCGCTTCCGCATCGTCGAAAGGACCCGGCGGGGTCGGTGACGGGCCAGAGGCGGTGGGGCAAACACCGCGGCCCCTCTGCTCGCCTCGGGGGTCGCTGGGCCCATCTTGGTGGCCATGATCGCCGCAGTCGCCTTCGGCACGGTCCTGGCAGTGGTCGCCGGTTTAGCCAACAACGCTTCTGCGTCGATGGCTTAGGACGTCAATAATCCCGTCGTCAGAGAGGCCATGCCACGGAGGAACAGCAGGTCCGCGTTCTGCGAATCACGGTCGTGGAGATCGAGGGCGTCGCGATTGCGCTGGGCATTGGCGCGATGGAGTAGAACGTTGCAGTCCCGGTATCTCTGGCCTTCGCACTCGCCGCCTCCGCGCCTGTGCCGACCATGTTGTCCTCGCTGTACTGGAAGCGGGTCAAACCGTACCGGAAGCGGATAAAAAAACTCGGGCGCGGTGGTCTCCTTATGGGGCGGGTTGCTGCCGACCTTCCTTCCAATTGTGTTTTCCCCGGCCGCGTCCGGTTCCAAGACCGCGATCTTCTCCGGGGTGGATTTCGCGTCGTTCCCGTTAACGGATCCGGCGCCGGTCAGCATTCCGGACGCCCGGAGCAGCGCGCACCCGAACGACAGCCCCAGTGCCCCACCCCCACTCTGGGACGTCAAAGACAGCGCGCTCACGGGACGTCCACAACAATGCCGAGAATAATCCGCCGGGGCCAGATGACCCCCCTGTGTGCACCTTATCGATCGGCGGCGTGGGCGCCCTTGTAGAATCTGCCGGTGAGCGCGGCGGATGCGAGTGTCGGCGCGCGGCGGCCCTAGTAGCTCAGTGGATAGAGCACGGCTCTCCTAAAGCCGGTGTCGGAGGTTCGATTCCTCTCTGGGGCACTTTTTTCTGCCATGCTACCGACCAGGCGTTTTAGCAGCTCATGGGGCGTTTCGGATCGGTGTATCACATGCGCTAACTGCTTCCAATTGCCCCTGTTTTACCCCCAATTGTCGTGCGGATGTCGTGCGGATGTCGTGCGATTAAGAGGCGAAACGCCCCCAGCAATCAGAACACTCGTTCGCGCCAGAAAACAGGCACAAAAAAAGACCCCCGCCAGGGAACAAACCCCAGCGAGGGAACCCACCGCAACAACGGCAAGCCAAACAAATTACCTCTTACGCGACCGCCACTGATCCGGAGTCAACCACTCCGGCAACGGCGGCCTCCACCCATGCTCCACACTCATCTGCAACACAGCCCGCGACCAATCCGTGGCGTAACGCACATACCCCCACGCATCATCCAGATCAGAGCGCAACTGCTTCTCGGCACACCGAGAACGCTCACGCTCATCATCCAGGTCACGGCGAATATCGCCAATCATCCGCTCCAAGTAATCAGACCTAGTGCGCTCAATCGTCGCCTCCCGCTCAATGGCATGCTCCTTGCGGTGCGCGATCTTGTCCGCGATACGCCCGAACAGCCAGAACCGGCCCGCGCCCTCCTTCGAGAAAATCTGCTGCGAACCGAACGTCAGCATCAGCAACACCGCGACAACAGACCAGCCGCCACCCTTAGGAAGCAGCGCGATGATCGGATCCATGCGTCACCTCCCACGCCCTAGAACTGATCTGCGTACCCCACCCGATAGCGGCCCACATCACCATCGCCGCGAAGAAGCTAGACGGCACACGCCACCCATCGAGAGGGAAAGCCTCCGCAGACTGCGAGGCCCACTGCAAAGTCAGATGCGGGTGGGAAAACACCCCCCAAAACAGGCCCCACGAGGTTGCCTGCTCGAAGATGCGCAGAACAAGCGACCACCCGACTGCCCCATACGCGGCGAAAAGCCAGACAGACCCAGAAACGATCCACCCCGCCCTTCGGACACGCAGACCAACGAGCACCAGCGAACCGCCTACGATGAAGATCGCACCCCACACGGGGAGCGGCAGTGCTTCCTCAGCCACGGCCAGCGCCGAGGTCGTAGTAGTCCTGTCCCCCAGCAGGTAATCGAATCCGCGAATCACTGCCTGGATAGCCAGCGCGAGGATTATCAGCCGGGAGACGTTAGACGGGATACCGGGCGACCATCGCTCCCGACCGTGCATAACTTACCCCCTGAAAATATCGCGGTAGGAAGCGACCTCAGCGGCGTGCTTCCCACCCGTGGCAGTGTCGATCTGCGCAATCACATCAATCACCTTGTCAGTGATGTTCGCATTAGCAGCCCGCTCAACATCATCCACGGTCACAGTAGAGTCGGACCCCTCATGTGTCTTGGACGCGGCCCAGCCAGACACCAGTGCACCCAGCAGAGGGCCGACAATGCCAGTCACCTGCGCGCTGATCGAGTCGATCTGCGCCTCGCTGATGACCCCGAAAGCTGCCAGCCCCAGCAGGACGGCACCGACCACCAGGTACAGTGCGCGGCGGATGAACCACGGCGCTGCGAAATTCTTCTTCATTACTTCTCCCCCTTGATGTCTTTAGCGTTCTTCACTCCAGCGACGGATGCAGTTGCGGCGAGGAGGTCGTACATGGTGCGGCCCCCGCCCTGCGGCCACCCGCCGAACGGCTTACCGCCGTTCTTCTGCGGGTCCCCCGCGAGCTGGATGAGTATGGCCTCCAGCATCCGTAGGATCTGGTCTGCTTGTTCTCTGGTCACGTCTCCCCCTTGATCTTGTGGTAGCGCCTTAGCTGGCGCGAAAGCGGCCACGTACCCCATTGGGGGTAGCAGCGTGGCGAGCTGGTCGAAGCTGATCCAGTAGCCGTAGGGCCTGAAGCCACTATCGGCGACCCAGATTCGTCGGCCCCCTCCGTCCTCCCCGTAGCCCATCAGCGCGATGTAGTGGTACACCACACCGCCGCCGTAAGCCGGGTCGATGTCGGACGGGGCCACAGCACGCGGGTAGTTCGACGGTGGCGCGACAAGGTTGCCAACCACACCGAACCCCGCGTCAATCGAGTTCTTGATATCCCGCCACATGCGCTCCTTCTGATCCCCTGTCGGGGGATCATTCGGCATCCACACGCTGCGGTAATCCGCGCCCGGCACCAGGTTGTTCAGCACGCGGGGGAAAGCATCAATGTTGCTCGTCCCGTCCGTCGTGGTGCCCAGCCGCCCGGCCAGATCAGACTCCGCGATTAACTTTCCGGTAGCGGCCCACACAATCGTCTGCGTCGACGCAGGCCCGCACCAGTAGCCGGTGTCCTGCGTCACTTGGTCCCGTGAGTACGGCAGTACCTTCTCCACGGTCTTCACCTCCCCCGGCATCAGGCGTGTGCCCAATGCCTTGCACCGCTCGTAGCGGCTAATGCGGTCATCTATCCCGTTCGTGCCGCCGTTGATGATCCGGGTCGCGTCCCAGACCCACCCGTTATCGGCGCACACGTTCAGGTTCGGGTGGGTATCCCAGTAGTAAGCAGGCCCCACCCAGCAGTACTCATCCGACCCCAGAGCTTCGGGATTATCCACGAAGAACGTCGGAGATGGGCATAGGCCTCGTTCGTGCGCCCACCGGCTCGCAGCGGCGTGGTTGTGCCGCCCGGTGACCTGCACCCAGCCGTGGCCCTTGAACCTGCGCCCATCGCCGGGGTTCATATTCCCCAGGTCAGCGCGGCCCTCATAGGCGGACCCGTCCGCGATCTCGTTCTGGTACTTCAGCCCCACGGACTCATGCCCCAACTGTGCAGCAGCCATCGCCGCCCTCGCTGGGGTGTTGATCTGCGCGGCGGCCATGAACCGCTCATACGCGGGCAAGAGCTGCCGGTAACGTTCCTCCGACAGCGCCCACCCCATCGCTTCACCAAGCGTCCTAGCGTCCATTTGCCCCCCTTTCTTTTTCGTTAAACGAGTAGCTCCACCGATGTGCGGTACACCCCCAGCTGCGTGGGCGGTATGACACCAGTGGCGTCGCGGTCGTAGTGGAGGTGGAACCGCTGCACGAAGCGGTACCCGCCGGTGGTCACCCCGTACAGCTCGAACCGCAGCGGGAACGTGTAGTCCCCCACCTTGTTGAGCTTTATTTGCAGTAGGCCATCAGAGCCGTAGTAGGTTCGCCATGTTCGTGCCATGACAGTGGTAGAGGCGTGTAGCGGCTCTCCGCTCGCGGAGTAGCACCGGCCCGTGAGTACGTCCTCGGGCAGCGACACTGGTGTCTCACTGGTCGGTATCTGGAGACCAGCGACCGGGGGTACTGAGCTGAACCGCGCGAACGTGCTAAACATGATCGTGTCCGTTGTCGCGCTCGGCCAGAAATTCCGGGGCGGGTCGGGGCGCATGACGGTCAGCGTTGGGGTGGGCAAAATACTGCGGTCACCCCACGGGGTATAACCGACCCCCAGCAAATTCTGGAAGACCCCCTGCACCAGCAGCACCACAGCAGCCCGCATCGTGGATAAGGGCATCTTCCCCTGGTAGGAGGAGAACTCCGAGTTGCCGGAATCCGCTGGGAAGTGGACAAACAGGTGCGGAATCTTCGGGAACTTCGCCCCTAGCCGGTACAGCACACTCTCGCAGATGAAGGCCCCGGCGTTCGTGGACTGGTCCAGCGTCGCCGTGCTCCCGATCCAGTTCTGCGCCTGCGTATAGGTGATGCTGGGTGTGACGCGTGACGGTGCTTTAGGGTCCGGGATGTAGGGCCGGTCCCACTTCAGCCCGTCTTCGTCTGCGTAATTGCCGCCGTAGTTGAACGCCTGCGTCTCGAACAGAAGGTTCGATACCGCGCCGGACAGGCCGAACGACAAAATGGCATCGGCCTTGCACTCTTGGGCAACGCGCTCCAGCATCTCCCCCGCGC
The DNA here is from genome assembly GCF_028609845.1 of Corynebacterium heidelbergense. Classification (NCBI taxonomy): domain Bacteria; kingdom Bacillati; phylum Actinomycetota; class Actinomycetes; order Mycobacteriales; family Corynebacteriaceae; genus Corynebacterium; species Corynebacterium heidelbergense. The sequence goes on along the minus strand of NZ_CP063191.1, from coordinate 555,762 downwards.
CCTCCCACGTCACCGGCAGCTCAACTTTCACCACACGGTGCGTGCCCGCGTAACGGTCCGGCAGGTCCTTGATCGCCTCCCATGACGGGTTGGTCTTTTTCCCGCTGAACGGGGCGAACCCCGTGAGAAGGATCGTTGCCATCTATGCCTCCAGGTTGTCGTAGTGCAGGGCGATGAGCCGCCGCGTTGGCGCGAACTCCGGTGTCGCAGCAGCAGCGGTCGCCGCTTTCGTCCACTGTGGGGAGAGCGTCAGGGACGGGTCCACCGACGATGCGCCCACCATGTTCCCCACTCCGGTGGCGAGGAGGCGGTTAGCGGCCGTACGGTCCCCGCCGTGTAGCTCCACTACCGCCTGATACGCCGCTGCCTGGGCCGTGCTCATCGCATATACCCGATCAGTCGTGGTGATCGCCGGGAGCGTACAGGCCCCCAGGACAACCCCCGCCCCTGCTGCCGCATCGCTACCAGCCGGGCCGCGCAGGTCCACACGGTACTGCCACCCGTCGGCAGTCAGCTCATACGCCTGACCGCTCAACGTGGCTAGATACCAGTCCCCATCCAGCGCCCCATCCACGAACACCGGCGGGTCGTCGCCTGAGAACCAGCGGGACCCACGAACCCCTGGGTCTCCCGGCGGCCCTGGTTCCCCAGGATCGCCCTTATCGCCGGGCCGTCCAGGTAACCCCGGCGGGCCGGGTTCACCTGGTCTCCCAGGAGGGCCAGGGGGGCCGGGGGGGCCAACAACCACACCCCCACCCGTAGCCGCCGTCCCCGCAGGGACCAGCGCCGTGACCGGGGCGACACGCGCTAGCGACACCTCGCCGCCCGGCACCGTCCGCAGCACAAACGGCTCAGGGCGATACGACGTGCCCTGCCCGTCGCGCAGGTTGTTGAACCGCACCTGCCAACACAACGGGCCAACACTCCCGCAGCTAGCGAGGAGGAACACCCCATCCTGCCCGCCAATGCTCAACCGGCCATCGACGACAGGCACGGTCACCGCAGCCACCGCGTAGGCCACATCATCCACGACAGTATCCGCAAGACCAGAGAGCAACCCACCGCCACTGACCAAGGGAGTGAACGTCACCGACCCCTCCAGATCAACAGCGGGGAGGGTATCGCCATTCGTGTCGGTACCCGCGACAACGGCTGACAACCCGCCGTACACGCAGCACCACGTTGCGTTAACCATCTGCCCCCCCCTTACCGAATCAGCTCGAACTGAACGCGGTAGCTGAAATTGTTGCCGGAATAACCGTTCCAACGGCACAAGATCATCGTGGTCTTATCCAGCCACACGTCCACGGTCTTCGAGGTGTAGGCCGTCGTATCCTGGATAACGACCTGCTCGGTCTCCTTACCAGCAAACGACGTGCACAGGCTGACCTTCCCGGCCCCGCCGCCGCGAGAACCAGACAGCGAAAGCCGGTACGTGCCCGGGTGCTGGATGAACAGGTGGTTCGCGTCCCACACGGGGTCCGTGTTCAGCCGGTCCTCGGTCTCCAACCCCAGCTCGCAGGTACCCCAGTTAGCGCTTTGCGGTTTCGTGCTAGCCGCGCCCTTCAGATCAGAGCGCCACAAGATCGCGTCCCGCACCATTAGGGGAATATCCCCACTATCGACATACGCTTTCGTTGCTGGGTGGTCCGGTTCTACAGGATTGAGCACGGAGAAGCGGATGTCAGACCCATACCTCACCAGGGTATCTTCAAGCGCAGGTATAGGTAGCGAAGCGGTGAGGGCGGCTGACGCTGCGTCATCGCTGAAGCCGTCGATCTCGTTGGTGGCGTGCCGGTGCGATGCAGGGGCACGGCCAGCCACCGCATTATCCACATACGCCTTCGACGTGGCATGAGCATTAGCCACCGGATCAGTAGGCACATCAAGGTTCCCATTCGACCGCCTGCGCGGGATACCCCCACCCACAACCTCCGCAGAAGCATCAGCGGCAGTGAACTTCCCATCCAGCTCAGAGCGCAGGCCATCCACCTGCCCAATCGTGTGCGTATGCGACTCACCCGCAGCACCCACATCAGCCGGGCCAAGATTAACCACACCCGTCTGCCCATTCACCGAGGACACAGCAGCATCAGCCGCAGCCAAACGCATCCACGAATCAAACTCGCTAGCAGGCCCCTCGCCAAGCATGTACGTGCCACGATCATCACCAGCCGCGATGACCGCCACATCACCCTCCTGCGCATCCAGCGCCAGCATCCCAGCACGATCACTCACCGCAGTAGGCTTCGTCAGCGCCACAGCCGGGAGCTGCGAGGTCGGCACATGCCCACCAACCAAATCCGCCTTCCCTGCCAGACCAGGGACAGTCGGCGCATCAGCCGTACCCCCCAAATCCCCGGAGAGCTGCACAAGCCCCTTCACCGAGGCAGTCGCATCAGGCGCGCCACTCTCCGCAGTCTGCGCCGCCGACTCCGCACGATCAGCAGAATCAGACGCGGACGAAGCCGACCCCGCAGCAACATCAGCAGACCCCGCAGCAGCAGACGCGGAACCAGCCGCCGCATCACGCGCCGCAACAGCCCCGCCCTCAGCCGCCAACGCCTTCGACTCAGACTCCCCAGCACGCCCCGCCGAAGCGACAGCCTCATCACGCGCCGCCTCGGCACGCGCAGAAGAACCCTCAGCAAGACCCGCCATATCAGCAGCGAAAGCAGCCGAAACGCCAGCCGACTCATCAGCAGCAACAGCCCGCCCAGAAGCCGCAACAGCCTCATCACGCGCAGCCACCGCCTCATCCCGGAACCCCGACACCTCCTCAACCGCCAGTGTCACAGCCTCAGCAGAACCCACACGACCAGCAGCAGCAACAGCCTCATCACGTGCCGCAGACACCGCAGCCACCGCAGCCTCAGCATCCCTAGCAGCAGTCTCAGCACGAGACACCACAGGCTCCGGATACTCAAACGACGCAGACAACACATCACGGAACACCGCAGACTCAGCATCCGGCACCGACACCACAAGCCGATACCGACGGCCAAACCCAGGATCAGGGCGGAAGTCAAACTGCGCCTCACCAGGGGCCAAATCCCCCGTCTCAAACCGGCCCCCCACCACACGATACGTCTCCGAATCAGTAGTGATCACCGCATCAGAACCAGGTCGCCACTCCACAGAAGCGACACTCACAACACCCTCAAGCGGAACACCAGCGACATTCCGCACCTCGCCACGAATAACCGTCACGAAAACCCCCTAGGGCCTATTCCGGCCCAGTAGTAGTAGGCGTGGGAGTGGAATCCTCCCCGCCAGTCTTATTCACCACATCACGGCTAATATGCTGCACCGTGAAGCGGGAGAAACGCGGACCGCCCAAAATGCCGCGCCCGTTATTAGCATCATCGACATACACGCCAGCTATATAACCCGGCTTATCCACCACCACCGAGGACACAAGGCTGAAGCTTGTAACATTCGACGTTTTCTCAATCGAAGTTTGCTCGGAAAACAGCCTCGATGCGGTCTCATACGTGTCACCATACGGCGAGTAAACCCTGATCGACACCGAGATATTCGGCACCGTGACACCCGTCCACGACGGGACCACATGCGCACGGATATCCCACAAGCCCTTATCTAGCAGCTCGAACCTACCGTCGTCACGAATCCGCACGTTCCTCGCCGGGCCGATCTGCGATGTGAAAGGGATCAGCCCAATCCCGAAACGTGCGTGACCATTGTTGTCAGGCGGCGCGAAAGCAGAGCAGTAATCCATCAACGGACTCAACAGATCAGCGCGATCATTCAAGTCCTGCTGACCATCACGAATCTGCGCCGCAGCAGCATAAGCATTCGACGGCAGCCACAACGGGGGAATACCGCCACGGATCACATCCAAGAACCCGCCGAAAACGCCATTCAACAAGTTCCCGAAAAGCGAGTCCTTAGCACGATTCACCGACGGCATCACCTGCGCCCGAACACTATCCTTCACAGACTGCTCAGTCACATCCTGCAACGACTGCAACCCAGCCGCAGAATATGCGCCAGCGGGAATATCACTACTCCCCGGAATGACCGCCATCATCGCCCCCCAACAACTCCGCCAACCGCAGCTTGTCATCATCTGACATCGAGGTCACCATCTTCTGCAGAATCTCATCCTTCGAGTACAGTGCGGGCATCACACCCGGCTCCGACTCCACCCACTCGCCGCCTATCCCCTGAAACAGGGTCGCATCATCAGTCGGCGGCTTGTACCACAACTCTTGTAGCTCCGGGTGGTGGCGGAACCCGCAGCGGTACAGGTGCTTCGACCAGATCCGCATGAACCGCTCATCCAGCAGGAGCGGCACACCAGCCAGGCCACCGATGTTCACCAGCCCCCACAGCAGATGCTCCTCCGGCTTATCCATGTCCATCTGGTGCTGCAACGGGATACCCACTAGAACACCCCCAAATCATGCAGGTTTTTGTTCATGTCCTTGATCCTCTCCAGAGCGTGCGCCAGCGGGTCATCCACAACGGACGTGGCCTGGCCTATCGTGATCTCCCACTCGTGCGGCTTCGACGCATCCCACGACAGCCGCAGCCCGGTGCACTGGTCAACAACAACGCGGCCAGCGCGGGCACCCGGCACCTCGGCACCGACCCGATCACCGAGGAAGAAGTGCCCCTGGCCCTTGTCCCCGATCAGGTAGGGGGCACCATCGCCGACCGTGAACGAATGGCTGGTTTGCTGACGGGTGTTGTAGAACCCCGTGCGCAGCGCGATGATCGCCGATAGTGTCCACGCCGACGAACTGCCCTCCGAGAAGTCCTCGTAGTAGTGCGACCACCCAAGGCTCATCGTCCGCAGCGGCGACTTCAGCGACATGAACGCCATCAGCACGTCCTCGTACAGGGGCTTCAGTAGCGAATCGACCGCGCCGCCCGCTGCCGGGAGGAACAGGAAGTTCGCCATCGTGTCGAACGACAACTGCACCGCCGCGCTGATGCCCTCATTCACCCCCGGCATCGACTTACCGCCCACCGTGATCTGCCCCACCGTCGCGGGCTTCCACGTGAACGAGGTGGTCTCCGCAGTGCGCTGCTCCCCCTCCGTGCGGTACACCACCCACGGGTTCTTCGGGGACACGCCAAGGAAACCGCTCACCCCGTACTCCGGGGACTCGCTGACCTGCTCCAAAGCGAACCGGGCCTCATCCACAAGGTTGTCGGCCACGGTCAGGCCAGTGCGCACCAACCCCCCGGCGATGGTGCCGCCGACAGCGGTCTGCGACCACCACCCGGACTTGTCCACAATGTCCACCACAAGCTGACCGGGCCGGTACAAGCCAGCGCCGAACCACGGCTGCTCATCACCCGGTAGCCAGCGGCGGCACTCCACCGCCAACTGACCATCACCCAGGGTGACCTGAGCCATGTCGTGCCATGTTTTCATGCGGGACGCAATAACCGTCCACTGCGAATCATCAAGCACAACCGATGAAGGCTTCACCAAGATGGGCCATTCCTTGTAGTTCAGTCCCTGCGTCCACCCCTTGAAGCTCAAAGGGTCATCCGGCAAGCGCCACAAGTTCCCCTGCAGCCTGAACAAGTTCAGGAATAGGGCGATCTTCAGCACCGTGATCGACGGGCCAGCCAGCATGAAAATCTTCGGGAACTGAACCACCGCAGGGGTGAAAGGATTCGGCCACACACTGATGTGCTTCAACTCCTCATAGTCATGAAGGAAATGCAGCGTCACAGTGCGCACACCAGCCGCGTCCATCGTGGTCGTCACCTCGCGGCACCGACCCGACCAGCGCGCCCCATCCTTATCCACAGTCACATGGATGTTCTGCTTCTTCCGGTTCCAGTACTCCCCAGCCCACCGGGCCAAATGGTGGTCATACGGAAGGTCAATCTGCCCGGCCCCAGTGTCGTTCAGCTTCCACTCAAACGATGAGGAATACTCGCCCTTCACCCGGCCACGGAGGTTCCAGTCACCATCCCACAGACGCACCAGCGGGGCCTCACGCCGCAGCCGCTCGCGACGCTCACGACGGCCCAGCGCGGCCTGATAGATCCCCTCCAGGCGTTTATCATCTACTCCAACCCCCACGGACGAGACCACCTCCGCTCCATCCGAATCTGCGCCGTAGCGCCAGCCATGTTGTTCACACTGCCCCACGCCTCAGCGATACGCTGCGCAATGAAATCAATATTCAGGAACTCTAGGATCGGGTCCGACAACGGACGAAGGAACGGTGGGGGCGCATTCGTGATCGTCTTACGAATCTCACGGGCCACATCCTCCGGGGTGCGGCGGAAAACCTCCTCCTGCCCCAAAGCAACAGCCCACTCCTTGATCCGGTCAGCGATCCACTCACGCCACCCATCAGGCAACACCAGCGGCAGGTTCGGCAGCGGGTCCACACTCACCGGCACGAACGTCTCCGGCGTGTACGGGGGGATAGGGTTGCGGAAAAACTGGCCACCCATCTCAGCCCACAACAGGGTGTCGTCGTTAGCGACGATCATCTCCTGCAGCGGGTCAGTATCCACCAACACCTCGCGGCCCAACGGCTGGAACGGGAGGACGATCTGACGATCTTTCTCCTCATCGTCGCGGAACGACACGTCCGGGAGCTGGAACTTCGCCGGGGCGGTCAGCACCCACCGGGGCCAACACGGCACATCAGTCGGGTTACTCACCGTCACCCCACCGCCATGCCAGTTCAAGCCATCGAAAACGAACCTGTCCCGGTCCTCCCCGGAATGCCACCACGGGTCGTAGGCAACCAGCGTCACCGTGTACTGGGAGATCGAGGAATCATGCGGGTCACGGTCGCCACGGAAAGCCGGGGCCTCCTGCAAACGAACCTTCAGCCACCGATCGCCACTCATCTCCGTGGACACGCGCAGCACAGCATCACGGTCATACGACAAGGCCTTGCGGAACTCGGAGTCCACCCGCGCCCAATCGTAGGGGTCCTTGTCATCCGAGAACACCGTCAGGTTCAGCGCCAACACCCGCGCCAAGAAACGGTGCCCCAGGTAGGTGGAACCCGCCTGACCGACCCGCTCCTTGTACGTGGTCTCCACCGGCGCATCAAACAAGGCGGGGATATTCCCCTCCTCCAACTGCACCGGCGACCCCCACGCCAACGGGCCAGACAAATTCCAAACAGAACCGTCCACCCCCTCCAGAGCGATATCCGCTGTGTGCCTAAACATCCACTACACCCCCATGAGTCCCGCAGCCCCCTGGGCCTGCATCGTCCTGAACTTCTGCCACGCCTGAGCCATGTCAGCCGTGACGATCTGCACCGTCTGCCCAATAGCAGCGGCACCCGGAACACCACCGAACTGCGCAGCCATACCACCAGCAGCGGCAGCACCACCAGCAGCCTGCATCCCAGCCGCGCCAACCTGGCCCTGAGCGGTCACCGCCTGGGCAGGTTCACCAGCAAGCGCCTCAGTCGCATCAGCAGTCCGCGCGGTATTCACCGCAGTCTGCGACGCATCAGCGCCCTGCTTCTCCACCAGGCCAGCCCACTCCTTCTGGAACTTCACCAGAGGGATGGAATCCCAATCAGGCAGGCCGAAAACGTTCCGCGCATCATCTAACTGCCCCTTCGTGAAAGCGTCGCTGAACACCTTCAGGACCTCGCCGGACTTCGCCAGGCCATCCCGCAGCACTTGCCACTGGTCCCCGGTGAACACGGGTTCCGGTTTCGTGGATAGGTTCACGCCCATCTGCCCCGGCTGGAGGTAACCCCCCTGGTCGTACAGGGCGGCGGGAAGGTTCATCGGCAAAACACCGCCGGTTTTCCACCCGTGGCCCTGACCGACGAAACCAGTGTCGTAGCCGTGCCGGTCGCGGAAATAACGCACCATAAAGTTGGTGTGCGCCCACGGGTCACGCCGGTTATCCGGCAACGCCGGGTCACGGTACGCCGCCCACGTGGTGGGGATGACCTGCGACAAACCAACACCAGCGGACTCGCCGGTCCCGTTTTGGTCCACAATCTGCTGCGCCACATTCGGGTCGCCATGAGACTCAGAGTCGATCTGCCGCACCAAAGCATCCACCAAATCGGGGCGCGGGTCCTCGCCCTGATTCTTGAACGCTTCGATCAACATGCCGCGCCACTGCTCAGCGCCAGCGGACGCATCCCACGCGGCGTTGGGGCCAGAACCGCCACCACCGCCCATCGGTAGCTTCGAGCTAAGGAACTCCCACGCCTTACTAGTGAACGTGTCTAGCGCCGCCTTCGGCAGCTTGCCCACAAGGCCAGGGAGCTGCGGCATCGAGTCCGCCAACTTCCCCACGGCAGCATCCCAGATGCCCTTAGCCTTGCTGCGGAGGTAACCCCCCACACCACTGGAACCACTGGAACCGCCCTTGAACACGCCGCCACCGAAGTCCATCGTCGGCGGGGTGTTCATAGCCCAGTGCACGTGGTTAGCGTGATCGCCAGCGCCCGCGTAGAAGCCCCACGAACCGCCACCGCCACCAACGAACTGGCCGTTCTTGATCTGCCGGTCGAACCCGGGGGCCTCGTGGATCAGCTCGAGAGAACCCGGGTACGTATCGGCGATGTCGTTAGCCAACGCCAGCATCTCCGGGGTGTTCGAGAACCCGTTAGAGAAGTCACCAGCCAGGCCCGCCCCGTGGTAGTCGTTCGAGTTACGGTACCCCGAGGTCATCTGAATCATCGGGTACTTCTTCTGCACGATGGAGGTCATCGCCTCCACCACACCACCGGCAGCAAACTTCATGATCCCGCCCAGGGCATGAGCGTTAGCGATCCGCTTGTTGTCCTGCTGCTGGCGCTTATCCGGGGTGAACAGCTGGCCCTTGCGGGCAGCGGAGTTCATCGCCTCCACGGCCCTCGGCCCGCCCACAGCCCGCGTCCACTCCGGGCGCATGATCGCCTCACCGCCAGACAGCGCGAGACGGCCACCCGTCGGCGACACGAAGTTGTGCACATCGCGGCCAGGAGTGTAACCGGGCATCACGCCACCACGGGCGAACTTCAGCTCAACCGGGTCCAGCGGGTCCAAGCCAATGAACTTCGCAATACTGTCCCAGGCCTTCTTGATACCGTTGTTGTAGACCGTATCCACAACCCACCGGATCGGGGCGGCGGTCTTATCCCGGATCGTGTCCCACGTCCGCCCAATCGCATCCACCGCGCGGCCAAACCAGCCCTGCAGCGTATCGAGGCCCTGCCCGACAGCATCGAACACCGGCTGGATCACGTTATCCCGCACCCAGCGGATGCCCTCAGCCATCTGGTTCCAGCGGTCCTGAATCCACCCAAGGATCGGCTGGATAACGTTGTCATTCAACCACTGGAGGGCCGCGCCCAAAGCGTCCCACGTCGGCTTCAGGATATTGTCATACGCCCACTTCATGGCGTTGATCAGTCCATCCCAGCCGCCACGGATAAACCCGAACACGGGCATCAGAACGTTATTCCACAGCCACCACGCAGCGGCCTGGAGGATGTCCCACGTGGGTTTGAGTATGTTCTCCCACGCCCACTTCATCGCATTCAGTAGCGCGTCCCACGCGCCACGAATAGCGTTGAATACCGGCATGAGCACATTCGTCCACAACCACTGAGCTGCCAACGAAACAGCATCCCAGGCTGGCTTCAGGATGTTCTCCCATGCCCACTTAGCCGCGATGGTCCAGCCAGTCCAGGAGTCCTTGATCCACTGGAACACAGGCATGAGAACGTTGGTCCATAGCCATTGCGCAGCGGTAGCTATCGCATCCCAAGCGGGCTTCAAGATGTTCTCCCACGCCCACTTCATCACGCCAACAAGGACGGTCCAATCGCCCTTAATCAGATCGAACGTGGGCTTCAACACGTTGTTCCACAACCACATCACCGCGATGGACAACCCATCCCACACCGGCTTCAGGATGTTCTCCCAAGCCCACTGCATCGAGTGGACAAGGTTGTCCCACCCGAGCTTGATCAGCTCCCACGCAGCAGCGGCTACATCCCCAATCCACTGGAACACCGGGGCCATCTTGTCCTTAATCCAGCCCCACGCCTCCTTGAACTTCTCAACGAGCGCAGCCCACACGCGCTTGCCCGTCTCCGTCTTCGTGAAGAAGTAAACGAGACCGGCGACAAGCGCTGCAATAGCAGTGATGACCAGGAAGATCGGGTTAGCGTTCATCACCGCATTCATCGCGGCCTGTGCAGCCGTCTGGATCTTCGTCACAGACGTGAGCGTCTTCAAGTACTTGATCAGACCACCAGCGGCCATGACCTTCGACCAGAACGCCGCGATCTTCATCTGCAGCACGTACAAGCCAACAGCGCCAGCGACAACGCTGAACGACGCGGCCAGCGGGCCGAGCCACGTGTTATTGCGCTGCACCCACTCGCCAAATGCCTTGATAGCGCCAACAGCCTTCGTCAGCGCATCCCATGCTTTCTCCAAGGCCGGAACCATAGCGTCAAAAACCTTCGCCGCCACCGGCTCCAAAGCAGCAATAGCGCGCTGCTTAAACAGATCCCACTTCTCAGCGAAATCCTCAGTCTCCTTAGCAACACCAAGAATCGTGTCACTCGTGGCCCCCGTCGCCTTCATGAAGTCTTCGACGTTGACCGTACCGAGCTTCACGGCATCCACGAACTGCGCAGCACCACGGGTGCCGAAGATGCTACTAGCCAGGTTCACCGCACCCGACTCATCGCCGGACTTGATTAGGCGGTCAATCTCATCAATCGTTTCCCGCAACGCCTTCGGAGCGTCCTTACCGTCCTTAGCGAAATTCGCCAACGCCCGCTGCATAGACTGCAGCGTCTTGTCCGCGTCCATACCGGACTTGTCCATCAGGCCAACCAGTGCGGCAGAGTCCTTCGCATTGAACCCGAAGGCGCGCAACTGCGGTCCGGCCTTGACAACGCTGTTCGCAAGATCAGTGACGCTCACGCCCGTGGCCTGAGACACCTGGAACAGCTCATCCATGAACTTCGGCATGTCCTGCGTCTCAACGCCGAACCCGTTCATGGCCTGCGACACCGCGTTGATGTCAGCGTCGATGCCCAGGTTCTTCAGCTGAACGAACTGCTCAGTCACCGTCTCCAACGGCTTACCCGTCAGGCCAAGACGGGTGTTCAGGTCAGCGAGCGTGGAAGCAACCCCGGCGAAACCATCAGCGCCAGCAGGTACCTCCTTGTACACCGCGCGGGCCGACTCCTTCAGCCGATCAAACGCCTCACCAGAAGCGCCAGTACCAACACGGATCGAATCGAACCCCTCATCGAAGTCCTTACCGACCTTGAACAGGGCAGCGCCAGCAGCGCCAACAGCGCCAGCGCCGACAACGAACGCGCCCTTCAGCTTATGGCCCACCTCGGCCAAAGACATGCCGGACTTCTCAGCCTTCAGGTTCGAATCATCAAGGCGCTTATTCGCGGCAGTGAGATTGTCCGTAGCATCCTGCGCGCCAGCCCGCGCGCCCTTCAACTGATCCTCGGCAGACTTCACACGATCCGACGAAGACTTCGCATTGTCGCGGGCCTTAGCAAGCTGGTTCTCCTTATCAAGAACCTTCGCGCCCTGCCCCGCGCGCACAGACTCCAGGCGCTTCTCAGCCTCAGCAACCTGATCCGCAGAAGCCTTACCACTCGCCCGCAGATCCGCGAGCTTCCGCTCAGCCTCAGAAACCTTCGCATCCGCACCATCACGCGCGGACTTCAGCTTCAGCTCAGCAGACTCAACCGCCTTAGCCTTCTGTTCCGAATCCGACCGGGCCTTCTGCAGCCTAGCCTCAGCATCAACAACAGCTTTCGTCGCCGACTCTTCCCGCTTACGGGCCTTCTCAACCTCAGCGGCGGCAGCAGTAGCCCCGCTAGCGAGCTGCTTATTAATCGAATCCGAAGCCCGCTTAGCGGCCGCCTTCGCCGGTTGCTCCAGCTGACTATTCAGCTGCTGCGTGATGCCCTTCAAAGACACCGTTACCGGCAAAACCGCGTAGCCTGTTGCCCCCGCCATAAGTCCCCCTAGTTGTTCGCCTCAGCAGCACGACGGGCCAACACCCGCGCGTTATGCTCACGCGCCTCACGACGCATCTTCGCCACGCGGGCGCGGCTAGCCTCACGCTCACGCGCCAAACGCTGCCGCTTGTCCGTATCAGCCTTCGCGGTCCTATACCAATGCCTCTGCCCCGACACAGCGTGAAACAGGTCCATCAGCACCATCGTCTCCGGGCTGATGGGGAACACCCCACCAACAGCGGACTTGTACGCCGAATCATCAGGCAATCCACGCACAAGCACCAACAGGCGACGGATAGACAACCTGCCCCGCCACCTGTCCCGGTAATCCACCCCATAGAACCGCAGCAGATCCGCCTCAACCTCCGGCGAATGCTGCTTAATCTGGGGCAGATCGGCGATTAGTTTCCCAGGCCAGCAGCCTCCTGCCACGCCTCGATAAACCGGGTGAAATCCTTCACCGTCGCCCCGGCCTCACGCATACGCTGACGGCCCTCATCGCCCGCCATGAGCATGAAAGCTTTCATCGGCTTCTCATCCTCAATCAGCATCGGCACCTCAAACGGCGCGTCCTCAATCGTCGGGGGGCACTGAACCGTCACCTCCTGACCCCGCACCTCGAACGTCACGTCAATCGGGTCCGGGTAATCGCCGGTAGCCTCACGCACCAGCGCTTTAGCCTCGTTAGCGGCCTTCACCGTCTTCTTATCAGCCATGTGTGTGTCTCCTCTTTTGTCGAAAAATGGTGTGTCTATAAACTCGCTAAAACAGGGGGGCGGCGGGAGCCGACACACGAAACCCCCACCACCCCGAAAACGGTTGGCTACTTATACCGCCCCACCACCCACGGGGCCGGTCCGAAAGCTAGACCGTCTCACCAGTGTCGGACTCGTTCACAGTCCCCACCGGATCAGGCTGCGAAGCATCAACCTCGAAGCGGATGAAATCAACATCCGCAGGGACAGCAGACCCATCGAAAGTGTGACGCTCGTACAGCGTGTCCTTGTCATCCGCGCGGACCTCCACAGTGAACTCCACAGTGGACGCACCATCGTCGGACTTCTCCATGCTGGACGGGTAAACGTTCGCCTTCTGGCGGGTCACGTCCACAACCTTCTCGCCGCGCTGATTCGTGGTCTCAAACGCCACGATCTTCAGAGCGTCGGTCGGCTTCCGCAGGATGAACGAACCGTTCGCAGACTTGTACGCGTTCGGCCAGATCAAGGAGAACGTAGTGTCGTTATCCTCCAGGGCAGTGAACGTGCGCACATCCTTCGAGAACTTCTGGTCGGTGGTGATCAGAGAACCACCAAACGCCTTGATCTCAACGCGGTCAGTCTCCGGCTCCTGGCCGATAGACGACCCCTCGGCGAGCACACCCACGCTCACCCAATCGTCGCCGAACTCGCCGTTCGTGCCGACCTTCGCGGTCTCGCTATCAGCGATCCAGACCCGCGCGTCCTTCCAAATGTTCACATTCTTGGCAGCATCAGCCATCAGGAAATCCCCCTCTTAGTAGTGATCGCCGCCACCGTGACGGCTGTGATCCACAGACCCAACTTCTCATCCCAGGCGGTCACCAAACCGGCCCCGGGGAGGATCTGATACCCCGCCACATTGGCAGGATCGAGTAGCCACGCATCCAACAGCGCAGCCAGGTTGCGTGAATCAATCTCAACATCCGAGTACGCAACAACCCGGATATTTTCCCGCGCCCACAGGCGGGTGTTCGTAGACGTGCCGTTGTCCGCCACAGTGACGAAAACCCCCGCGTCGGGGGCATTGTCAGGGACGTGTGACAGCACCGGGATGGAACGGAAGTGCGCCCTTATCTGGCGGCGTATCTCCAACGCGGCGTTGCGCTGAACGTACATGTCACACCTCCCCCACGTAGCGGTGCACATCGCAGCCCTGCTGGGCCACGGCGCGCATCATGTGCCCGTGCTTCACCTCCGAAGCGAAAGCGTGCGGCCCCTTCATCACCATCAGCACAACAGGCCGGTTATTCCGGTCACGCTTCGGGGTCAACGCCACCTCAAAATCAGCGGGCACACTCTTCGATGCGGCATCCACCTTCTGCTGAAGCTGAGGCTCCACGATGTTCCACGTCTTCTCAAACCAGGACTCAGGCAGCTTGATCCGCACTAGCCCTCACCCCGCTTCACGACGAACACCACAGACGGGGAATGCGCCGCGAACACGGGGCGGCGGAACCGCGACCAATCCCACGACGGCTCCTCCACGCGGAACACCTCGCCACGGATCACCGCCATCATCCCCTCCACGACACGAGTACCAGCAGGTGCGAACACCCGAAGCTCCGTGTACGTGCCGGAACGATCACGGCCCGCGTCCTCATCCAGCACAAGCGGCTGCACGCGGGCATTCACCACAACGCGGCCACCACCACCAGACACGGGAAGCCCATCGTCATCCACGGCGCGCGGCTCGATCAGCTCAACAGGCTCCGTGTACTTCACCACACATCACGCTCCGGCCACACCCACGGCATAGGGAACCGTCCGGACGGGCGCGCAGCGCCAGGCAAACCCAGATCGCGCTTATGCTCCTCCGTCAAATACACGTTGCCCCAGCCGGGATTATCCCCAGCGAACGTCGCCGAATCAGACTCCGCGCCGGTAGTAGAAGCAACCGACCTGTAGCCAGCATTCACGCCGATCAGGACAGCCGCAGCCACCATCTCGCGGATCACCCGATCCACCGTGTACCCGAACCCAGGACGGGAGAAATACTCCGAATCCAAGTCCCGGCCCACACGGCCAAGCTCCTCGCGCACACGATCCTCGGCATCGCCCAGCAGCGTCTCCGCACGACCACGCTCAACCAGGTCCAGCGGGCGCGGTAGGCGCGCCTCCAGTGCCTCCACGGTCACATAAGCCACGCGCCCACCCCCCTTCTACTTATCGCCCCCACGCCTCACACGGCGCTTAGGGGCCTCCTTCTTCTCAGACTCCACAGGGACACCAACAGCAGCCCCCGCACCCACCAAGCGCGCAGCGTCAGCCTCACCAGCATCCACCACATCCCCCTTGACGTGGGTCAGGTAACCGCCCTCAGTCGGCTCGTCCCACTGGTCAACCAGCAGGCGAATCTTCACGACTAGGCCCCCGTGATCTTCACGACAGCCTTCGGGTTATCGACAGCGATAACACGGCTGCGGAAAGCGTCAGTGCGCCAAGTCTGCTGCGGGCCACCGGAGCCGGAAGCGCCGCCCTCTTCATAGAGGGGGGTCATCTGCAGCGGCATCTCGGTGGAGATGAAGCCAGCCACGCCGGACTCCAGGACGTACACGTCTTCCGGGTTCATCCACCGGGAGGTGGCCACGGTCAAGCCGAACAGGGACACGTTCTGCACGCCACGGTAAACCGGGTTATCGGCGGCATTGTCACCCACGTAGAACCGCTGCACCTGCTCGTTACGCAGCAGCGCGGTCAGCTTCTTCGGGTGCAACACAAGGTGAGACGGGTTGTAGTTGAACAGCCCCTCCACCCCGGAACGGTCAGCGGTAGCGCCCTGCACCAGCTCCACAGCATCCAGCACATCCTTCACAGGATCGGAACCCTGCGCACCCCACGCGGCAGAAGCAGCGAGGGTCTGGATCGGAGCGGAGTTGAAAGCGTTCAGGGTAGCCTTCACACCAGTGGACACCATCGTGTTCTGCAGCGCGGTCTGCTGCTTGGTGACCATATCCACCGAATTACGGCGGATCATCTCCAGAGACACGCGGATAGCCAGCGCGTTCTTCTGAGCAATAGCGGTCTTAGCCTCACCAATCTGCAGGCCAGCAACCGGAATCTCCGCGCCCTCAGCAACGTTCTCAGCATCATGCATCAGGAACGGGGCAGCGGCCTCACGGTACGCAACAGCGCCAGCGTTAGAACCACCATCGCGGAACAGAAGGTTCTCCAAGAAAGAACCATCCAGGTATTCCAGGGTCTGCTCAGGGATGAAGGTAGGGTCCTTCACCATCTCAGACACCGGAATGGTGTTAGCGTCATAAGACGCGGTGAAAATGTTAGCCATAGGTTTTCTCCCCCTCTAGGATTTAGGCCACAGCCGGGCCGGTCAGCAGAACAGTCACAAGACCGTTCTCAACGGGTCGGATAGCAACACCAGCGGCAGTCGTGCCAGACGCAGCGGCCTTGCCATCAGCGGCGGCGTACACCGGGGAGCCAACAGCGAACTCCTCGGAATCAGCGGCTTCAATCAGCACAGAAGCGGGGCCGAAATGCACCGCAACATTGGTGGGGCGCAAATCCCCATTGGTGCGCCACTCGCCCGCAGCACCATTCACAGCAGCGGACGAAACAGCGCCGAACACAGCATCAGAAGCAGCGGCGTGAGACACGCCATTCTCTTCCAGCTTCACGAAACGGAACTTCTCAACCGGGGCGGTCACATCGAAGGTGATAGGCCCCTGGCGGAACACAGGATTAGACAAAACTCAAACCTCTTTCTTCAGGTCTTAGACGCGCGGAATCGGCCCACGCGGTCGCTTATTGGTCACCGACACGCCCTCATCCGGGACCGAATGCCCCTTCTCAGAGCGGGGGATACGGCCAACCGCAAGCGCCTCAATACGCGCCCGCGTCTCACCCGCATCCACCAGGTAGTTCGACACCTCCCGGTCACGGGAAGCAGCGCCCAACCGGCCCTCGCTGATAGCGCGATCCACGAAATCCTCAGCCTCGCGGCGCGCCACCACCTTCAGGGCTTCCTGCCCCTCAGCGAGCTGGGCCAACAGCTCCTCATAGCGGGCGCGGTCCAAAGTCACCACAGTCTCCTCAGATGCCTCAGCCTCACCATCGGAAGCCTCACCACCAGCAGACTCGGCAGACTCAGACTCGCTAGCCTCCCCATCCTCGGAGGTGACCGCAGCCTGATCCTCCACAGCCTCAGAAACCTCCCCAGCCTCCGACTCAGCGGGCTGGACAGCCTCCGTAGGCTCAATCACTTCTTCATTCTTGACCTCATCGGCCATACCAGAATCCCCTCCCCGAACCTCATGGTTCAGAAGCTCGCGCGGGGGCTTTCCCCGCCGACCTGAAAAAACATTCATCACGCGGCCACGAGCCAACGCGACAGCCGGTAGCGGCTCATCCACGGACGAAACCTCATCAGCCAGACCAGCCTCCACCGCCTCGTCAGCCGTGAACCACGTCTCCGCGCGCATCGCCTCACGCCACATATCAGCAGGCGTGCCAGCCTTCGCCGCATAAATCTCAGCCAGTGTGTTCGACACACGATCAAGATCACCCAGCGCCTTACCAAGATCCTCAGCGTTACCGAGGGCGATGGTCATAGCGTCATGGATCATCAACTCCGAGCCGGGCCGCATCACCACACGATCCGCACCACCCACAGCGATGAACGACGCGGCGGAAGCCGCCAGCCCCTCAACCACAGCGGTGACATGCGCCGGGTGCGCCTTCAGCGCGTTCATGATCGCCAACCCGTCGTACACGTCGCCGCCTGGCGAGTGGATACGGACAGACAACTCACTCACATCGAGCGAGGAAACCTCACGGGCGATTGCGTAAGCATCCGTCTCCCAGCCGATCTCCCCATACACAAACAGCTCAGCTTTCGACTCACTGAGGTTTTTGATCTGCAGCATTAGCTCCCCCATTATTCACCGGCTTATCTAGCGGCCTTTTCGGCGGCAGGCTCCCCCGCCTACGCATCTCTTCCTCCAGGTCACGATCCGGCAGAATGATCCCATTACTCACCAAAGTCGCCAGCGACTCCGCAGTGAGATCAGTCTTCGTGCCAATCGGATCGCACACCAGCTTCGGGTAAGGCCCGCCAGACGAATCGAAAGCCAGATCAACCAACGGCTCAATCACGAAACGATTGAACGTGTCCGTAATCGTCTCCGCCACCGTCTGCAACGACTGGACGAAGATATTCGCCTGTACCTCCGCAAGCGAATACGAACCGCCCTTACCCTCCAAATTCAGGAAGTGCGCCAGCGCAGACTTACCAATCTGTGAATCCTGGTAAGCAATCGCCTCACGCGGCGACACAAGCTGCCCCTTCGTGCCCTCCACAGACAATGACGCGGTATGCGGGATAGCCGCGCCAGCAGTAGCGCCAGACCGCAGCCCCGTCGCAATATCCAACCCCTGCCTGATCTCATCCTGCAGATCCATGCCAGTGATCGAATCATCACTCGTGGTATACACCGGCACACCCATGCCGTTACGCTCCAACACCTGCGCCTCCAAGCGCAAAAGCTGGTCCTTCAGCACCCAATGCTTGTAGGCCGGCCGGAACAAACTAGTGCCCCGCCAATCCATCAACACCGGGTCATGCACATACGCCACAAGGTGCTCCACCGGGATCACCACAGGCTCAACACCACGGCCCCGCTCACCCGGCAACGGGCGCTGCTCAATCCCCTCCAAACCACCATCAGGGGCCACATTGATAGCCGTAATCGAATCAGGCAAACGAGGTGCCAATTTACGCAGGCGATCCCTGCCGTCCACGACCTCGTAGACCTTCTCGAAATACATCGCCCCATACGTCAACGAATGAAGCGCCCAATACAAATGCTGCTGGAAACTGAAGTGCCCCCCAGTGTTAGCCAACGGGTTCGACCCATCATCACCCAAAATCGGCAGGCGCACATCTTCCGCCACAAGCCGCGTCACATTATCCGCAGCACCATTCGGGTCGATACGCCACGTCGTGCGCTGAATAGGCAACGTCACAGCCTTATGCACCGAACGGACCTGCGCATCCTCACGCAGCATCTTCGCAAACGTGCGCACAGACTGAGGCCACTTCAAATCCCAGTTGGACTCAGCCAACGGGGAATTAGCAGCCGAATACGCATGACCAATCTCAGCCACACAACCACCCCCTTAGAAATTAAGCATCTGCCAGGACGAAACCTGCGCAGAATCAACAGCGCCCACGCTCACCTTTTGCCGGGGTCGGCGTTTAGGCTCAAACGCCTCACACCCCCACATGGCGAACGACAGCGCGCACAACACGGTCACATCCCCCGAATAGCGATCCCACATCGAACCGGACTGCATCACGCGCGGCTGTGCGTAACCAAAAGCCTCAACCACATCCGCGTTCCGGTCCATCGTCCACTTATGCTCCGACAATCGGGACACAAACGACCCATACGCCTGCT
Organism: Corynebacterium heidelbergense; assembly: GCF_028609845.1. Classification (NCBI taxonomy): domain Bacteria; kingdom Bacillati; phylum Actinomycetota; class Actinomycetes; order Mycobacteriales; family Corynebacteriaceae; genus Corynebacterium; species Corynebacterium heidelbergense. Next base: position 536,610 of record NZ_CP063191.1, on the reverse strand, counting down.
GCGCCTGCGAGAAGTTGATCGTCGTGACACGCACCCCAGCCCGCTCCAGCGGGATAATCAGAGTGTTCGCCGCAGACTTCGGGTCGATAATCACCGCAGCCGGATTGTTCTTTTCCACAGCGCCCTTCAGGAACGCCACGCACTCATCCGTGTCAAACCGGCCGTGATAACCGACAGTGCCATGAACACCCGCCGGGACCTTCACCCCAGCGGCGATAGACAACCACGCGCCATCGGGTGACGCATCCACCGCGAAAACCTTGTGCTCGCGCAGATCCGGGTCCGCAACAAACGCGGCCTCCACGACCTCCGGATCAAGAACCGGCGTGAACTCATCCTCAGACAAGTCCTCGAACCACTCACCCCGGCCCAGCGCCTCCACATCGAACGCCACACGCCCGTCCTCCGTGGACATGCCGCGCATCAGCTTAGCGACCTTCCCCTCATCCATGATCGCCCCGAACGAAGGGTTAGCCAGCCGCCACGTCTCAGGCTCCAAACGGTCAGCACCATCAGGGGCCATGAACTCAGCGAAGAACAGTGACGGGTCCGTGCCCTCCAAACCATCCCTACGCAACGCGCTCAACAGCTCACCATTAGCGTGCTTGAACTTGTTCACCGCGCTAGACGTGTAGATCGTCTGAGGGTCCTCAGCGGCAAGCTGAGTCGGGTTTAGCGCCGCAGTCTCGCCCTCCGTGAGGTTGTACGCCTCGTCGTAGATGACCAAATCGATCTTCGACAAACCACGGCCAGCATCCTGCGAGCGGGTAGTGAACGTCACCCCACCACCATCACGGAGGAAAATCTCGCCACGCCCCTGCGAACACCTGGTCTTCTCAACCCGCTTCAGCAAAAAACGGCGGGCCTTCACCATCGCAAACGTGCGCTTATACAGATCCTCCGCAGTCTTCCACTGCTGCGCCGTGAAAATCACCGTGTGATGCAGCACGAAAATCCGGTACAGCACAATGATCGCCATGATCTCCGACTTGCCGTTCTGACGCGGACACACCAGCACGCAATCCGAATGCCGCCACCGGCCACGCTCATCCGTCATGCTCATGTACCGCACCATGTCCTCCTGCCACGGCATCGGCCTAGAACCCACGCGCCTAGCCAACTCCACAGCAGAATCACCGCGCGAGGTGTCCCCCTCAACGAACCGCAGATGCTCAGGCTCCTGCCGCCCCGTCAACGACGGCCACTCAGGACAAACCGGCGAGGCCGTCTGGCTCATCATCCCCAACGTCCTCACCCTGCCTCTCCCTGATCTCGTTGAGCAACTGCCTAAACACCGTCGCCAACTGCCTCTGCTCCGACACTGCCGTATCCAGCTTCAACACAAGCTCCCCAGCATCCCCAGAGCGGAACACCCGCGTCCACGAGTCCACATCACCACGGACCACCAGATGCAGCCGATCAAGCCTGTCCTTCGCCCGCGCAGCCTCCACAATCAACGCCCGCGTAGCAGCGGAATCAGACTCGCGACACAATGAGCCAAACAGTGCCTTACCGCCCTCGTTGAACTCGTCTCCCTCAGACCACGACAACGGCCCACCCCCTGAATAAAACGTGAATAAGACCCAGCCCCCTGACCTGCGAGAATGCGTAACTTTTGCACCGCGTAAAAAAGGTTGCCTTCCAGCGGCGGGGCGGAGTCATCTGACCAACCCCCTCAAGATTCTATCGTCGCAGGTCAGAGGGGGTTTTCGCCTTCACCAGTTGAGGCAGCTTTCGGGCCTGGTTCGTTGCACGTCATGCGCAGTTTTCTCATGGGTCTGCATATTTCTCACTGGCGGTGTCCTTCCCGCCCCGCGTTGTCGGTTGCAGCGGCGGTGCAACAAGCGGGTTGCGAGGTTCCTCCGTGTGCGGTTGTCCGCTAGTGGTTCCTCGTGGTCTGCTTCGAGTGGTGCTTCATCGAAGTTCTTGTGTGCTTGTTTGTACATGGGTTGTCCGCACCATTGGCATGGTGTGCCGTCGATGTGGTTGCGGATGAGTCGTGCCCGTTGTTGTTGGTGTCTGTTGCCGTAGCCTCTTCGGGTGGTAGTGGTGGTGGGTGCCACGGGTGTCTACCTCCCTTGGGGTTGGGGCTAGTGGCCGATGGTCACTGCCGCTATCTGTGAGCGTTTGATGTAGGCGAGGTCGGAGCCGGGCGCGCTGCTGGTTGAGATGAGCGGGGTGTCCTCTAGCTCGCTACTAATGCACTGTTGTGCTGCTTCTCTGCATTGGTCTAGGGTGCCCTCGCATACGGTGATGTGTACGCCTGAGTTGAGTATGGCTGTGGTGTAGTGGGTGTGGACGGGTGCTGCGTCTACCCGTGTGTGTCGTGTGGTCATGGTGTATGTCCTTGGTTGTCTTGTCTCATAGTCGTTATCGGTTGGCTGTGCGGGGATAGGTAGGCGCTACGCCTCGGCGCAGTCATGGTTGAACTCCGGCTTCACTGCCGGTCCCGGTAGCCAAATCCACTCGTTACCCCCTATCCGCATACCTTCCTTCAGCTGGCCGACAACGCGGTGCTTCTTCCAGTAGCGGTCCAGTGGGTAGAGCCTCACGCGCCGGGCAACGAGGTAGGCGATGGTTTGCAGGGGGTGGCCTTCGAGCTGTAGCTCAACGTCCTCACGCATGCGCTGGAAGTTCCACACGTAATCGTTGATGTGCCGTGCCAGGCGTACCTTCTCGCGGAGGATCACGTCTTGCTCTGCACCGTCTGCTTCGAGCGTGCGGATGTTGGACTCAATGGCTGCATGGTCGCGCTTGAACTGCTTAATGCTGCGGCCTAGCTCTGCAAGGTTCCACGTGCCGATTCGTTCACTCAATTGTTCACCATCCCTATGCCCGCTCCGATCATCGCCGGGCCTATGCACAGCGTTATGGCCCAGATAACCTTCTTCCGGGTGGACAGTCTTCCTTCGATCAGGTCGTCTGAGAACATAGCGATAGACACGAACGATAGTGCTGTGCCCACTCCGATCATTGCGCCCGCGATTATGTTGGTCATGGGTCCTCCCTCCAGGTGGTCACGTGATCCCCCTGAGTCGTGTGAGTGTGTCGAAGTGTTGGGCTATGCCCGCGTCGATGGTGCGCGTGTCAGCGTCCGTGCCGCGTAGTTCACAGCGGTGTAGCACGGGCACGCGGTAGGTGGTGCTCACGTCCACAGCAGCCCGGCAGAACAGCCCGCCGAAGTTCCTGTTCCCTGTGCCTATCACCCCAACCAGTAGGCTGTGGTTGTTCTCGAGCCAGCGCGCTACCTGTGGCGGGATCGTGTTGCCCGCCCGTGGTTGCTCGTAGGTGGGGGTGATGAGGATGTAGGGTGCAGTCGCGCCTTCCCCTATTGGGCGCGTCTCGCACTGCAGCTTGTCGGCTAGGGCTTTAGTGTTCCCGCTGGGGGATGACCAGTAGTAGGCCAGGGGTGTGTGCTCATGGCTCATCGTGGACCAGCTCGATGGGTTCATCGTCGTACACCACGCCACCCCCGTCTCTCTTGGCCTCTCCATGCTGCTGGGCCATCTATTCCAGCCATCGTCTTTCTACGGGGTAGATAGGCTGCGGCTCGCGCCCGTGCTTCAGGTCCTGCTTCGCTTTGCGCCTACCGGTGCGCCTGCAGTCACGCATGAACCAGGTGGCAGTCTTCCGTTTGCACGGGTAGATCCAGCGGTGCCCTCCCCGTTGGTCGCGGTAGTCGCGGCTCATGCCACCTCCCGAAGTTGTTAGATGTGGTAGATGTGTCGGCACCTGGTAGATGTGCGCTAGTCAGGGATCTCTCCAGCGGTACTCGCAGGATCGCTAGTGCGAACTCGCAAAGTGTGAAGCCTCCGGGACATGGAATCTATGGGAACGTCGAACCTGTCAGCCATCTGGTAGAGCGAAAGCCCATCACCAATAAACCGCCTAACCGCTTCTTCAGGCATTAGGATCGAAGCGGCGAATTCATTGGCATAGACTTCATATGCTCTCCCCCGGTCATTGTCCGACCTTTTGTCCACATATCCAACACCATTACTCAGTCCGCCATCGTTTTGCACACAATCTACGAAGTGGCCTAGCTCATGGGCGCAAGTGAACCGCGAACGAGTTTTCGATTGGCTCCGGCTTACGTAGATCTCAGCACCTGTTGACGTCCCGATAACCATGCCGTATGTATCGCCATCAAGCTGGGCCAGAAACACGCTGGGGCCCATTTTGCGGGCCAAGGCCACCGGATCAACGGGGATAGAGTCATCCCAATAAAAACTTAAGATGTTGTCGGCATCGCGGCGAGCATGATCACGAAGGTCTCCGAAGGTTCTGAGTTCATGCGCCTCCCCGTCTGAACCTTTCTTTACTATCATGCCCACCTGCCTGACTACCGTCGAATTTAGTAGATGTCAGTAACCCCGGCGATGTGCGCTAGGCAGGGATCTCTCCGGGGCTTTCGTGCGCGCCCGGGCCTCGAACCCGGGTGGGAAACTCACTCGCGCTGCCACCTATTGCGTAGCACCCGTGGCTAGGGCTGCGGATTCTTGCGCTAGGACCACGTTCGCCTGCGGCCTAGTTCGCTTGCTACAACCGGTCTCCTTCTTACCGGAGGGTGTCGCACCATTCCGATTTACCAGGGCCAGTACACCAGCCCTTCGACGATCACCCTGCGTTACAGGTTTTTCACCGCTAGTTTCACACTCTGACGGTTTTGCGGGAGGCTCAGCCCAGTGTGAATGCCGCTGCCCGCCGCGTGGTTATCCTTGCCACGCCCCGTGCGCCCCCTGGACTCGAACCAGGGCGTATGCCATTAGCGCTCCCCAATCAGCCTCTCGATCCAGCCGTCAACAGCCTCACGGTATGTCTCACCTTTGCTAAGCAGGCAGCAGGTGTCCGGCGCGGCAAAACCTATTTGCCACGGCTTTTCGGCCTGAGGGGTACGGTTGATCGCGATGTGATAGTCGGACGTAAGGATTTCGACACCGACGGCTTTACCGTTCCCATCCAGGTCAACGTTGACCAATGGGCTGACTTGCACGGTTTCGTATACCCTGCGATCCGTTAGGTAAATGTAGGCGACACCAGTTTCTTGATCTTCAACGACCTTCACGGCTGCGCATCTCCTTCAAGTTTTTTGCCCTTGTACTCGCTCGCCATAAGTCGCTTTCCTAGCACGTCACCGGGACTTCGGTGCGGCGGGGTGACACTCCCCGCTCATGGCGGTTTACCAGTGGGAGTGTCACTTAGTTGCGCTGGATCGCTTAATGCCAAGTCCTCTCCAGCTCAGGAAGTGGCATAGGTCGGGGAGCTACCCCTAAGGTCGAACAAAGGATTTCTCAGGCGTTAGCCCTACTCCCATTCGGGAACCCAGATCAACCTTTGCACGCCCGGCAGGACTCGAACCTGCAACCGCCTGCTTTGGAAACAGTTGCTCTGCCAAATTGAGCTACGGGCATATAGAACGCCAGGAGGTATGGGGGTTCCTCCTATGAACGGCGCGACCACGCAACCTATCCGAATAACGGAAGAACCCAGGGGTTCTTATCGGAAGCATGGAACCTTTACACGATCCCAATAACGCCGGATCTTTAAGCAGTAGGGTGCGAGCCAGGGGCAGTAGGATGCAAGCCAGCGCCGGGGTGACTGAGAAGTGAGCAGGCGGTCACAATCGTTCATCCTGTGTCTGCTCAGTCTTCCCCCGGATGCAAGGACCCCAATCTTTACGTTTCAGCCCATGAATCCCCCGCCGAAACAACCTCACATATCTATTATATGCCCCACCGGCAGAAGGTTAGCCCGGTAGTGTTTTCCCTCTATTCCGGTTCTGCATTTTCACCTGCATCATGGTCAGCAGATCCTCCTTCGAATACTCGAACCCATGACCGCACTTGATGTGCCGCACCACTCCACTATTCCTCCACTCACGGAGTGTCCTTTCAGACCTGCCGGATATTTCCCGCGCCTGTTCCTCACTCACCCATTCCTCGGACTCATTCGGGAACATCTTCAGCGAATACCACCGCACATCCTCCATCGCCCGGAGAATTGGCTCCACACCCTCAGTGAGCACGACCTCACCGGCATAGGCCCGCAGGTGTGCGATAGTGGGCCGTATCGGCTCCAGGTAGTCGTGCCCATTGGGGTTGCCCCATAGGTCGAACTCATCTTCATCCATACCCAAAGCACCAAGGCCTTTGCATTCGCCGTTGACCCACCAGAACCCGCGTATCGGCTGCGGAGGTATGGACCCCACCGCCATGCAGTAGCGGGCCAGGGTGCCGACCCCAGCGGCCTCCATGTCGCCCATCTCCAGCGCGTGCACACTGATGGGGGTTGACGGCCCGAACCCGCCGAACACTGGCACGTCCGAGTAGCCCACGTTGCCGGGCATCATCCGGGCGCGGTGGCGGCGTATCAGGTCCGGGGTTGCGGCCAGGTGCTCACGTAACTGCTCAGCATCCACAAGCGCCCCCTTAGAGTTGGCACGCTTCGCAGTACCCAGCGGCCGTGTTCTCCAACTGAGTGCCCGATAGCGCCGCCTGACGTAGACGGATGTAGTACAGCGTCTTAATGCCCTTACGCCACGCATAGATCCGTGCCCGGTCCAGCTCCCGCGTGGTCGCATCCGCGTTGAAGAACAGGGTGCAGGACTGACCCTGATCCACCCAGCGTTGCGACACCGCATAGGTGTCGATCAGCTTGTACGGGCCGATCTTGTACGCGTCGTGGTACATCGCAACGTTGTCCTCGTTGAGGTGCGGGGCCGGGTAGTAGACGCGGCCTAACTTCCCCTCCTTGCGGATTTCGACGGGCGCGGCGATGGGGTGGATGCTGGCGGTGGCGTGGTTGATGTAGCTGATCGACCCGGTTGGCGGGATGGCCTGGAGGTAGGCGTTGGCCATGCCGTGTCGTTGCACTTCTTCTCTTAGGTGCTGCCACTGTTCCCGGTTGGGGGCGGTGATGTCACCCAGGATCGTCGGATCATCCCCCACTTCTTCCAGCCAGGGTTCCACTACCCGGTCGAACCACGCCCCGGTGTCGTACTCGCTGCCGTCGAAGTAGGCGTGTGGGCCGTGCTCCTTCGCCAGCTCAACGCTCGCCAGCATCGCCGCCCACGTCACCAGCGCCATGTACCGGTCCCAGAGGCGTAGCGCTTCCTCACTGCCGTACTCGATGCCGTGGTGAGCTAACGCCCCGTGCAGGTTCATCTGCCCCAGCCCGATGCTGTGCGACCGGTCGTTACCGGCCTTCACGGTCGGCGCTGCGGTGATGTTCGTGGAGCGGCTGACCCGATCCAGGGCGCGAACAGCGACCATGACGGTGTTCACGAATGAGGCCGTGTCCAAGTCAAGCATCCGCTTCACGTTCAAGCTGCCGAGATTGCAGCTAATGTCCGCGCCCGTCTCATCGAACGACAAGTCATCGTTGAGCTTCGACGGGGTTTGCAGCTGAAGGATCTCCGAGCAGTTGCCAGTCCTGATGCCGTTGAACACAACCTTGTGGAGCTTCGGTTCGTTCAGGCAGTAGGTGTCATCCACACGGCCCTCATTGGTCACGCTTTCAACGCGGATGTAACCGTTAGCCGCTCGGTTTCCGCGAACCTTCTCAATCACCACACGCTTTGTCGGCAGCCCGAGATCCCTGAGCTTCTGCGTCTCAGACCCGCTGATGATGAGTCGGTACGCCACCTTGGTTGGGTAAGCCTTCTGCCCTTCCTTGAACTTCGTCATCCCGGCATCGCGCACCTTGGACCACTTGGCTTCCACCCCAAGTGTGGTGAGTAGCAGGCGTACCTCTTCGAGGAAGCCGGGGTGAATGGATCCGATCTGGATGCCAGCGCGGCCATCTCCCCAACCGTCCCCGTCGATAAGCCCAGCGAGCCACTGGAGGCGGCTTTGGAAGCTGTACTCGATAGGCACGGTGAACTTGCGCGGCACAGAGCTGTGCAACGTGTAGGACACACGCCCGGTAGCGTCCGGCTTCAGCGAGCTTGTCTTGTACTCGATGTGCTCTCCCAGATGGGTTTTACCTGGATAAAGACGGAGCACCGGTGTTCCGTCTGGCGTGTACGTGCCGTCTGCGGTGTGCAGGCCGGCCGTGTATGCCTGCGGGAAGTCTGGCGCATCTGGGTTGTCCACTACGGGTAGTCGGAACTTTTCGAGCATGTCCCCTGGCTTCAGGTCGCATGCCTGCGTTTCGACTACTTTGCGGTTCCCGTATCCACTCTTGACGTAGAACTTGTGGTAGGGGGTCACGTCCATGCTTGCCCCGTTGGTGAAGTCCACCGTGAGGAGCGGCTTGTTCTCCCCGGTTTGGGCGACGTAGGAGCGGGAGAACTCTTGCCCGTTCCAGGCGTTGACGTGTTGCCCTGCTAGGTCCTTGATCTCGAAGTACCCCTTGTCTGTGAGCAGTTTCGTTTCCGGCGCTACACACAGGTTGCTCATCTGCACCCGCGCCACATGCCCCATCGGGTGCGACCGGTTCACCGTGTCCTCGAACACGACGTATGGGTAGCCGGATTCGAACTGGATCTGCGAGAGGGTCTGGAAGAACACGCGGGCGTTGATCTTCGTCTTGCTGATCCGGTCGTCCTCAACCCAGGACTTGTAGTGCTCGGTCACGGACAGGTCGCTGAAAGGCTTACCCTCCACACGCTCCACGTCGTAGGGGGAGAACAAATACATGTCCTTGTTCTCCTTCGCCAGGGTAAACGTGATGTCCGGGATGATCACGCCCAGGGAGAGAGTCTTGATGCGGATCTTCTCATCCGCGTTTTCCCGCTTGGTGTCGAGGAACCGCATGATGTCGGGGTGGTGTGCGTTGAGGTACACGGCCCCCGCGCCTTGGCGTTGGCCTAGCTGATTGGCGTAGCTGAACGTGTCCTCCAGAATCTTCATCACGGGGATGACACCACTGGAGGTGTTGGGCACCTCCTTGATTGGTGCGCCGGATTCGCGGAGGTTGGTGAGGTTGAGCCCCACCCCGCCGCCACGCTTCGAGAGCTGCAGGCTGTTCGTGATGGCGCGCCCGATGGACTCCATGTTGTCGTCTAGGCGGATGAGGAAGCACGACACCCTCTCCCCTCCCTGGGCACGCCCGGCGTTGAGGAACGTGGGTGTGGCTGGCTGGAAGCACCCGCCGATGATGATGTCGATGAGGTCCTGGGCTAGTTGGTAGTCGCCGCCGGATAGATCAATGGCGCACATCACAACCCGGTCTTCGAACCTCTCGGAGTAGCGATTGCCGTCCTTGTTGCGGAGCGCGTACTGACTGTAGAACTTCCTGGCTCCGAGGAAGGATTGGAACCGGAACTTGTAGCCGTATGCGCGTTGGAACAGTGCTTTGAATTGGTCGAACGGGAACGTCTCAACCGTGGCTTTATCCCAGAGGTTGTTCTCCAGGAGGTAGCGGGTCTTCTCCTCCAAGCTGTGGAAGAACTGAGTGTTCTCGTTGACGTGCTCTAGGTGGTAAGCGCGGGCCGCTTCTTTGTCTTTATCGAGTTGTAGGTTCCCGTTTTCATCGAGGATGTTCACTTGGCTATTCAGGTCGATATACGTTTCGGTCAATTCATTCCCTAACTAGAAGAACCCCCGCTAGTTGCGGGGGTTAGTCGTATGTGAGCACCTGTCGTCTCACCTGGTCTAGCGCGCCGCTTATGCGCGATGATGTGCACCACCTGCGAATCATCCGCATAGGCCGCGCCGGTCATCCCGTCGCACGTGGAGCGCAGCAGCTTATCGAGGTCTGGCCGCACGTCCATTGGTGGCGCGGTCTTGTCTCCGAGGTTTTTGGGCCGGGGCATGACGAACTCCACGAACAGGCGTAGTGGCCCGGTGGCGGGTTCGCCGGTGAATGCTCTGGCCACTGCAGCGCGCCACGGCGAGACTTTCTTGCTGGACTCAACGAGCACGCACCTGCCGCCGCGCACGAACCCGCTTTTTGATCCCTGCGGCGCGGGCACCCCGGGCACGAACACCTTCATCTCAGTCAGTGTCATGCTGGCTCAGCTCCGCGTGCATCAGGTACGACTCGAACGTCGCCTTGTCTTTGGCAGTGACCATCGCATCCACGCTGTGCGCCGGGATGTGGATAGTGATCCCTTCGTCGTCCGTGACGCGGACGAACTGGTCGGTCTCCACGATTGAGCCACGGGCAAAGCCCTGCTTCTCGTCGTATTCGTCTCCGTCTCGTACAGGATCCCCGAAGGCAACCTGTCCGTATCCGAGTGGTCTAGGAAACATGCGTGTCCTCTCTCATCATGCGGCCCGCTGCTGTCAGTAGGCCCTCTAATTCCTCACGTGGCCTGTACCTCAGTCCACGTACCGCAAGAATCGAATCTCCCAAGGTTTTCCACTCCCCAGGGTGATGCCGCGCCATTGCCAGCAGCTCCGCATCCGTGGCCGGTGTCCCCCACATGGGGTTGCGTAGCTTGTCGCGGACGACCGTTGGCACCGATCTGACATCGAGGCCCGTTTCGTGGCATTGCGAGAAAAGACCCCACCATGTGAGGAAGTACACGGTGGGGTAGTCCTTCTCTAGGAAGTGTTGTGGTGGATCGTGGCCTATGCGGGTGAACGAGCCGACCCAGTAGGTTGCCCATTCCCTAGCCCATGCCAGGGCGTTCTTGCGGGCTTCTTTGACTTGCTTGCGGTCTATTTCCTCAGGGGATAATTCCCGCTTCCTTGCGATGTTCCACCCCTTCGTTGAGCTGCTGTGCGCGGTCTGCCACGTGATCTATGGCGATGGCTAGGGCTTGCGCGTCTTCGATGCCCACGATCATCGAGGCCTCGATGTTGACGCTGTAGTAGCCGTCTGTCGTGGTGTGGAGCTTGACTATTGCGCCGGGCAGTTCGATGTACATGCTGTGTGCTGCGGTGGCGTCGCTGGCTTCATCGAGTGGGCTAGGCAACTTTCGCCCCCTCCCCGAAGATGGTTGGGGCTACGGTCGCTAGCCGGTCTTTGGCTAGTGCCATGACTTCCTGCATTTCCGCGTCCGCGTCTGGTGCTGAGCGGCGTTGAATAACTTCGTGCCATGCGCGTAGGTTGCCGGTGACCACGATTTTCGTTTCGATCATGTTGGGTAGCACGGCGCGGGCCGCTTCACGGGCCTGCTTCCGTAGTAGCTGGGCTGCCCCGACCAATTGGTCATACACGAGAGCGTCCACGATGTAGTCATAGGCATCCAGCGCATTCGACGCTGCGGACCTAGCTTCCAGCTCTTCAGGCGCCCTGGGAGGCTTTCTAAGCGCCGGTGGCAAAACGATGTTTGCCTCAGACTCATCCACGAACCGTTGTGAGAGCTGCGAGTAAGACAAATGCCGGTGGCGGATTAGCTCATGGGTGAAAGCGCGGCTCACCCCCGTGAAATAGAGGGTCGCGGTGGCGTGCTCCGCGATGGACCAATGCCCCTTCTCGAACAAGGTGGCGCGCACGTAATCCCGCGTGTCAGCGGTTGACGGGTTAGGCCGGTGGAACGACTCATAGCAAGCACGGCCCGCGAATTCGGTTAGGTATTCTGCATCGGTGCCTTCGCCGCGATCCATGACGCTTGTGCAGAACGGGCCACGGTAAGCCATGTCCGCGTCGTTGATGGCGGTTGATGCGACCAGCATCACCTCCGGTTCAACTGTCTTCATCTCGCTCCTTCAGGTCGATCCATCGGTTCAGGTACCACTGCGCTTTGCGGAGGTCCTGAAGTTCGTTGTCTTTCTTCCCCGCCCTGGCCGTGTACTTGAAGACGTTGGCTAGGTGGGGTGAGTGCATGAAAAAGGCCTCGATAACGTCAATCGCCTCGAGGCCGTTGGTCTTGTAATGGTCAGGGTTTACCGGGTCGCTCAATCACACCACCCCGATGTTCGTTGGCACACCATTGATCGTGTCGTATGCGAGAATCCCCGGCTTCGACGACGCCCCGCTCTTCTCCGCGAACCACGTTGATTGCGTCTCCAGGCTTGGCCCGAACATGATCCACTTATCCGCCGTGAAATTACTCACCTGCATGGAGTGGAAATGCCCGCACATCATCACCTGCGCACGGCCGGGGGCGCGGCCATGCACCGCCATACCGGACCACCACTTCTCAGCGCCGGTCATCTTCCCGGAGAAGTAGTGCCCGTGGACGCTGGTGAACGTTGTGTCGCCAACCTCGTAGGTGACGTGCCCTTCATGGGGGCGCGGGTAGTACCACGTCACCGGGTAGTTGCCGAACTCATCGAACGACTGCTGCACCGCGTTCACGATGTCCACGTCGAACGAGTCCGTCAGCGGACGGCCCTGCACGCGGGTGGTCTCCCCGTGGTTACCGGGGATAGCGGACACGATCACCCGCTGCCCCGCGTGAAGCGCCTCTTGCACCGTCCACGACACCAGGTGCCGGGCGATACGCAGTTGCTCCGTGAGAGTGCAGTCCATCCCGGCGATGTTCTTGCCGTTCTGCGACACTTGCCCCTCGATGAGGTCACCGAGGAAAGCGAGGTGTACGCCCTCCCACGCCCCATCCAGGGCTGCTGTGACGGAGGCCCGCCACCGCTCCATGATCTTTTCCGTGCCGCCGCCGTCACCCTCGCCCTTGCCGATGTGGGTGTCGCCGATCTGGAGTGTGCGCCAGCCCGCGCGGTGTTCGCTGGGGGGTTCGATGTCCTCGTAGATCGAGTCGATCAAGTCCTCCACGTCGAACGAGCGGGGGATGCGGGGGACGATCCGTGCGCGGTATGCGTGCTTCGTGCCATGACCGGGCACCTCCCACGCGGAATGCCGCACAGCGCCATCGACCTGCCACCTATCGGGGTCAAGGTCCATCGCCTCCAGCACGTGCTGCCAGTCCGGTTCTTCCCCGTCGGAGTAGGCCGGGGTGGTGACGTGCCCTCCGGTGTCGGTGACGTCGCACCCGGCCCGCCATTCCGGGGGTGTGGTCAGCGCTCTCAGCGCATCGAGGTTGTTCATACGGCCCCCTTCAGCGCCCTGGCGTAGTCCTGCAGAGCCGATAGGGAGAACCGGTAGGGGTTCTCATCTAGCTTCGTGATGGTCTGGTAGACGACGGATGGGGGGCTTACCCGGAGCGCTTGGTGGATGATGTCCCGCTCCTCCGGGCTGAACGACATGATCCATTCCTTCGTGCTGCGCGGTTCGAAGGTGGTGGGTAGGTCTGCGAGTGTGGTCACTGCTCCCCCTTCAGCGCGTCGGCGATATTGCTTAGCTCGTTCCGCTTACCCGTTGGCATCTTCGAGCACTGCCCATACACCCACACGTTGAGCGGGGCCTTGTTGCAGAAGGTGACCAATGGGCTGAGGTGTTCGCCCGTGGGGTAGACCACGACGCTCCACCCCTTAGGCCCGCCGATACGCTCAGCCGGGAAAGTGACGGAAACATCGTTGATAACGAGGTCTCGCACGATCTTCGACAGAGCTTTCGGAGTGAGCGCGTGATCTTCGGACTTCATGGGCGGCACCCCCTCGATGGTCAGAGCCTCCGCGTCCAGCGTGACCTCCAGCGGGCTAGCGTCCGTCTTTCTTGCCCTGCCCGATACTCGCAGCATGGCCAACGCCTGCTTTATCTGCGTAGCGCCCACGTTCACCGTGGTGTCGGCGATTCCGGGCGCGTCGATGACTGCGGTTGCCATCACTAATCTGTCCGTGGTTTGGATGTAGAGCTTTCCATCCCGACCGGTGAGGAATACACGGTCCAACTGCTCGTAGGATTGGCCTACGTGCTTCAGAGCCTCATTCATGTTGTGGTAGAACTCGTTGACTTTAACTGTGGTCATTTATTCACCATTCTGTATCTATGCTTTCGCGTTTCAATAACCGCCCCATCGCCTTTCAGCCGCTCCATTAGCGGCTCAACGAGGGGCTTATGATCCGTCACGACGCACGCTTTGAGGACGGTGAGGGAATGTTCCTCACCGTCTGCTAGTGCATCCATGACGGCGTACTCAGCGCCGTCCACCCCTAGCCCTCTGGGCCGAGAAAAGCAGGCCCGCTAGGCCGGGACATGTGGGGGCTATACGCCCGTGCTGCCATGCCCACCATCCCCCCGCTCCGTGTCGTCCAGCGCGTCCACGGTCTCTAGATCCGGGAGCGCTACCGGCTGCACCACCAGCTGCGCGATACGGTCACCCGGCTCGATGCGGAACTGCTCACTGCCGCTGTTGTGCAGGTTGACAAGCACCTCGCCCGTGTACCCGTGATCCACCACACCAGGCGCATTCAGCACGCTCACGCCGTACTTCGCCGCCAAACCACTACGCGGACACACCAAGCCCACATAGCCGTGCGGTATCTCCACATGCACCCCAGTGCGCACCAACCGGCGGCCCCGGATCGGGACCACCGCATACTCGCTAGCCCTCAGGTCCAATCCCGCGTCCCCATCATGGGAACGAGAAGGGACAAAACCGCCATCGTCAATAACAATTTTCATTCGCATGTTCATCTAAAACCTTTCGCTAATACCTAAAACTCGGTGCCCTATAATCACTAAACCGTGCGAAATGCAGCTGATTAGCCACAGTCGCAGTAGAAACACGCCCGCCACGATTCTTCGCCACAATCACATCAGCCTCACCAGCCCGCTCATGATCCGGATTCGTCGCATCCGGGCGGTGAATCAGCAGCACCATGTCAGCGTCCTGCTCCAACGACCCCGACTCGCGCAGATCACTAGCGCGGGGTAGCGCATCGTCGCCACGAGACTCCACGCCACGGTTGAGCTGAGCAATCGCAATGATCGGGACCTTCAGTTGCTTGGCGAGGAGCTTCAGCTGGCGGCTGATCTCACTGACCTCCGCCTGCCGCGACTCAGCTTTCGTGCCGCTCTTCAACAGCTGCAGGTAGTCCACGACGATCAACTGCACCCCGTTGCACTGCACTGCGGCGCGGGACTTCGCGATGATGTCCAACATCGTCAGCCGGGGTGAGTCGTCGATCAGCATGGGCGCGTCAGTCAGCTTGTCCCGGTGGTCGCCGATCCTCTCCCAGTCGCCCTCATCGAGCGGCATGGTTCCGCGCAGCTTCGACAGCAGCACGTCGGACTCAGCGGAGATGATCCGCTCCTGCACCTCAGCCCTGCTCATCTCCAGACTGAACAGGAGGGTGGGGATTCTGCCCCGTAGGGATAGTTCCCGCATGATGTCCACGGCCAAGGTCGATTTACCCACGCCGGGCCGCGCCGCCATGATCACCATCTGCCCAGGCCTGAACCCGCCGGTGATGTCATCCAGCTCCGCGAACCCAGACGGGAGGCCGCGTGCCGTGGCACCGTCGCTCAGCCCGTCTAGGAGTTCGTCTATCCCCTCGGTGATGAGGCGCGGGGAGTCCACGTCATCCTCAGCGCTCTCTAGGAGCTGCTGCTGGATGATGTGGTCAATCTCCGATAGGGGCGCGTCAGAGTCCGCGAGCTGCGCTATCCGCGCCCCCGCTTGCTTCAGCCTCCAGCGGCGTGCTGCTTCCACGACTAGCCGGGTGTGGTAGTCGATGGATGCGGGCATGCACGCTGTGACCGTGAGGTCGTGGAGGTAGAGTGCCCCGCCTACGCGGTCGAGGTCGCCGCGCCGGTCTAGCTCGCTGGCTGTGGTGATGGGGTCTACCGGGTTGCCGTCTCTCCAGAGGGTGATGATGGCTTGGTAGATCGCCGCGTGTGAGGGCTTAAGGAGGTCTGTGGGTTTGAGTGTTTCTACTGTGGTTGGGATTGTGGCGGGTGAGTTGAGTAGGCATCCGAGGATTGCTTTCTCACTGTCTCCCGCCATTGGTTATCTCAGGTAGGTCCAGGGGCCAGTGCGGGGGCGCGTGATGAGATCAATCAGTTTGCTTAGCATTCTCATTCGACTACCTCCGGCTCGGTGATGGTGGGGTGCCATCCGGGTTCCAGGCGCGGGGGAGGTCGAAGCGTGGGGCCAGAACGCGATACGGCTCTTCGGCAGCCTCGTCACAGTCATCTGTGTATTCGACGTAGGCGAACCCCTTGAAGCGCTCGTCGGATATGGTGCTGCTCTTCAGGATCCCTAATCCGCATGTTGCATTTACCCACATGCCAACACACTGCTCCCGCTCCTCCGGGGTCATGTCCAGGAGTGTGCGGTTGTGTTCTGTCATTTCACTTGCTCCCATTCTGTGATTGTTCGCCGCATGATTCGTTGTTCGCTTCCGCTGCCCGCGATGAAGCTGGGCACTAGCGCGTCCTGGCAGCGGGGCACTGGCATCCCGGCCCGCATCCATTTGTCGCTGCCTGGCTCCTGCCATTCGGCGATGAACTCTTCACGGGGTTGTTCGTCCTGCCCCCAGCGGAGGATGTACCGCGTGGTGGGGCCTAGCTGCTGTGGGGTGAGTGGGCCGTTGTGGCCCGCCTGCCACCACTGCTCGTTGCTGGACCAGATCGGTGCCGCCCCGGGTGCTGCGGCGATGGTTCCTTCAGGTACGGGCCGCTCGTAGTCTGAGGTGCCGCTCAACGTCCGTGGCCTAGTCACCGTGATCACCCTCAATCACGTCGATAGCGTGCGCCACATCACCGGGCCGGGAACCACAGAACCGGTACTCCTTATCACCGTTCTTCGCGGTCACAATCGGGGCTACCGTAAGCCCCTCGCTAATCGCCCACTCCCTCACCTCATCGGTGATCCGCAGCTCATCGTATGGCGCTCCAGCCTTAGTGAACATGCGCTTCACTGCGGTGCAGTGTGAGCATCCCGGCTGGGTGTAAATGGTTAATCCGTCTCGCATTGTTTGTCCTTTTCGTTTGTTGCTAAATGGTTGATTCAGAATGGGGGTTCATCGTTGCCGAACCCGCCGAAACCTTGCTGCTGCGGCTGCTGCTGGGGTTGCTGGTTCTGCGACCATCCGCCGCCATTCCCCCCGGCCTGTGGTGCCTTCTCGATCTTCTCCACGATGGGGAATTGGACTTCCGTGGAGGTTCGTTTCTGACCCTCCTTGGTTTCGTATTCGCGATGCTTCAGTTGGCCCATGACGGCTACCTTGTCGCCCTTAGTGAGGTGCTGTGCCATGCGTTCCGCTTGCTGGTCGAAGAGGGCGGCGCTCACGTATGCGGAGTCTGCGTCCTCCCACTGGCCGCTGTCGGTCTTGCGGCGACGATTGAAGGCGATCCGTAGATTGAGAATGGCTTTCCCGTTTTGTGCGTAGCGCAGTTCGGGGTCTGCGACGAGGTTGCCGATGCCGGAAATGTTGGGCAGGGACATGCTGTTCTCCTTGAAACTTGTTGTAAGCCCGTTTGCGGGCATGAAAAAGAACCCCGCCACCCAGTACGCGGCAACGGGGTAAAACTCGGTCTACGCCCCCAACGGGCGCGATTCTGACACGGTTAAGGGCCTATCGCCCTCACCTCCTTACGCTTCTGCTCCAACACCGGCTGGATAAGCGCATCACGCTCCAACCGCTTCTGCTCACGCGCAGCCTCCAACCACCGGCGCTTCACCGGATCCTGCTCCCACCTGTCACGCACAGCCAAAGCAGCACGCTTCATCTCCTGCGGGTTGATCTGATGCGACAGATCCCCGTTCAGCGACCACCAGGTGACAGCCTCAGACCACACCTCATCCGGCACCTGCATGGAAGCAAGCACCTCAGCCCACGCCTCAGCGCGCTGACGACTGGGCTTAGGGCAACGATCAGGGCACAGGTCCGCGGCCTTAGCGAGGATCTGCGTGGCGAGCTTCAGATAGGCGGGGTCACTCAACCTCCACCACCTCCCCGTCAACGAACTCCGCTTGGCAGTTCCCGTCAGCGAGGGCTAGCCAAGCATCAGCTTTCGACTGCGGTGCTGGCTTCGACGGGACCAGATCGTCCTCCCAGCGCTTGTCGTTCAGCCAGCCTTGCGGCCACTTGATGAACCGCTGCTCCGTCTGCTCAGCTTCGATGTGCTGCGCGTAGCGGCGTGCCCCGTCGATGATCACCGAGGGGTCAGTATCAGTCACCGCCTTGTCCCAAGCCTCACGGGCTTTCTTCTTTCCCGTGCGCCGTGGATACACCCGCCAGAACTCATCGAAGCCGCCCGAATGTGGTTCAGGATGGTTCCTTGATGGTTCAGGGGGGTTATGGATGGTTTGTAGGACACCAGTGTCCGGGGGTAGTGCACGAGATGACCGCCCGTCATGCACGAAATGACCGCCCGTTGTGCACGAGTTGTCCGCCCGTTCTGCACCAAATGACCGCCCGGTCAAATTGTCCGCCCGTCCCTTCCGGGCCTCCAGACACAGGTCCCACACCACCGGGCGCACGTCCTTGCGGAGGTGCGCAACGTGCTGCTGATCCCCCCGGCGGATGAGGCCGGACTGCTCCAGCTCGTTGAGGTATCTGCGGACTGTGCGGGGTGAGCACCGGGCGCGCTCAGCGATGCTGGCTTGCGAGGGCCACGCGCCCGTTCCGTTGTCGCTGGCGTGGTCTGCTAGGGCGATGAGGGTTACGAGTTGGCCTTGGCTATCCACTGGGGCTTCATCCAGCGCCCACAGCATTGCCCTCAGGCTCATGGCTCCACCTCCGGCTTACTCACCAAACGGCGCACCACGTGGGCATCAGGGGGCGAACCATCCGGCATCCACGCGCGGGGCACACTGAAATCAGGGATAACCTCGCAATGGGGGTAATAAAGCCGCGCGTTCCGCTCTTCGGGGAATTGCAACTCCACCCCATCATCATCAAGGATCCGAAGAATAACCGCGCACAGTCCGGTTCCCGGCACTATGGCGCGCATCCCAACGCACTGCTCCCGCTCCTCCGGAGACATGCCCAGAAGCGTGTCATCGTCACTCATTCGACTACCTCCGGTTCGGTGACGAGGCGTCGGATGATGCGCTCATGGGGGGCTAATGCGCGGCCTTCGGGCAGCAGCATACCGTCCACGTTCGGACACCACTTCGTGACTGTGCGCCACTCCTCATCTGGTTCACTTTTCAGTTGCACGGCGTATTCCCACCGCATTCCTTCCATCTGCTCCGGAGTGATGTTCATTTGGGGTTCTCCTTTATTCGTGCTTCGTGTGGCCGCCGGGCAGTGGCATCAGCCATCTCACGGCTCCCGCAATCGAAATGAATCCCGCACCGCGCTATCTCAGGCAGGGAACCGTTGCGTGGTCGGTTCGGTGTGGTGCACACGTAAAACCGGTTCCGCACGCGGTGCACCCAAATACCCGTGCCGCTCATTCGTAGTCCGCTAGTAGTGCCGTAATAACGGCGGTGCCACCTACCTCTTCAAGCACTGTGGCGTCACAAATCGGCCCGTTAAGAGGACTAATCCACTTACCGCCCTTTTTCTTACGAAACGCAATGGCTTCATCGCCGCCTATCCGAGTGTTCTCCGGCAATGCCTTCAATTCCTCTGCAGTGGTGATGATCTGCCCAATGTAGGGCCTCGTTTTCTCCGGCTCAATGGGCTGCGGGCCGTCCGGGATGATGTCCCGAATCTCCGCGCCCGGCCACTCCAAGACCGTGAAGTTCTCCATGTGGTCCACCTTTGGGTTCCTGCCGTCGCATTCCCAATGAGGGAAAGGCCTATCGTCCGTGCTCTCAAAGCGAGCACGATGGCCGAATACGTCCTGCACAACCACACCCGGAACCGCGTACTCAGACGCCCACGCGCCCTCAACATGGCGCGGCACCCATTTAGTCGGTGTGATGAGTTTGGCAAGGGCTTCCTCGCCCAGCACCTCTCGGATACGATCCGCTGTGTACGTCTCCATCACTCACCATCCATTTCAGTGTCGAAAACAAGGAATGTTCCCGGGTCATCGCAGATACACTCCGCCGCTGCATCAATAGCTGTCTCCCTGTCCACCGCCTGCACACTCATTCCTCCCGAAAAAGATACCCAGTAGTAATTCATCTTCGGGTCCATGTAGCGGTCCACCTCATCCAAATGCGGGTCACTCACGCTCCCACCCCCACAACTCCTGCGCCTCATCCACAGCAGCAACCAGCAAATGAAACACGTCCTCCGGGATGTAAATCTTCGCGCTATCCGTATGCAAGCTAAACGAACGATCATGCGGCTCAAAACCCACATGCATATCCATCCACCCAGCCTGCACAGCGCCACGCGCATTAGGCCACGTCACGGGCATCCTGCCCACGTGAGGGCGCTCAGTTTTCGTTGTCATAGTTCTCCTTGTTGTAGGCGGTAAACCCGCCGATTTCGTCTAGTAGTACCCAGCGGCCACGGCGTAGCACCGGTTGCTGGTCTGGGTTATCCCAGCCATGAACCAGCCACCCGTTTTCGTAGGCGCGTTTGGGGTCTTTGTGAATGCCGACTAAATGACAATGGCGGCAGCAAAACAATCCGTTGGGGATAGTGTCCTGGCCGCCCTGCGACTTCATCTGCCGGTGATGCCAATCAGTCCCCCACCCCGTACAGCCAGGGGCGATCATCACCTCGCACGACGGCTCACCGTAATCACTCGCGCGCTCACGCACCGCCTCATACACGTGCTTAGGGAATGGGCGTTTAGTCATCCTCATCCCGCCAATGCAAAAGGGCCACCATAACAGCGGCGGCCCCAAACCAGATAGCTAGCAGGTCAAGCATTCATGTCCTCCCCGCGTTGCCATACATTGCACGAACAGACGCGCCGATTGACTGATACGCCCGCAACTCCAAGTCAAGCGCCTTCAGAAGCTTGTCCGCGTGCTTGAATGCGATATCCGCAACGTCCCTCGCTTCGCGCTCGCCCATCGTCAATAAGTCCGCCTCATACTCACGGTCCTTGATTGACCCCTCAGCATCCTTGTAATTCTGCGCATAGGCCCGGTCGAATGCGCGGTCAGCCTCTAAGAAAGCCGCATAGCGCTTCGAGAAAACACCGATCCCCTTAGCGATCCGGTTCACCAACTCGCGGATATGCGACTCAATCTCAACGGGGTTCAGCGGCTCAGTCACTTGCCCCCCTCAATCTCCTTGCGGCGCGCAGACAGAAGCCCACGGAACTCATCATGAGTCCCCTCAGCCTTCAGCTCATTGAAGATCGCGGTCAGCTCATCCAACGTCGTCGCCGCCGCCACACGGCCAGGAGTCTCACCCCGGCGTACCTTCAGCATTTCCTCACGGGTCACACGTTTAGACCCGGAATAGCCAGCGTTAGCCAAAGCGCGGCCGACAGCGGATGTTTCGCAGTTCTCTAGCGCGGCCTGTTTGTTGGCCATGCCAGCGCCATCCACCTCATAGGCGTGCCCAACACCAGTAGGGCGTGCATCAGGGTCGCTACTTCGATATACCTCCGCGCGCATAACCCACCGGGTCTTACCAATATCCCCATCCTTGTCAATCAGGTGCGCCTCAATGCGACCGCTCTTGTTGTCGTTGTAGAACCGCTGAATGCGCTGATCAACGGTCTCGTAGTCTTGCAGGTTGAAGTTAGCCATTGCTCTTCACCTTCACTGTCGATGGTTTCGTTTCCTGCAGCACGTACTTCCGCTCCAGATCCGGGTACTCCCGCGCCAGCCCCTTACGGTCAAAGCGGTTCGTCACCTTCGGGCCGCTCACCTCAGCGACCAAATCACCGCACTCCACCACCTGCGCCTCATCACCGAACTGCCGTAGGAACTCGGCCACAAGACCCGCGCGCTCATCCTGCAGTCGCCGATTCGCGGCGTTGTTCTTGCCGATTTGCCGATCAATCTCCAGCACCTCAGACAGCAAGTGCGAGGCGTAGAAATCACCGCTCAGGTCACGCGCCTCCTGCGGGGTGAACTCCAGGAACTCGGTAGCCACGCGGCGCATCTGCTCGAACGTGGCCTCATCCGGGTAAACAAACCCCGTGCGAATATCCCCATCCGGGCGCAGCTCACCACCAACCTCCGTGGTTCCCTGCCACGCCACCAGGCACGACTCCGCGCCCGTCACCAACAGCTGCCACTGCACCTGCAGGAAGTAATGACGCGGCAGGTCCTCGATGAACCCCCACGGGCTTTTCGCCGTCTTGATCTCCCCGATCATGGATTGTCCGATCATGTCCGGGGTAGCGGCGAACCGCTCATCGTCCACGCTGACTAGCAGTTGATCGTTCGGGGCCAGTTCTGGGAACCACTCACTCACCTGCGCGGCAATGACAGGCTCCTGCTGCTTCCCGAACTTCGTGTATCTGTTCCCACCGAACCGACGGTCGCCGCGCTTCTCAGACCACAGCGAGCGGTACGCCTTCTCGGTCCCTGAAATGATCTTCGGGATGTCCGTGGCGGTTACCCGCGTCTTCCGCAGCTCCAGCCACTCATCCCGGCTCGTTGTAGGTATCGTCGTGTATCTCATCGCGGCGCCTCCTACGAGCACATTGCGATAAGGCAAAGGGCCGTGGTGACAGCCACGACCCAGAACCAAAACCTGTGCACCTCGTAACGGGGGTGCAGCATCACATCAAGCAGCATGAGCGGCCTCCTGGAAACGCAGAAGCTCGCGGTAGCTGATCCGGTACGGTGCCCACTTCTTCGTCTGCGACGCGGGCAGCTCACCGCTCGCGCACCACTCCCATACTGTTTTCGGGGATACCCCGCACATCGTGGCGAACTCCGCCACGGACAGCATGGGTTTACGCTTGCCGAACACGGCCTCGATGTCGTCCATGACTTGGCGTAGTTGTTGTTTCATGCCGCCACCGCCTCAAACCCCAAGGCCTCCTGCGCCAGCCGCAAGACACCGAAACAAGCACGCAGCTCCGCGCACAAGCGATACGGCATATCGGCAGTGAACCCACTAGTCACAGCCTCGCTGTAAGCGTTGATAGCCCCAAGATGATCGCCAGCGGCGACGCGGCGGAACATCTCATCCCGCAGCTCAAAGCGCTGCTCACTCATCGTGTATTCATCCGTCATCAGTTCGTCATGCAACATGCGCCCACATCTCCTGTAGCTGTTCGTCCATTTGCTTCTCTGTTTCCCCGTCGCACCACTCAATGAGGGTGTGGACCGGGTTGCCGATTGGGTTGCTGGTCAATCTGCGGTCTCCTCAGATACGAAAAAGCGCCCCGTGGGGCGCTGAAGTTGGGCTGTAGTTATGACACCACCCAAGGGCGTTAACCGGCGATGGCCTCCCGCATGATGTTCCGCACCGCTGACTCCCCCGTGGGGTCTGAGTAGTCGATGCAGCGGTAGCCGTCCGGGGTGATGATCTCGATGCGCGTCAGTCTGTCGGCTTCGCGCTCCATGCGCTTCACGACCTTCAGCACGATGCGCTTCAGCCGGTGCTGGTTGATGTCTATCCGGTGGCGCTTGCAGTAGTGCTGGGCCGTGGTCTTCAGTTCGAGCACGGTCTGATCCAGGTATGCGGACATGAGTTATCCCCTTCTCGCTGGTTAACACCCCTGCCTTGGCTACTTTTTCAAGCCTCAGGTGGCGACCGCTCCGACCGTTTCCGTTCGGTGCGATGACACAAACCTACAACGGTTGTTGTTTTCTAGCAACAGTGGAATTACAAGCACCCTATTTCGGGGGTGCCCTCACGGGGGTGACCAGCATTTTTCCATTTGTTGACGAAGATCAACAAACGTAGACTGACCTCATGCAAAAACGGCATTCCGAGTGGATCTCACAAGCGACTAATGGGGCCTCCTACCGTGAGATAGGGAGGCGAACAGGCCTGAACTATTCAGCTCTGAGTAGGAGGTTGTCAGGAGCAGGCTCCTTGACGGCAGACCAAGTGATCAAAGTCAGCTATGCCTACGGGGTCAACCCGGTGCAGGCCCTCGAAGACACAGGGCACCTGAACGACAACGGCCAAGTGAGCACCCCGGAACAGATCGCCAACCGCATCAAACGAGACGCGGACCGCCTCGCAGCGGCAGCTACAAACGACAACGTCGTACCCCTACGCCCCGACCAAGACGCGGATGTCTCACCCAACATCTACGATGACGACACCCCGCTACGGGCGGTGGCAACGACCGACGATGAGGACGCTCAGAGAGGATGGGATAGCGAGGATGACTGACTTCACCGACCTGCAGATCATGGCCGACATGCTGCAGGTCAACCTCACCAAACACGACCAAGGGCCACCCGGCTACTACCACCACGCAACCCGCACCATCAGCACACGCCGTGGCATGAGCGCCCGCCAGTACCGCTCAACTCTCGCTCATGAGTTGGGCCACGCCGCTTACGGTGACACGCCAACCCTCAACACCCACTACTCGCAGCGGCAGGAACGCCGCGCGGACAAGTTCGCCGCACACCTGCTAATCACCACAGAAGCCTTCTGCGATGCCTACGCTTGGGCGCAAGGCAACTTCCAGGAAATTGCCGACGAACTCGAAGTCAACCAGCGGATACTCCGCGCATGGATCGAAGGAAAAGCTGCATGATCGCCCAAACAAGTCCATCTAAAGCAGCCTCAAGCAACCGATTCTTCTGTTGGCTTCTGGTAGTCCTAGGGGTCTCGATGTTCCTGTTCACACCGAGCCTATCTAGTTTCCTCATCGGTCTAGGATTTGCGCTGCCCTCAGGGTGGTGGTTGTGGTGCGACCGGAAGGACACCAAGGCGAACAAGGGCTTCATTGAACGCCTTGCCGAGCATCAGCGCCTACAAGAAATCTTGCGCGACACCGATCCTGACGTTGCCGAATGGGTAGGCCCAAAACCCGAGTTGCAACGTACTCCTCGCAGATGGGTAATCGTTGGCCCGGCCGCAGCCATTTGCCTGGTTCTGGGTGCTTCTGCCAGCTCATCTTCGGATTCTGCGGGCAAAACAACAACCTACACGCCACCCACATCCACGGTCACGCAGACAGTGGCCCCGCCGACCGCAACGGAAACTGCTCAACTGTTCGCTCCCCCCACCACGGAGCAGCCACCGCAACCCGCATACACCCCGCCCCCGGCAGCACCGCAACCCGACGTGCAGCCTGAGCAAGCACCGCCAGCGCAGGTGGCTCCACCCGCCGAACCGCCCGCATCCACCGGCACCTACTACGCCAGTTGCCGGGAAGCCCGCGCCGCAGGGGCCGGGCCGTTCTACCGTGGACAACCCGGATACCGGGATGCCCTAGACCGAGATGGCGACGGGATTGCCTGCGACAAGGTTGCTTAGACAACTCACCCCAGAAAGGAACACCATGAAAATCCGCCACGCCGCACCCCTCCTCGCGCTCCCCCTCATCATCACCGGATGCGGAGAGACCGAACCCGCAGAAAACATCAAGGGGATGGACCGCGCCACCGCAGTAGTCCTATGCCACAAGCAACTCACGAAGCAGACAAGCATACCCAAGAGCGACCTCGGAACCGTCTCGCCAGAGCACATTCGACGAATCAACAGCGAAGAAGAACACTGGAACATCCAGCACGACGCTAACGGGCGAGCCTACAACTGCAACGTTTACCCGCAAGACGCTGACAACGCGCGCGTAGAAGCCTCCGCAGAACCCGCCTAATGGCCTCCATCAAGCGGTACAAGAACGCCGCAGGGAAGACCCTATGGCGCGTCCAATACCGCGACCCCCAAGGCAAAAGCCGAACCAAGCAACCCTTCCAAACCAAGACCGCAGCAGAAGCCTGGGCCGCAACCAACACCACCGCGCTCACACAAGGGACGTGGATAAACCCAGAGCGTCAGCGAACCACGATCAAGCACCTGTGGGATACGTGGTGGCCATCCCAGCGACACCTCGCCGCATCCAGCTCCCGCGCTATCGAAACATCCTGGGCCACACACGTGCAGCCCGCCTGGCAGCACGCGGAAGTCGGAAGCGTCACCACAGAAACAGCCCAACGATGGGTAGATAAACTCGCCGCGCAGCGTAGCCCCAGCACTGTGCAACGCGCGCACGGCATACTCAAAACGCTTCTCGAAGAAGCCGTGAGGTACGGGTACATCACCGCCAACCCCTGCGCTTCCACGCGCGTACCGGCGCGACAAAGGCGCGCGGTAGTCACACTCACCAAGCAGCAAGTGGAGGATCTGGCCGCGACCTCGCGCCGCTTCCCTGAGCTGCTGCTGTTCCTCGGGTACACCGGGGCCAGATGGGGTGAAGCCGCCGCCCTCACAGTTGGCGACCTAGACCTTGCCCGGGGGCGTGCCCGCATCACAAAAAGCGCAACCACCATCGGGGGTAAAGCTCAGATAGGTACCACCAAGACACGCGCCAGCCGCACCATCGCGATACCGAAAAGAGTGGCAGAAGCGCTTGCCCCCGTTGTTGCCAGCAAACGCCCCGATGCACTTGTGTGGTCGAACCAAGATGGCGGGCCGCTCACCACACCATCGCGCCGAAGCTGGTTCCACACGGCAGTGGACAGGTGCATGGCAGCGGACCCGACTTTCCCGCCTATCACGCCGCACGACCTACGCCATGCCGCAGCGTCCATCATGATCGCGGATGGTCACAGTGTTCTTCTTGTCCAGCGCCAGCTAGGGCACGCCAGCGCGAAGATGACGCTAGATACTTACGCACACCTGTTCGATAGGGAACTTGACGCACTTAGTGGGTAGTTGTTCTGGATGTCGTGCGAATGTCGTGCGGTTACACCGTTTTTGACCTATATGTGCAGATGAGAGCGGTTTCGCAGGATAGTCGATTCCTCTCTGGGGCACTTTTCCGACGTGCTAAGGACCCGTTGTTCTAGTAGTCTAGACGCGATTTTCGCGCCGGATATAACATCTGCTAGTCACCTCAGGTTGCCCCGGATTCTCGTGCTGGTCGTGCGCCGTAGGACCTACCGGTCCCGTAGTCAAAGCAGCCGATCTAGCCGGCGAGCCCATGACTTCTGCCTCGTCGCCGGACAGACTGCTGCTCCGCGCAATCGGTACTCCCGACCCGAACTGAGTCTCGGTCCCCCCTAACCGTCTGGCGCCTGAACTCCTGGTCCGAAAGTTCAAAGGGTCGAAATCCCGGACACCTCAGCCCCCGGCCCCCCTCCCCACACATCCGGCGGCCCCTCCGCAACCATGCACATTGGTAGGATAGTTCCAGCATGCCAATCCCCCGCTACTTCCATCCGGGCGTGCGAACAGAAAGGAATCATCTTCATGGTTATGAAGTCTCTCCACAACATGGGCGTTCGCTCTGAGTACGCCTACACCGCCGGCCTGGCATCCGTCGCCCTCTCCTTCGGTTCCTGGACTGCTTCTCGCCTCAAGTCCGGCGACAGCAAGGCGCAGTCCGACCGTTGGGGCATCTTCGTCGGCCACTGGGCGCCGACCTTCTTCACCCTCGGCCTGGCTCTGTCCCAGTACGAGCAGGAGAACTAGTCTCCCGGATTGCCGATCGGCTTTCACCCCGCTGACCTGTATGGTCGGTGGGGTTTTCTCCTTCTTGATACCCCCAGGCAGTCCTCGCGGACATCCAGCCCCCGACGGCCCACCATCCATGTGTTCATTCCCAGGCCCCCGCCCAGAAGGACCTGCCACGAATCTGCGGTATCCGGTGCGCGGCCCTACCCTGGCGTCCATGTCCGAACAACCCCAGCAAGACCAAACCGCCGCCGCCACCATCACAGATACCGCCCCCACCCAGCGGCCGTTCCGGTTCGCCGTCGTCGGTGCGGGCCAGATCGCGCAGCAGGCTTTCATCCCCGGTGTCCAACAGCTACCCGAGGCGCAGATCGTCGCTTTCGTCTCCTCCGACCCGGAGAAGGCGCGGGCCTACGGCGTCAAGCACTACGACTACGAGCAGTACGACGAGCTGCTCAACTCCGGCACCATCGACGGCGTGTACATCGCCACCCCCGTACACAAACACCGCGAGCACGCCGTCCCCGCGCTGAAGGCCGGCGTCCCCGTCCTGTTAGAGAAGCCGATGGCCCCGTCCGAGGAGGACTGCCGTGCCATCATCGACGCCGCCGCCCAGACCAACACCACCCTCCTCGTCGCGTACCGCCTGCATAACCATCCGTTCTTGCTGCGCTTGGTTGATTGCGTCCGCAAGAAAACAATCGGTGAGATCCGCTCCTACACCGCCAGTTTCGGGCACAACGTCAACCCCGAAAACCACCGCGGCAATTCCGGATTCTGGGGCGGGCCGATCCCGGACATGGGCGTGTACCCCCTGAACCTCATCCGCAATCTTCTCGAGGAGGAGCCGATCGCCGTCCACGCGCATGGCAAGCGCAACGCCGACGCGCAGTTCGATTTCCACGACACCGTGGCCGTGACCTGCGAGTTCCCGTCCGGCGCGCTGGCGCAGTACACCGCGTCCTACTCCACGGTCGGCCAGCAGGGCTTCACGCTGGCGGGCAGTGAGGGGTCCATTCAGTCGAACGCGGCCTTCCAATGGGGCGACGACGCCGAGCTGAGCTACACCTTGGCCGTGGAGGAGGACGGGGAGATGTCCACCGAGACGGTCGAGTTCGAGGCCTACGACCAGTTCGCCGGGGAGACGCGGCACTTCATCGAGTGCGTGCGCAACGGTACGAATCCCGAGCACAGCGGCGTGGAGGGGCTGATGGACGTGCGGGTGTGCGCGGCCGTGGAGGAGTCGCTGCGGACCGGCGCGACGGTGCGGCTAGAGCCGGTGGAGCTGCGACACCGCGTGAGCATGGATCAGGCGGAGACGATCCCGGCGCCGCCGAAGCCGGGGGATGATGAGCTGGTCAATATCGTCGCCGAGGAGCTGTAGGGGTTCGGGGGGCGATTTGATGCTTTGGGACGCCAGCCAGCCGGGCGTCCCACCTACCGACCGCTGAACTGCGGCCTGCGCCCCTCGGACCGGGCGGCCTTCGCTTCTCGCACATCTTCGCTTTGCCAAACGCGGTCGTAGAGCTCGCGGTGGGCGTCCTGCGCCGGGGCGTGGGAGAGGCTCGGGCGCAATTTTGTGTCGTTGAGGACGGCTTTCGCGTACCGCATCGACAGGGGCGCTTGGGCGGCGATGTCGTGGGCAAACCGGCGGGCCTGGGCTGCGTCGTCGCAGATCCGGGAGGCGAATCCCAGGGCCTCCGCCCGCTGCGCCGTGATTCGGCCGCCCCCGATCATGAGGTCCCGCGCGAGCGCCCCGCCCAGCAGTTCGCGGGTGCGGTTGAGCATCCAGGTGTCGAGCACCAACCCGTTGGCCGCCGCGGGTATCCAGCAAGCGGCTGCGGGGGCGAATACGCGCAGGTCGCAAGCCATTATTAGTTGGCATCCGGCCCCGACGGCCGCGCCCTGCACCTCGGCGATCATGGGAACGGGTGCGGCCAGGATCGCTTCCGTCATGCGTCCGGCGGCGTCCAGGAAGCCACTCTCGTAGACGCCGCCCAGATCCGCACCCGCGCAAAAGACGTCGCCTTCGCCGCGGATCAGGATGACGCGAGCGGGATGCGCGCTGGGCTTCGTGCCACTCGGCTGCACGGCGTCTTCGCCGATGCCAGGCGATCCACCAGCAGCACCCGCTTCCCCCTCCACTGCCAGCTGCACGGCAAGCGCGATGCCATCGCATTCAACCTGCCGCAACGCATTTCGCTTCTCCGGGCGCCGCAAGGTCACTACTGCCACGTCCCCATCGCGCGATAGGGAGACCGTGCGCGGAAGAATGGGCCGCCTGCTGCGAGTCATGGACTCAAATCTAGTGCCGGTGGTGTGGTGGTGACGGCCCTTTTCCCTTTTGGACGCCAACCCCACCTCGCGCCGCCGAGGGGCAAAACCCCGGACACCTCACACCCACCCCCGCTACAAAACCCCAGAACCACACCTACCAACCGTCCGGGAAAACGCCCCTCCACCCCCGAAAGCCTCAGCTCCCCCACCCCACAACCACACCTGCAACTCCAACAACACGCTGGGATCGCAGGCGAGCGGCTGGAGCCACCCCGACATACAGGGAGGTCGCCGGCACCGCACTGGGCTACCGGGCGGGGAAGTCGTTGGACCCAAACCCGCGGGGTGCAGGTTGCGCAGCGCAACCGGCCCAAACCCGCAGGACGCCTGCCGTGCGGCGCTACCTTCGCGAGCCAACCCGCCCGAGGCACGACGTACAGTGCAACTGCGGTGGGCCCCACGGGGTGCATGTTGCGCAACGCAACCTCGGTGGGCCCCGCCGAACGCGCGCCGCACAGACTCGCGTCCACAACAGCCAACCGCTTGTCCCACCGATCCACTAGACTCACCTCACGCGACCCGGCAGCCACCATCGTCCGACAACGCCCTTGCGCTGGGCTCAGACAGTGAACGCCGCGAGCACCCTTCGTACCGCACACCCACAACCCGCCGACCGAGCACCCGCACCAAGCACACCCACAACCCGCCAAACGAGCACTCCCCCCACCACAACCCGTACCCAGCACAACAAGCCCGAGGAAGGACAATCCCGCCGTGGTTCCAGCGCCACCGACGCAGTCTCCACAGCCCCTACATATCCGGCACCTGTTCAAAAGCTTCGGCGACACGCAGGCTCTACAGGACATGACCTTCAGCGTGCACCCCGGAGAAATCTACGGGTTCGTCGGCTCCAACGGCGCCGGCAAGTCCACCACTATGCGGATCGCCCTGGGCGTGCTCAGCGCCGACTCCGGTGAAGTGCTCCTCGGAGACCGCCCGATGGACGACACCCTCCGCCGTCGAATCGGCTACATGCCGGAGGAACGCGGGCTCTACAGCAAGGAAAAGGTCCTCGACCAGCTCACCTTCCTCGGCCAGCTCAGCGGCCTCACCAAGCCCGCGGCAAGCGCCAGCGCCAAAGCCCTGCTGGAGCGGCTCGGCCTGGCCGACCGCGCGGAGGACAAGCTGAACAGTCTCTCCCTCGGCAACCAGCAGCGCGTGCAACTCGCGGCCTCGCTCCTGCACGACCCGGACCTGCTCATCCTCGACGAGCCCTTCTCCGGCCTCGACCCCGTTGCCGTGAACGTCATGAGCGGCATGCTCCAGGAACGCGCCCGAGCCGGCGTCCCCGTCATCTTCAGCTCCCACCAGTTAGACCTCGTCCAGCGCCTCTGCGATCGAGTCGGGGTTGTCGCAGCCGGCACCATGCGCGCCGAGGGCACCGTCGACGAACTGCGCTCCGGCGGACCCATCCTCTACGACATCCGCACCCCGGCGCGCGGATGGTACCCACCTGGCACGCGGATGGTGGAGGAATTGGTTGATGGCGTCGTCATCGAATCGCCCACCACGGACCTCGACCAGGACATCCTCCGCGCGGCCCTGGCATCCGGCCCCGTCCACTCCTTCTCCCGTCGGGTGCCGGACCTGACGGACATGTTCCGGGAGATTATTGAGGACGCCACCAAACCCAGCGCTGAGAGAAAGGCGAGCTAGAAACCGATGCAGAACACGGGTTATTCATCCGCGAACACTATCCGCACCGTGGCCGCACGGGAGATTACGGTGGCCCTGCGCAACAAGTCGATCCTCATCACGCTAGCCGTGCTCACGATAGCGACGCTGGGTGCCATTGGTTTCCTCAGTTGGAAGAGTTCGCAGGACGACGGGGAGGGTGCCCCGACGGTGGTCGTCGTCGGGGTGGACAAGCAGGCGCTGGAAGCGGGGCTGCCTGCGGAGTCCACGGGTTCTATCGTCCCCGGCAAGGGCGGCCCCGCCGACAAACCCCTGGACATCAGCACCGCCAGCTCCCGCGATGAGGCGATTCAGCAGGTCAAGGACGGTAAGGACGCAGCTCTCATCGCTGCGAACCCCGGCTACGAACTCATCTCCGACGGCCGAGTGGACCAGCGGGTGCAGGAATCCATCACCACGGCGCTGGTGAGCCTTGGGCAGCGGGAGGCGTTAGCCAAGGTGAATGTCGCACCCGAGGCCTTCCGGGCCGCACTGCCGGACACGAGCATGCGGACGACCAACCTGAAGGAAGAGGAGTCCTCGGTGAACATGGCGGCTGTGGTCACCGTGCTCGTGGGGGTAGGGATTATGTCGTACTTCATCATCCTGTTCGCCGGGAACATCGGGGCGAGGGTGACGGAGGAGAAGTCCTCGCGGATTGTGGAAATTCTGCTCGCCTCCGTTCGCCCGATCGACTTTCTGGCGGGGAAGCTGATCGGCAACGCTTTGGTGGGGTTCGCGGCAACGCTGATTGTGCTGAGCGTAGGGACTATCGGCGTGCTGGTCACCGGGTTGGCCGACGGGTTGGCGTTCGACTTCGCGACGGTCCCCCTGCTACTCATAGCGTTCCTGCTGGGGCTGCTGTTCTTTGGGGGCCTGTACGCGGCCGCAGGGTCTTTGATCAGCAGGACAGAGGACCTGCAGTCCGCCGGATCCCCGGTGCTGCTTCTGCTACTGGGGATGGTTTACGCTCCCTTCATCGGGATGACGAAGATGGACTCCACTGTCATGCAGGTTCTGGCGTGGATTCCTCCGTTCAGCCTCACCACCGCGCCCCTGGAATACGCCGCGGGGAACCTGGGGCTCCTGGGCGTCGTGGCGAGCTTTGCCCTGGCCGCACTTGTCACGGCGGGGGCACTCGCGTTGGTGGCGAAGATCTACCGCTATTCCATTCTGCACAATGGCAGCAAGCTGACGTGGCGGGAGGCGCTCAAGCAGTCCTAGCGGGGCGGGGGCTGACAACATGGCGCGAAAAAAGCGCGGATCGGGTCTGATCCGCGCTTTTGATAATAGTGCGGGGCGGCGACGCGAGGGCCGCAGGCCTGAAGCCTGTGGCGCCCCACGGCCGACCTGTTGGGCGCCCCATGGTCGGCCTGGCTGTGGGCCCACCGTCAGTCGACTAGCGGCCGACGGTGCGCCGACTGGTGACCGACTGCCTGGCCCGCGCTGCGCTACTTGACGTCCAAAAGATCAATGATGAACACCAGCGTGCGCCCGGACAACGGGTGGCCCATCCCCGCCGGACCATAGGCCTTCTCCGGCGGGATTGTCAGCTTTCGACGGCCCCCTGCGCGCATCCCCGGGATCCCCTCCTGCCACCCGGCGATCAAGCCGCTGAGCGGAAACGCGATGGCCTCACCCCGGTCCCAAGAAGAGTCAAACTCCTCCCCGGTTT
The DNA here is from genome assembly GCF_028609845.1 of Corynebacterium heidelbergense. Taxonomy (NCBI): domain Bacteria; kingdom Bacillati; phylum Actinomycetota; class Actinomycetes; order Mycobacteriales; family Corynebacteriaceae; genus Corynebacterium; species Corynebacterium heidelbergense. Next base: position 503,817 of record NZ_CP063191.1, on the reverse strand, counting down.
CGTAATCCACGCCCACGTAGTGGACTTCCACCATGCCGCCCTCAACGGCCTCTGCCCCCTCGCCCACGGTGATGTCCTCGATGACGAGATCCTTTGGGGCCGGGCCTGCCTGCGCCTCGATCTGCGGCTTACTCATACAAAACTCCTGGTTGACCACGGCCCTGGTGGGCCCGCGGTCGGGTCTGGACAGATGGTCAGCAACTGTGCGTTGCGTGCAGACCAGTGTGGCGGTTCAACCACCCGAGTGCAAGATAAGCCACCGCGCCTCGGGGCCGATTCAGGCCCCGGCGTAACGTCCTAGCGCCCGATCTTGCGCTCGGTGGGGCCGGTGTAAATCTGGCGGGGGCGGTTGATCTTCGCCGTCGGCTCGTTGACCTGCTCCAAGTAGTGGGCGATCCAGCCGGGCAGGCGGCCCATTGCGAAGAGCACGGTGAAGAAGTCCGTCGGGAATCCCATGGCCCGGTAGATGAGCCCGGTGTAGAAGTCCACGTTCGGGTACAGCTTGCGGCTGATGAAGTAGTCGTCCGCGAGGGCGATCTCCTCCAATTTCATGGCAAGGTCCAGCAGGTGGTCGCCGCCGAGGTGCTCCAGGATCTCGTGAGCGGAATCCTTCACAATCGCCGCGCGCGGGTCGTAGTTCTTGTACACGCGGTGGCCGAAGCCCATGAGCTTCACGCCCGGCTCCTTGTTCTTCACCCGGTTCATGAAGTCCGTGGCGTCCCCACCCTGCTCGTGGATGCTCTCCAGCATCTCCAGCACGGCCTGGTTAGCGCCACCATGCAGCGGGCCGGACAGCGCGTTGATGCCCGCTGCGATGGACGCGAACATGTTGGCCTGGGAGGAGCCGACCATACGCACGGTGGAGGTGGAGCAGTTCTGCTCGTGGTCCGCGTGCAGAATGAGCAGCTTGTCCAGGGCCTTGGTGATCACCGGGTCATTCTCGTAAGGCTCCGTGGGGTAGCCGAACATGTTGCGCAGGAAGTTCTCCCGAGCGTTGAGGGAGTTGTCCGGGTACATGTACGGCTTGCCCTTGGAGGCGCGGTAAGCGTAGGCCGCGAGCATCGGCACCTTCGCCATCAGGCGATAGGTGTTCAGCTTCTGAGCATCCTTGTCCAGCGGGTTGAGGTCCTTCTGGTAGTAGGTGGACAGGATGTTCACCGACGACGCCAGCACGGACATGGGGTGCGCGTCACGGGGGAAAACGCGGAAGGCGGACTTGAAGTCCTCGTCCAGCAGGGTGTGCTTGCGGATGTTCTGGTTGAACTCTTCCTTCTGCTGCTCGTTCGGCAGTTCGCCGTTGATGAGCAGGTAGGACACCTCGTTGAACGTGGCGTTCTCGGCCAGGTCAGCGATGTCGTATCCGCGGTGACGCAGGATGCCGTTGGCTCCGTCGATGTAGGTAATAGCCGACTCGGTGGAACCGGTGTTCATGTACCCGGGGTCCAGGGTGGTCAGGCCGGTTTCGGCCAGCATTTTGCCCAGGGCGACACCGGAGTTGCCCTCGGTGGCGTGGACAATGTCCATTTCAAACTCTCCACCGGGGTAGTGGAGAACGGCCTTGTCCTGATTATCGGTAGCCATTGACATCCCTTTCTGAAATGTTCGCTTGCCTCGGCAGCTGGCACGGTAAAAGTGCAATGTTCAGCTCGCGCTATTCTACGGAACCACGTGGGGCAGGGGTGAGGGATTTCGAGGCGTTGGGGCCAGCCATGTTCCGCCCACCCTCATCAGTGTGACCCGAAAACGTGGGACAGCCCACAGCTTACTCCCCCTGTGACCGCCGCGACCGTCTACCGTTCCGAGCGTCCCGCCCAGAGGCTACACTCGACCTATCGACGACCGGCCCCGATACAGAAAGTCTTAGAACCCTTCGCCATGAACGCTCCGTCTGAATTCCCCACCATCCCCGCAGAGCTCATTCCCGCCGACGGCCGGTTCGGCTGCGGCCCCTCCAAGGTCCGGGAGGAGCAGCTGCGCTCTATCGCGGATCACGCGGACATCATGGGAACCTCCCACCGGCAGGCGGGGGTGAAGGATGTGGTCGGCTCCGTGCGGGCGGGCCTGACGGAGTTGTTCAGCCTCCCAGATGGTTACGAAATCGTCCTCTCCCTGGGCGGCGCCACCGCGTTCTGGGACGCGGCCTCCTTCGGGTTGATCCGCAGCAAGTCGGCCCACCTGACCTACGGCGAGTTCTCCGGCAAGTTCGCCTCTGTGTCCAAGAAGGCACCGTGGTTGAACGAGCCCCAGGTGATTGCGGGCGAGCCAGGCACTGCCCCGGACCCGGCGCAGCTCGGCGGAGCGGATGCCGACGTGGTGGCCTGGGCGCACAATGAGACCTCTACCGGCGCGATGGTTCCGGTGGTTCGCCCGGATACGGATGCGTTGGTGGCCATCGATGCGACCTCCGGTGCCGGTGGCCTCCCGGTGGATATGACCAATGCTGACGTTTACTACTTCTCCCCGCAGAAGTGCTTCGCCTCCGATGGCGGCCTGTGGCTCGCCGCCTTCTCCCCGGCCGCCCTGGAGCGAGTGGAGCAGATCGCCGCCGACGAGCAGCGCTACATCCCCGCTTTCCTGGACCTCAAGACGGCCGTGGACAACTCCCGCAAAAACCAGACCTACAACACCCCCGCCGTGGCCACGCTGCTCATGCTCAACGATCAGATCCAGTGGATGAACAACGGCGGCGGCCTGGATGGAATGGTCGAGCGAACCCGCGAATCCTCCTCCACGCTGTACAACTGGGCAGATTCCCGCCCGGAGGCTTCCTGCTTCGTGGCTGAGCCGGAGAACCGCTCGCTTGTCGTGGGCACCATCGACTTCGACGAGGCGACCGTGGATGCGGCGAAGATCGCCAAGATCCTGCGGGCCAACGGCATCCAGGACACGGAGCCGTACCGCAAGTTGGGTCGTAATCAGCTGCGCATCGGCATGTTCCCGGCTATCGACCCGGCGGACGTGGAAAAGTTGACGGCAGCGATCGACTTCGTCATCGATGGCGGTTACGCGCGGGCATAACGCTCAAGTCCATCCTGGGGAACGGTGGGCCCTCACTTTCCTCGCCGGCGGTGGAAGTTTTCGGTCTCGGTTAAAGGAGGACACGAACCCATGCAAGAGCTAGTACTCGTTCCCGCGGACAGCGATGCGAACTCCGTAGTGTTGCGATCTCTCGATGGCACTGCGGAATTCTTCCTGCCGGTCACCGACGCGCTGCGTCGCATTATTGGGGACGCCCATAACCCCGCGCCCACCTCCGCAGCCCCAGATGCGGAACCTCCGCTGACTGCGGTGCTCGGCTCCCGCGGGTCGATAGATCCCGCCGATGCGTCGCCTACTGCCGGGGCTGAACATGCTCCGGGCCCGGGGAGCTCCGCCAGCTCTTCGCTGTCCCCTGCAACCGATCCCGCAACCGATCCTGCAGGCGACCCTGAAACCGATCCTGCGGCTGATTCGGGGGCTGGCACCACAGCCGACACCACTGCTAGCACGGCAGGCGCTGCTGATCGGGTGCAGCGTGAAGCGACCGCTGACCCGACCGCTGTTGCCACCGCCGGGACTGATGACCCGGCCCACACCAGCCCGACAACAGGTCACAGCCCTACGCGGAACGCCACGAAGAAGGTGGAGAACAGCTCCGATCAGCCGGGTTCTCGCGGGCTGCGGGAAGTGGGATTTGGGCGCCAGGTTGGCGTCGTCGCCGAGAAAAACCCCGCCACCACCGACCACCAGGCCCCGCAGCGCCGCCGCAACCTCCGGCCCCGCCGCTCCCGCATCTCCATCAGCCCGCGCGACATCCAGGACCGCGTGCGCCACGGCGCCACCGTCGCCGAACTGGCTCGCGAGGCGGACACAGACGAATCCCGCATCGAGCCCTACGCCTGGCCGATCCTGCAGGAACGCGCCCGAATCGCGGAGCTCGCACACTCCGCGCACCCCATCACCGCCCAGGGCCCCGCCACCGAGACGCTGTGGGAAAGCCTTGCCACCACATTCGCCGCCCGCGGGGAGAAAATCCGCGACGCCAACTGGGACGCCCACCAAAACGAGATGAAGCAGTGGGTTGTCACCGTCAGTTGGAACAAGACGGCCGCAGGCCAGGAGTCCACGCACGTCGCGGAATTCGGTTTCACGCCGGAAGCCGCCGGGCCCAACGTCGTGCAACCGCTGAACTCGATCGCCGGCGACCTGGTGGACCCCCGATTCGGCCAGCCGGTGCGGGCCGTATCCCCGGTGACCTCCCTGAGCAGCGCAGGATCTGTGGAAAACCGCGTAGGCGCGCACGGCGGCCTGCCCGGATCCAGCGGCTGGGGAACAGGCGACCATGCTCCCAACGGCACCACTGTTGCCGGAGACCCCAACCACAACGGCAGCGGAGAGCCCGAGGAAGGAGCTGACCTCGGCGGCGAAGGTGCCAGCGGCGGGGCGGGAAACTCGGCCGACCGTGGCAACCGCAACGAGGGCAGCGACCAGAATGAGGACGCTTTCCTCCAACACCCCGCTGCCGAGCGGGAGGACAAACCCCGCCGCAAGCGCAAGGCCGTCACCCCCCACTGGGAGGACGTGCTACTCGGCGTGCGCACCAACCCGCGGAAAAAGAAGTAAACCCCGGCGAAGACCAGAGGAACCCCCACCGCCATGCACTCCGAGCAGTCCGTAGCCAGCGCCATCGCCGACACCGATCAGGCACCGCGCACACTCGTGACCCTGTGGTGCGTCCGCGCTGAAGCCACGGACCGCAAGCCCCGCGCCATCCTCGACGCGGAACCCCAAGCGGACCGTGGGTTCGCCCGCAAATACCTAGCCCAGCTCAACCCCCGCTGGCCGCTAACCCACATCGGGGACTTCGACATGTCCCGCAGCGCCCCGCCCAGCGAATCCGAGTTCTACATCGGCGCCTACCCCGGGCTCAGCGTTGTCCAGGTCGTGCTGCCCGGACTGCTCCGACTCACCGACATGCCCGAGCAACTGCGCTCCGTGGCCCCCGCAGGGGACATTTACGCGACCTGTAGCGTACCCCCTGGCTACGAGGCCCCCTCAGTGGGGCAGCTAGACCCCCTGGCGGACGACTACACCGGGCTGGCGGGATTCGCTCACTTCCGCGATGGCGAGGTGCGGCGGGCCTTCAGCGCGACGCGGGAGCGGGTGTACGAGGACATCGGCCTGCCCGAACCCAGTGAATCCCCATTCTGGGCAGGCAACACGGAGGCCAGCGGCATACAGCTACCCTTCATACCCGCCGAGCTGGCCCGCGCCGCCCTGGCCGCATGGCTGGGGGTGGATCCCGCCGCCGGGGACGTGCCGGTCCCGGTCACCGCTTTCGCCGTGGACGGCCGGCCCGAAGCGAAATCGGATACGCGCGCGCCCTCACGCCCTGGCCGGCGAACATCTTCAGATAATCCCCCACAGCCCGCAGCGGTCTACGACGATTACGCCCGCACCCCCACCCGGGGTGATGCCAGCCGCGATTCCAACCGGGACATTGCCCGGGACATCGCCGTCTCCGCTGGCCGAGGGTTGCTGTCTGGCGCACGGGCCGGTGCCCACGGTCTGCAGAATCTGGCGCATCGGATTGGCGCGGAGGTGCGCAAGCAGGCCCGGAAATCCGGCCGCTAGCCCCCGCGCCGGCTAAAACCGAGCGGCGTAGAACCCGATAGCCGCCGCAGTGGCCACGTTCAGCGAATCGGTTTCCGGGGCCATGGGAATCGCCGCCCGCAGATCCGCCGCTCGCATCGCGTGCTCAGTCAGCCCCGGGCCCTCCGCCCCCACCATGATCGCAATCCGCGCCCCCTCCGGCTGCTGGCAGCGCACCGAGGCGATGGCCTGGGCCAGATCCACATCGGTGTTGGGGGTCAGCGCGATGACCGTGAATCCCCGCTCCTGTAGCGCCCGCAGCCCCTGCTGCCAGTTCGTAGTCTTCCCCTGGAAGTGGGCATAGGGAACGCGCAGCACGTGCCCCATGCTCACCCGCACAGCCCGCCGATACAGCGGATCCGCCGTCCCGGCGCCGAGGAGCACCGCCGAGACACCCAAGCCCGCCGCGTTTCGGAAGCAGGCACCGATATTCTCGTGGTCGCCCACCCCCTCCAAGACGGCGATCGTGGCTGGTCCCGATGGGATGTTGTCCAGGACGCCAGCAACAGTGCGCTCCACCACCCGATCCGCAGCGGCCACCAAACCTCGGTGCATGTCGAAGCCAACGACCTCCGCCAGCGTCTCGCGGTCGACCTCATAGACCGCTGGGGTATCGCGCACTGGTTCGTTGGCTAAGTCCTCGCGCAATGCCTGAATCTTTCCGGGGAAACCGACGATGCAGCGTACGGGGAAGGCCGAGCGCACCAGTCGACTGACCACCAGCTTTCCTTCGGCGATGACCAGTCCCTTGCCGCCGGGAAGATCCGGGCGGGCATCGGAGGAGTTGAGGTGGCGGATGTCATCCAGGCGGGGATCAGCGAGGTCGGTGATGGCCTGGGCTGTCGGTAGGGCGTTCAGGGAATCCTCCATCGGTTGCACCGCTGGGCGTACTTTGCTCGCGCAGCGGACGCGACGAATCAGTCAGGGGGCCAGGGTGCCGCCGGGCATCCTGGGGCAGGGGCGTTAGGTCACGGCATTCAACACGGGGTCCACGGCGAAGTAAACCACGAACAGGGTCGCCACGATGTACAGCAGGGGGTGGACCTGCTTGCCGCGCCCGCCGATAACGGCCATGACGACGTAGGCGACGAAGCCCACGCCGATACCGTTGGCGATGGAGTAGGTAAAGGGCATCACCACGATGGTGAGGAAGGCGGGCAGCGCGACCTCGAACCGGCGGAAGTCAATCTCGGTGACCTGCGCGATCATCATCGCACCGACGACCACGAGCACCGGCGCGGCAGCTTCGATGGGCACGATCTCGTACAGCGGGGTCAGGAACATCGCGACGAGGAAGAGCCCGCCGGTGACGACGTTGGCCAGGCCAGTGCGAGCCCCGTCGCCAATGCCCGAGGCCGAATCGACGTACACGGTATTGGAGGACGCCGAGGCCGCTCCACCGACGACGGCCCCGCAGCCCTCCACGATCAAGGCGGTGCGCAGGCCAGGAATGCGACCCTTCTCGTCCGTGAGCTTGGCCTGCTTGCCCAGGGCCGTCATCGTTCCCATCGCGTCGAAGAAGTTCGCCAAGACCAGGGTGAACACCAGCAGAGACGCGGCGAGCACTCCCACCCGCGAGAAGGCGCCAAGCAGGTCAAACGCCCCCAGCAGGGATAGGTCCGGGAGGCCTCCGAAGCTCTCTGGCAGGCGCGGCACCGCAAGAGACCAGCCGGAGGGATGCGGCTTGCCGTCCACCATGGAGGGGCCGGAGTGGGTCAGAGCCTCCACGATAAGGGCCAGAACTGTGGTGGCAACGATGCCGATGAACAATCCACCGCGGACTTGACGGACAACGAGCGCACCGCAGATGAGCAGCCCTACGACGAACACCAACGTGGGCCAGGAGGCAATGGAGCCGTTGATGCCGAGGCCCACGGGCACCGTGGTGTGGGCCGAGTCCGGGATGCGGCGGACAAAGCCGGAATCAACGAGACCGATCATCGCGATAAACAGGCCGATGCCCACTCCAATGGCGGCCTTGAGCGAATCCGGGATGGAGTTGAACACGGCCTCCCGAAAGCCGGTAACGGCGAGGATCATGATGATGATGCCGTTGATGACCACGAGCCCCATTGCTTCGGACCAGGTCAAACCCTCGGCAGCGACGAATGTGACCGCCACGAGGTTGTTGATGCCCAGCCCGGCGGCGAAACCGAAGGGGTACTTGGCGATGAGGCCGAAGGCGATCGTCATCACGCCCGCAGCGAAGGCGGTGACCGCCGCGACCTTGGAGGTGCCCAACGTCGTGCCGCTGCTATCTGCCCCCGTGCCCAGGATGAGGGGGTTGAGAATGATGATGTACGCCATCGCGAAAAAGGTGACCACACCCCCGCGCAATTCCGTGGGCACGGTGGAACCGCGCTCGGAGATGTGGAAGTAACGATCGAGGAGACCTGCGGTGGATCCTTGACTGGACATTGGGCTCCACGCCCCCTTCTGCCGGGTCCGGGCCGATAAGACCGTTTAAGAATTCCACTATTGGCCCCGCCCATGCAAGAGGAGAGGGAAAAAGCCCCTAATCCCGCCCCCTACCCCAGGGCACCGCGAACGGCTGCCTCAGAGGCCGTCGTCAAAAGCCCCATAGTCCCGCTGGGATGCCGAGAGGCTCTCCTCCTTCGTGTCCGAATGGGCCCCACACCCATAGGATTCGTGCACCACGCGCCCATCGGCGGCGAATTCGTTCGCGCAGGCCCCGAAGTGCGTATCCACCGCGTCAATAGGCAGGTAGAACGCGCACGTCCGGCAGCTCATCGCGGCGGCCTGGGCGTACTCGCTCGTCGGGCCGAACTTGCCCTTGCGCCACCGCGTCAGCGCCTGGCTCAGCCCCGTCTCGCTCAGCGTCCGCTGCCCCCGGGGGTTGCGGATGAAACCTGCCCCATCCTTCAACTCCGACCAGGGCACGAGGCGCTCATCGTCCGGTCGCGGCGGCAGGCGATCCCCCGGGCCTAGATCCCCCGGGCGCACCCGGTCCTCGTAGGGCACCCACTCCGGGGCGAGCGTGGCTTTCCGACCGGCCTGCAGGGTCACCTCGTTCACCGTGATCTCTTCGCTGCCGGGCACCGCAGCGAGCACCACGACCCACTCCCACCCCCGGTATCCCGGCGCGGTAGAGCGGAACCGGTGGATGGCGACGTGCCCACTACCGTCCTGCCCCACCGGAGCGCTCACGCCGATGTGCTCCCCCACCTCATCGCCGCCGATCTCCCCCACGGCCTCGGTGGCGACATCCACCGCCCGAGGCGAAAACAAGATACGGTCCTGGTTTCCTCGGCGTTTCCTCTGTCGGCTACTCACAGGCCCATTATGCCCGCCCCCCACCCGCGGGCCGAACCAGGAGACCCTACGGGTGTACGGCACAATAAGGGTCATGCCGGATCTGCATCCCACCCACATCCCCCACTGGCGCCCCGCCGCGGCCCTCCTGTGCGCCGCGCTCACTGTCTCCGGTTGCGCCGACGGGTCAAACAATCCGGGGAAGGTAAAGCCCACGTCCGGGCAGGTGGCGTCCCTAAGCTCCCAAACCTCCCCGGCCACCGCCGCCGCGCAGACCGCACCTCGGATCCTGACCCCCCACATCGTCCGCGAGCATCCGTTTAACAACCGGGACTTCATCGAGGGCCTGGACGTGACCCCCGACGGCAACATTCTGGTTTCCACCGGCCTCAACGGCCAGTCCCGGATCTACACGCGCACGGTGGACGGCGCCGAGAGCAACGTTCAACCCCTCCCCGCCATGTATTTCGGGGAGGGCACGGCCGTGCACAAGGACACCGCGTGGCAATTGAGCTGGCAGCAGGGAGTGGCTTTCCATCGGCACCTGCGGGACCTCAGCCCGATGGGGGACGGTCCCGAGGGCAACGGGCAATTCCACTACGACGGTGAGGGGTGGGGGCTCTGCGCTAACGACCGCGGCCTGGTTATGTCCAACGGCTCTGGCGAGCTCACCTTCCGCGATCCCGAGACCTTTCACCCCACCGGGCAACTGCGGGTCACTCTGCAGGGGCAACCGACCAGCAGCCTCAACGAGCTGGATTGCGGTCCCGATGGGCGTATCTGGGCCAATGTGTGGCAGACCAATCTCATTTATGGGATCGACGCCACCACCGGCGCGGTCACCGACGTGGTCGACACCACCGGGACCCTCCCCGCCGCAACGAAACCGGGGGTGGATGTGCTTAACGGCATCGCCCATATCCCCGGCACCGACCGCTTTTACATCACCGGGAAGAACTGGGACACGCTGTACGAGGTGACCTTCGAACCGAAGTGACCGGCCCTCCCGCGCCCCGGCCCTGGGGCCCGGAGGCAGGAAAACCGCGGCCCGGTAATAACATGGGGCCGTGGACGAACGAAACCCGGCGGTAAAGCCCAAACTCAGCAAAAAGCAGCGCCGCAAGCGCCAACAGCGCAAACAGCTTTTCGCGGCGGTAGCGATCATCGCGGTCGTGGCCGCGATCGTGGGTGGGGTGCTGGTGTTCAACTCCTGGCGCAGCAAGCAGATCGGCACGCTGCCCGCCGACCAGCGGGTCACCGCCGTCGTGGACGGCAAAGAAACGGAGGTGGCCCCGTACGCCGCGTGCGAACTGGGCGTGGATGGATGCGGCCAGGGCAAGCCCTTCGAGCTGCCCGTGGGAGGGGCCAAGGAGATTACGGTGAAGGTTCCCCAGGACGTGGCGGACCACGACTGGTCACTGCTGAAGGTCTACGAGGATCCCGGGGCCAACAGCGAGGACTACTTCAAGCCGAATGAGATGCACGAGGTCACCATTCCGCTGGTCTCCGATAAGAAGAGCCAGGACGGCAAAAACCCCTCCCTCACCGTGGTGGAAATTCACACCGTGTTGGTGGGGAAGGGCAAGGACGGGGACCAGTCGCCGTTCGGCACCGTGTGGTCCATCGCCCCGAAGCGGTAACTTAGGCGTCCAGCTCGCGGGCGATGGTCCGCAGGATCTCGGCTACCTGGCGGGATTCTTTTCGATCTGGTCGACGCCCGGCCTCCAGCGCGGGGAGGACACGGGAATCCAGCACCGTGATGGTGTCCTGCACCAGGGATTGCAGCTTCGCCGCAGAGAATTTGTGCTGGGCCTTGCGGGGGCCCTCGTCGAGGATGCTGATGCGCAAAGCCTGGGGGCCGCGGCGGCCCGCGGCGAAATCGTATTCCAAGCGCTGGCCGGGGACGAGCTCGGAAACCCCGTCGGGTAGTACCTGAGAGCCCACGTACACATCCTCGCTGCCGGGGTTGGACACGAATCCGTAACCACGGTCCGCGTCGTACCACTTCACCTTGCCGGTTGGCATGAAATCACCTTTCGTTTGTCTAGCTTCGTTCTATCTAACCCGGGTGCTGGCGCCGCACCGGGTGCCACCGGTCCTCTCATTTGAAGGGGGATAAAGCGCGTATTCCTCACGGCCAGCGTCCGAGACCGGGCCGGAGCTAGTGGAGGCAGGGCAGGCGATGAGGCCCGAGCGAGCGAGCGCTGTACTGTCTCACCGTCCCTTGCGGTTTCACGGGGTCTTGCTGTCCCACCGTGCAGTTCTTCGCAAGGGCTGCCCACGCCATCGGCGCGTGAGGAAGGAATAGACAGTGTAGCGCCTGCCACTGCGCAGGAACAGTAAGGGGGTGGCGTGGTGAGCAAGTGCTGCATGTGACACATGTGACGAAAGTGCACCAATGGTAACAGTTGTATAACGATAGCGCATTTCGGTGAAACGCCTGGTGGGACGGCTGTTTGATCCCGCCAGGGGAAAACCTTTTGAGGAATGTTCCCCACAGCGTGACTATTTCGTTATCAACCGCTAGGGTTGCTTAAGACCGAAAGTTACCGACGCAGAAGCTCCCCACCAGTTTTGATCCGGGGGGACCGCCGCGTCACGATATTGACCTCAACCAACGGGCCGCCAACGGCTCGGAAGGGACACCGAAGTTTAATGGGACGCCACACCAAGCGCATCGCCTTCTCCACGACCTCCCGCATCGCTGTTGCTGGCCTCGCCATCGCGGGCGCCTCCGCCGCCCTGGCTCCGGCCGCCAGCGCAGCGCCGGATTCTGATTGGGATCGCCTTGCGCAGTGCGAATCCGGTGGCAACTGGGCCATCGACACCGGCAACGGATTCCAGGGTGGCCTACAGTTCACCCCCTCCACCTGGGCAGCTTATGGTGGCCAGGAGTACGCCCCCACCGCCAACCAGGCAAGCCGCGAGCAGCAGATCGCTGTTGCCGAGCGCGTGCTCGCCGGCCAGGGCTGGGGCGCATGGCCCGCATGCTCCGCCCAACTGGGGCTGAACTCCCCCGCCACGCCCCGCACCGCTCCCGGCGCCCCGGTAGCTGCCCCGGCTCCGGCCCCCGCACCTGCGGCTCCCGCCGCTGCCCCGGCCGACCTGGATGCAGCCTACGCAGCAGCCAAGCAGCAGGCCGCCGCCGCAGGCCTCCCGGTCCCGGCCGAGCTGGATGCCCTGTACCAGCAGTACCGCCCGCAGCTCCAGGCCCAGTTCGAGGCCCTGGCACCGCAAGCGCAGGCCCTGCTTCCCCGGTAAACTCTGCCCCGCCTGAGAGTCACAGCAGAGAAACTCACCAGAGAAACTCAGCGCCCCGGTAAGCACTTTGCTTACCGGGGCGCATCTGTACTTGTACCTAGCCGGCACTCGGACGTGCTTTAGTACCCGTACTTACCGTTGATCCGGGTATCCGGGTGCACGTAAGACAGGGTGCTGGGATCCAGCGGGAACTCGAGGTCACCGTACGGGCTCAGGGCTCCAGCGGTATCCGCCACAAGTTCCGTCACAGCGTGTCCGCCCTCCGGGATATTCGCGGGCCAGCCCGGGTCCACATATCCCTTGTGATCGCGACCGTGCAGGGTGCTTTCCTTCACCGGAAGCTTCTTTTCCATGTGCTTCTTCTCCGTCTTCGCCATGGCATTCATCTTCCCACAACGGCCTCGAAGAAGCACGCCCCTTTTCCAGAGCCTAGCTAGACTTGAGTGGTTATGATTCAACCGTCACCCACCCCGGATTCCGTGCCGCCGGAGGATTTCCCCACCTATGGGCAGTGGTTGGCGGCCCACGAGGATGAGGACCTCATCTGCCTCATCTTGCGCAGCGGCGACCATGGGGCAGCAGCGAGCTACCCCCATGCGGTAGAACCCGAGATGCGGGAGAACCTCGCCGGAGGTTCAAGGAGCCTCCGGGGACTGGCGTCCATCCACCTTTTGCTCCTCCACGCCGCAGTGGAACTGCACGGGCATCGGCGGCCAACAACAATTACCCAACTTCTGGAGGTCGCCGGGGAACTGCTGGATATCGCCGGCACCCCCACGTCGCGGCGCCCATCGCCTGCCGACCTTCTGGCCGCCGGGGCGGAACTCACCCGCCGCGGTCTGATGTACGGGCGAAACCTGAGCCTGCGAAGCACCGAAATTCCCCCGGGGGAGTACATCCGGGTGCCCAACCACCTCGCGGACGTTTTTCACCCTTCCACCGTCGAGCTGTGGGCTCTCGCGGACGCCCACCGCTGCCCCATCCCAACGGGTCAGTTGGAGCACACCGTGGAGGGTCTGCCCCCTCGCCAGCGCCGAATGCTCAACACGCTTGCCGCCAGTGGGGGCATCGGCCATTCCGCGAGCCTCCACCCTCAGGCGGACCCGGACAAACCCCTCCCCCGCCTTGTCCGGGCAGGGATTCTGGATCAGTTGGACGATACGACCGCCCGGCTCAGCGGGCGAGTCGCCCAGCACCTGGCAGGAACCGTTATCTCCGACCCCGGCGGGGACTTCCGACCACCCGCCGACCTTCGGCGTAATCCCGCCGGCCCGGGACCGGGCCAGGAAGGCGGTGTTGTGCACGGGCGAGCCTCCGCCCCGCAGACCCGTGCTACTCGGGCTGCCGCTGCCACCGCCGTCCAAACGATTCTGGACATCGCCGACGCGATTCGCGATGTGGCGGCTCACCCCATGGTCCCCCTCACCGCAGGAGGGGTGGGGGCCCGGGACCTGGCCAGGGCCGCGCGGCGGCTGAAGGTCACGCCAGCGACGGTAGAATCCCGGTTGACCTTTGCCCTGCACGGGGGCTTCATCGCTGCCGGCGTGCCGCAGAGTCCGGGCGCCCCCGAGGTACCACCTGCCAGCAAGGACGACGTGGTCTGGACGCTCACGGACCGGGGCGCCCGCTTCCTCGCCGCGGAGCTGCCGGAACAGTGGGCGTTGCTCCTCCTGGGCTGGCAATCCAGCGCCCACGCCCCATGGGCGGCAGCCAACTCCGGCGCCAAGCCCCTGGAACCCTCCCTTATGGATCCGGTCGGGGCCGCCGGTGTTCGCGCTGCGCTGCCGCACCTGGCCGCCAGCCTCGCGTCCGACGAGACTCCCCTGGACTCGGCGGCGTTGTGGCGCGGGGCACCGTGGCTGGCCCACCGCACGTCCCGTCGGACCTGGCGGGCGGTCTGCGAGGAGGCTGTCCAGCTCGGTCTCTGCAGTAACGAGCCTGGATCGGATGAGTATTTCCCCACCGCCGCCGTGCGCGCTCTTGGAAACCACACACCATGCAGGGCACCGACGGCATCCGAAGCTCCCCCCGACCAGCTCGCCGCGATCACCGCCGCGCTGGATGACATCATGCCCGCACCCGTGGACACCCTCATCGTGCAAGGAGATCTGACCATCATGGCACCCGGGCGCCTGGATAGTGCCACAAGCGCCCAGCTCAGGCGCATCGCGGACCTGGAGTCCGGGGGCATGGCCAGCGTGTGGCGCATCAGCGCCCAATCGCTCGGCTCCGCCTACCGTGCCGGGGAAACCCGGGAGGGTGTCGAATCCTTCTTCGATCGCATGGTGCCCGGTGGGCTTGCGGCCCTGCCTCAAGCGCTGCGGTATCTCATTGGAGACGCCGCCACCAGCGCGCCGCTCGTGGCGTCCCCAAGTGCCGCCGAGAATTGGCCGGTCATCCGCACCCAATCGCACCCCCACGACACCGCACGGGCCAAGGAAGCGGCCGCCGCGGCAGTGGAGAACTTCCGAGCCGCCATTGCCGCCCAGCCCGAGCAGGACAATCCCCACCCCGACGAGGATGGCCGCAACGTCTCCGCCGGGGTCTCGAAATCCCCGGGACAGGCCGGCACGGCGCAGGAACCCCAGGACATCATGACTGCCCTGCGCCTGGCGTACCGGGAGGGCATACCGGTTGCGGTGGCATACGCGGACTCTCGGGGCACCCGACTGGAGGCGGAGATGGATCTCGTGATGATGAATGCCTCCGCCATTGTGGGGGTGGATCGGTCCAGCGGCGCCAGCGTGAACATCCACCCGCACCGCGTCGCGCGGGTCACCGTCCTCTAGGTTTCCGCATTGCCACGCGCGGTTCCCGCCTTACACTGCGCGGGCAAAACCTACCCGGGGCGCATTGCCCCCGGGACGACTCGGTGTCCGACGGGATGCTCCGGACGGGGGCGGGGGCTCAAGCGGTGCCCTCCCGGGGGTCAGCGGGCGGCAAGAATCTGCAGATTCACGCCCCGAGCTGCGGCGAAATCCGTGAGCTGCGCGGCGGCGACAGAATCGGCGGGTGCGGTGGCCCCTTCCGCCATCCAGGCCTGGGCATCGGTCGGGCTCGTCCAGTGCACATCGCGTAGCAACTGGTGTAGGTGGACGTGTTCCGCGTCGGCGATGGCGAACTCCACGGCCTGCCGGGGGTTCATCTGTGCGGTGACTTCTTGCACCCAAGGGCCTCCTGGAACGGTGTCGGTGCGCGGCAGGGGCTCCGCCACAGCGGCGGTGGTCGCCCCTCCCACGATCAACAGTGCGCTCGCGGCGAGGCCCGCGGCACCGGCGAGACGGAGCCGACGGGCGCGCTGCGGCCGGGACTGGGGACGGACTGAGCTGAATGAATTGAGTGAGGACGTCATAATCGCCTTCCACCGTAGTGGGGTGGGCGGCTTGTATCTACAGTGGCAGGCATGGATCGCATTTTCATTTCCGGGGCGGCCCGCGGCATCGGCCGCGCAACGGCAGAGATACTCGCAGCTCAGGGCAATATCGTCGGCGCCTATGACGTGAAGGGGGACTTCTCCTGGGCCGCTGCGCACGGGGACCGCATCATTAGTGGAACCGTGGACGTAACCAAACCCGACTCGTGGGAAGCCGCCCTGGCGGACTTCGCGGAACGGGCAGGCGGGATCGATGTTCTCATCAACAATGCGGGGATCCTCTACGCCGGGGCCTTCATAGACGCAGGCTCCTATGACAAGGACGCAGCGACGACGAGCGTCAACGTCAACGGGGTGCTCTTCGGGGCCCGGGCCGCCTATCCCTATCTGCGGCGCTCCCCTCGCGGCCGCCTGGTCAACCTCTCCAGCGCCGCGGCCATCGTGGGTACTCCCGAGATGGCCACATACTCGGCTAGCAAGTTCGCTGTTCTCGGACTGACAGAGGCGCTGAACCTGGAGTGGGAGCAGGAGGGCATCGAGGTCCGCTGCGTGTTGCCCCTGTACGCCCAGACCCAGATGTTGGATGGGATCAGTACGACCGGCACCCGCCGATTGGGGGTGCGGCTCCAGCCGGAGGATGTCGCCGCAGAGGTGGTCCGCGCCGCCACCGACCGGCGCCGCACCCCGGTGAAGGTGCACTTCCCCGCCGGGTGGCAGGCCAAGCTGTTACATGCGGGAGCGCACTTCTCCCCGCCATGGTTGACGCGCTTCGTCAACGCGAAGCTGACTACGTCCCGCAAGGTGCGGCTCTAACCCCCCCCCGGCGTGACCGCTACTGCTTTTTCGCCTCCGCGAGGATGTTGCGATCCATCAGCGGGAAGATGAAGAAGTGGAAGGGATAGACCGCCCACCAGTAGGCCCGGCCCAGCAGCCCCTTGGGCTGGTACAGCGCGGACTGCTTGTACTCCGTGAGCTTTTTGCCGTCCTCCTCGACCTCTCTGAGCTCCAGCACCAGCCACGCCTTGCCGGAGAGCTTCATCTCGGCCCGCAGTACCAGGCGATGGGGCCGGTCGATGGCTTCCACCCGCCACCAGTCCACGCGGTCGTTGACCTGCAGGCTCTTAGGATCGCGTCGACCGCCGAGGCCCGGGCCCCCCAGGACCTTGTCCATGAGGCCCCGGATCTCCCAGAGAATGGGCGCCGAGTACCAGCCCTTATCGCCACCGATGCCCTCGATGACGGGCCAGACCTTGTCGACGGGCACGTCCGTACGCATCGTACGGACGTCCTTATACATGTCCTTGCCGGCCCACTCCGGGTCACTCGGCAGGGAGGAGGCCGGGTCGGCGACGGCATTCCAGGAGCCGTCCCAGGAGGTCGTCACTCCACCGCGCAGGTCTTTCTCTATCGCTCGTTGCACGGCGGTCTCGTAGCTACTCAGGCCCTCTGGGGGATCTGGGATGTACTCCGCAATGTCGTGCTCTTGGGTGACGGCATCCTCCTGCATGGACTGGGCTAGCGGGATGGCCAAGCTCGTAGGCACCGGCGTAACTAACCCGATCCACATCCCAGACAGCTTGTCCGTCGGCAGTGGCAGGGGCACCCCGGTGACGAGCCGTCGCAGGCCCCGGGCCTTCCCATAGAGCCGCAGCAGATCAGCAAACTCGTAGACCTTGCCACAGCCGATATCGAAACCACGGTTCACGGGTTTGTTTAAGTCCGCAGCCCGCAGCAAGTAGTAGAGGGCATCCCGGATGGAAATGGGCTCGATGCTGTTGGTGATCCACTTCGGGGCCAGCATCACGGGCAACCGCTCGACAAGGTGGCGGATGATTTCGAAGGACGCCGAACCAGACCCGATAAGGGTCGCGGCGCGGTAGACGATCGTTGGAGTCTCTGAGTCCAGGAGGATCTTGGCCACCCGCTCCCGCGAGCGCATGTGCTTGGACAGATCCTCCATCTCCACATTTTTCGGATGCAGCCCGGAGAGGTACACGATCTGCTGCACTCCGGCGTCCCGGGCGGCGTTCGCCACGGCGGTGGCGACCTTCTTCTCCACCTCCTCGAAGTCCTCATCCTTGCCCCCCATAGAGTGGACAAGGTAGAACAGAACGTCCACTCCCTCGCAGGCAGCGCGCACGCTTTGCTCGTCCTGCAGGTCCGCCTCCGCCGTTTCCACGTCCTCGTACCAGTCGAAACGCTTCAGGCTGTCCTCGTTGCGGGAAGTGGCGCGGACCGTAAAGCCCGCAGAAAGCAGCTCTGGGATGAGGCGCCCGCCAACATAACCGGTTGCTCCGGTGACAAGGACGCGGCGGGAAGGGTGGGCGGCGGTGTGATCCACCGTGGCTCGTAGCATGTCCGGCATGCGGTAATCCTACCAACGAAAAGCATTGATTCACCTCCCGGCGAGCAACCCAAGACCAGCGCGCCGGGAGGAGGCGTCGATAATGAAGAAGAACGAAGAGCACCATCGACCTGCCAAAGGAGGCACCAGCGTGGGACTAGGAGACGGCCCCCTCATCGTGCAGTCCGATAAAACCGTGCTGCTGGAGATCGGCCACCCCGACGCCTCCGACGCCCGCAACGCCCTGGCCCCCTTCGCCGAGCTAGAGCGAGCCCCGGAGCACATCCACACCTACCGCATCACGCCGCTGGCGCTGTGGAACGCGCGGGCCGCCGGGCACGACGCAGAACAAGTCATGCACGTCCTCGAGACCTACTCTCGCTTCCCCGTGCCCCAGCCGCTCCTCATCGACATCGCGGACACAATGGACCGCTACGGGCGCCTGACGCTGGTCAAACACCCCGCCCACGGGCTCGTCCTGGAAAGCACGGACCCGGCAGTCCTGGCCGAGATTCAGCGCCACCGGAAGATCAAACCCATGCTCGGCACCCAGGTGGATGCGGATACGGTCGTTGTCCACCCCTCCGAACGCGGTCGGCTAAAGCAGGAACTGCTCAAGGTGGGCTGGCCCGCCGATGACCAGGCCGGATATGTCGACGGGGAAGCCCACCCCATCCAACTGTCCACCGACGAGGAACAATGGCAGCTCCGGGATTACCAGCAGATGGCCACGGACAGCTTCTGGGAGGGCGGTTCCGGGGTGGTCGTACTGCCCTGCGGGGCGGGCAAGACGATGGTGGGCGCGGCGAGCATGGCCAAGGCCCAGGCGACCACCCTCATCCTCGTGACGAACACCGTCGCGGGGCACCAATGGCGCGATGAACTGCTGCGCCGTACTACGCTGACGGCCGAGGAAATCGGCGAGTATTCCGGGGAGCGCAAGCAAATTCGCCCCGTCACAATTGCCACCTATCAGGTGATCACGCGCAAAACCAAGGGCGAATTCAAAGCCCTGGAACTGTTCGATTCCCGCGACTGGGGGCTCATCATCTACGACGAGGTGCACCTGCTGCCCGCGCCAGTGTTTCGAATGACCAGTGACTTGCAGTCCCGTCGGCGCCTGGGGCTGACCGCCACCCTCGTGCGCGAGGACGGCCGGGAGGGGGACGTGTTCAGCCTCATCGGGCCCAAGCGCTACGACGCGCCCTGGAAGGATATCGAGGCCCAGGGGTGGATTGCCCCCGCAGATTGCACCGAGGTGCGCGTGCAACTGACGGATGCAGAGCGCATGGTCTACGCCACGGCGGAGCAAACGGATAAGTATCGCCTGGCCGCCACCAGCGGGGTGAAGACCCGGGTCGTGCGGCAGATCCTGAGCATGCACCCCGATGAACCAACCCTCATCATCGGCGCCTACGTGGACCAGCTACAGGACATCGCCGAGCAACTTGGGGTGCCCGTTATCGACGGGTCCACCCGAAACGCGAAGCGGGAGAAGCTCTACCAGCAATTCCGCGACGGAGAGGTGCAGACGCTGGTGGTGAGCAAGGTGGCGAACTTCTCGGTAGACCTGCCCGGCGCGTCGGTGGCAATCCAGATCTCCGGAACGTTTGGCTCCCGCCAGGAGGAAGCACAGCGCCTGGGGCGGATTCTACGGCCGAAGCCCGGTGGCGGAGGGGCCTTTTTCTACTCCATCGTGGCAAGGGATACCCTCGATGCGGACTATGCCGCGCACCGCCAGCGATTCCTGGCGGAGCAAGGGTATGGGTATCGCATAATAGACAGCGTGGATCTACCCGACGCCTCTGCCTAGAACCCAGCAACTTGGGTTCGGCGCCGGGCGCGGGGGGCTCTCGTTGCGTGCAACGCACCCCTGCTCCCCCTTGGGGTCGGCGGACGAGAGTTCGGGTCCGGCGGGCGCGAGGTGACCGCGAAAGAGTTAGCGCGCAAGACGGAAAGCGCGAAATGAAAGGCCGTGAATAATGACCGATTTTTCGTTTGTTGTGGATGAGGCGTACGCCCGAAGGCACAACGAGTTCTTTCGCGATGCCCGCCGCCTGCAGATCGCCGCTGGGGTGCTCGCCGCGCTGTTGGTGACCGGGGCCGTGGTTGTGGTGGCGGTCATGGGCGTGCGCTACAAGGCGATCGCCCTGGCAGCCATCTTGCTGACCTTCGCCCTGCTATGCCTGGTGGTCATCCCGGTTCTTCCCCGCACGATGGGTAACCCGCAGCGATACTACGACATGTACGCCCTGGCCCCCGCCGTCGTGGCGGAGGTGAATGCCCGGGATATGGTGCTGCTCGCACTGGTTGACGCGGATGCGGATCCGGCAGCGCGGAGCGCGGCGACGGTGCGCAAGCCGGCGCTGGTCGCCCGGACAGTGACGTCGGTGCCGGGAATTCCCCGGGAGGTGGGTGCGCGCGTGCCCTCCATGGCGGTCACGGGAGTGCGCACAATCCGCAACCAGCACGTGTTCGACGAGATCTCCCCCATGCCGGTGGCCTGGGGAACGGGTGACGAAACCGTGTGGCGGGCTGCCGAGCAGGCGATCCCGGCGGCACAGTGGGCAAGGCTGGAAAAGAACGTCGACCGATTAGCAGAGGTGCGCCAGACGAAGCGGGATTTGCTGCCGCTCACCTAGCGCGGGAGCACACCACCCCCATATAGCAAATTCGGAGCTAGCGCCACGCAAAAATCTAAATGTGTTTGGGGCGATTCGATTTATACATAGCACTCCTATGCGTTACAATGGATCACATGGCACCTCAATCCACGAATTCCTCCGACGCGCATAGCGACGAGCCTGCCCCCGGGCAGACCTCCACCTCCGGAAGCAGTTCACCGTCCACTCGTAATGAAGTACTCGACCTCGCCTCGACGCTGCGGTCAGCGATGCGCTCCGGCGTGCACATGGTCCGCCTCATGGACGAGGGGTTCGAACTCACAACCTCGCAATTGGCTACGCTCAACTCGCTACGGGAGGGCCCGCTCAACATCACGCTACTCACCCGCCTTAAGGCAGTCTCGCAGCCGACGATGAGCCAACACGTCAGTCGCCTGGAAAAGCTGGGTTATGTGGAGAGGGCCGTGTCCCCCGACGATGCCCGCATCACCCTCATCACCCTAACCGGGGAAGGCCGCGCCATCGCTAACCACAACGACAGCGCTCGCGACCGCGCCCTGGCAGAGGTCCTGCAGAAGTTGGACGCCAAGGATCGGCGCGCCTTGCAGGACGGACTGGAAGTGCTCAAGCGGACCGCGCAGGAGTTTGTCAGCCCCCGTCGGGACCACTAGAGCCCGTCCATCCCCGCGCCACCCGGGCCTAACCGCCACTGCGCCCCCTCCTTTCCTCCGAGATCCCCCTTGAGCCCCGCCCCAATTAGGGATCCGGAGTTATCTATGGCACAGTTTTAGATAGCGCAACTATAGAGAGGGGGAGGGGCCCCGACTGCACACGCCCGTTGATGGGGTCAGCGCGGGGGGTTCGAGCAAGGAAGCGGTGCGCTTCACCGGAATACGCATGGAAACGACCGAAAGGATCCTTGAGTGACAGCCGTTCCCACCGAGCACTCGCGCTCTGCCGAGCACTCCCACCACACCGTCGTGGGGGACAACACCCAGTCCATTCTCCGGCAGCCCATTGCCGTGTGGGTGACGGCCATGGCCACGGCCTTCGCCTTCATGGGCATCGGGCTGGTGGACCCGATCCTTCCGGCCATTGCGGAGAACCTCCATGCCACGGCGGCCCAGGTATCCATGCTGTTTACCAGCTACTTCGCGGTCACAGCAGTGATGATGCTCGTCACTGGCGCGATTTCCTCGCGCATCGGCGGTAAGGCCACCCTGCTGGTCGGGTTGACCCTCATCGTGGTCTTCGCAGCACTGTCCGGCCTCTCCACGACCGTCGGACAGCTCGTAGGCTTCCGCGCCGGATGGGGCGTGGGGAACTCCCTGTTCGTAGCCACAGCCCTCGCGGTCATCGTCTCCGTAGCTTCGGGCGGGAAAGCCACAGCCGTCATCCTTTACGAGGCCGCCCTGGGCGTGGGAATGGCCGTGGGCCCCCTTGCCGGAGCACTGTTGGGCGGCATGCACTGGCGCGCTCCCTTCCTCGGCACTGCGGTACTCATGGCCATTGCCGCCATTCTCATCCTCCTCCGCCTGCCCGCCACGCAGAAGCCAGCCAAGAGGTCCAGCGTTCTGGATCCCCTGCGTGCACTGACTCACCGGGGCCTATTCGGTGTTTCCCTCAGCGCGCTGTTCTACTACTTCGGGTTCTTCACGGTCTTGGCCTTCACGCCCTTCATCCTGCACATGGGGGCCTACGGGGTGGGTGCCGTCTTCTTCGGTTGGGGCACTGCCCTGGCGGTGTTCTCCGTGATGGTCGCACCGGCAATCCAAGCCAAGTTCGGCACGGCGAACACCACGCTCAGCGTTCTTACGGGGCTCGCACTCGTGCTCGTCGGACTCGGCGCGTTCCACCGCTCCATTCCGGTGGTCATTGCACTCGTTGTGATCTCCGGTGCGCTGCTCGGCATCAACAACACCATGTACACGGAGATGGCAACGGGGGTGTCCAATACCCCGCAGCCCATCGCCTCGGCCGGCTACAACTTCGTCCGCTGGATCGGCGGCGCCGCGGCACCCGTCACCGCGGCTCACCTCGGTGAGCAGTACAGCCCCAGCATCCCCTACTTCGTCGCCGCCGGCGTACTGGTCATCGCTCTCCTGCCGCTCCTCGATGCGCGGGCCTTCGTCGAGGCCCACGACCCCAGCCAGGGCTAAGCCCCCCTTACGCCCTCCCCTCCCCGTCCGCGACGGGGAGTCAGTCAACCCGCGGCTGATCCTGATGACGATCGAGCTGGGCCATCCAACGCCCGAGGTGCTCCACCCGTTCCCGCCACACGGAGGGCGGGGCAATGAAGTGCTCCGCGACCACACTGTGGAACTCCGCGTGACCCGCATGTTCCTCGCAGAATGCCCGCACCTCTTCCTCCGGCGTGGCCCGCGTGTCCCGTTGGGCCAGGGACACCATCACGCGCGGAGAGGACAAGTCCACGGCAAACCCCTCGGGCACCCGGGGGGACAGGGCGACGATCCAGTCCGCCTCCCCCAACACCTTTGCGCCGGCGACGAAGCCGCTACCAAAAGCGATGACCCCCGTGGACGCGCCGTTGTTGGCGTCACCACCAAGAAGACCCCGGTGATCCCGGACCGCGTTCCACACCTCGCCGACGGCGGCCTGCGTGGCCGCGGTGCTCCCCTCCGCGGGCAACGGGTAGACAACATCCACGACCGTCACCCCGGATTGCTGCGCCAGGGCGGCGAAGAGGGGCAACCACAGTTGCTCGTGGCTCAGGCCATCCCCGCACCACCCCGGGCCGCCGTACAAGCTGATGGCAACCGCGCCGCTCGGCCGATCGGGGCGACAAACCGTTGCGCGTACCCCCTCGGGCAGCGCGGGCAGGCCCGGCACCTCGTCCCAATCGACGGCCGAAACCCCAGAGCGGGTGAAGGCCACGTGGGGCATGGAATGATCCAGGCCCGCCCCGAGAACGAGCAGGCTGGAATGGGTAAGCAGGTCTGGCAGCTTGGCCCACATGCGCTCGGTGGCATCCTTTATCGACGCCGGCACCGGCGCGCCTGCGGAGGTGTACGGGGCGCCGGCATCCGTGGTGATGGATTGGAAGATATCCGGGTAGTTGTCTTCGATGAAGTTGTGCAACTGCTCGAGCTGCTCCGTCACCGTGAGCGGGGCGACGCCTTCCTGCACGTCCCGGTCGGAGCCCGGTAACGGGGCGATATCCGAGTTGGGGGAGGTAGAACCGGTCCGGGGGCCGTTGGAGGAGCCATCACGCTGTGTCATGCTGCCCCATTCTAGGAGCACGGCACGCCTTTAGGACCCCGGCAGGTCGCCTGCGAGCCCCGCAGGCGCCTAAGACCCCGGCAGGCCACCCGGTTGACCGCAGGCCCCCTGCACGGGCAAGCCATTGAACCGATCCAGCAGGAAGCTCACCCCGAAAGGATGGCCAGAGACCGCCTGCGCGAAGTGGTTGTACTCACCGATGGGCGGCACCACGTCGTTGCGGTACACCACTGTCGCGCCCTTCTCGCACCACCGCGCGGCGAGATCCCTGGCCTGGTGGTACTAAACGTTCTGATCGTAGCGTCCGGAAATGATCATCACCGGGACTTGGGGACGCCCATTCCCAATGCGCTGGTCCTCCAGGGCGACCTGAGCTTCGGGGATCTCCCTGAGGTGAGCATCCAAGCTGCGGTCATTTTTGGATCATTCGGAGGTGTGCTGGTGCCCGTACACATCGGTGATCTCGTTGGTGCACTTGTTGGAGATGTGGTCGAGCATGCTCATGCCCTGGTCCGAGAGACGCTCGGCCAGCACGGGCTTAAGCTGGGGGTAGTAGTTCAGCACCGAGTTGATGGTGAAACCGATGGCGCCGACGAGGTCGGAACCATCGATGTTGCGCTGGACGGCACTGAGGTCCACCGGAGGTGCGGAGTCGTACGCCCCGGCCACCTCGAGATCGGGGGCGTAGGACGCGGCCTCTTCTACCGCGGCGGCCGAGGCACCCCCGCCCTGGCAGTAACCGTAGAACCCCACCTTGCCGAACTTCTCCCCCTGGCCGGTCACCATAGTGCGCGCACCGCCGCGGTTATGGGGACCGGCCCCGGTTTTGAGGGAGAAACGTCAGTAGTTCATGGGCCACAGAAGTATCGGACGCAACTCTGTTTGTGGGCCAAATCACAACAGTTTCGCACGGCCCGAAATCGCCGGGCACCCCCTTCGCCCCTCATCCCCCCGGGCGCCCTCCTCACCCCCCCCCGGGGCGGCCTAGGTCCCCTCGATTCGGGCCGACCGAGCTATTCTCCGATGGCAGCTAGTGGCGGCGTTCTGCTTGCCTTCACCGAGGGCCACAGCGCAGCGATAACGCCCACCACCCCACTACCCGCAACCATCGCCACGATCTGGGACCACGGCACCGCGATGACGGAGATCCCCTCTCCCCGGAGCACCTTGAGGAAGGCCCAACCAACGATGAGGCCAATGGCCACACCCATCAGGGCGCCGTAGATGGCGATCTGCACCGCTTCGAGGGTGATCATTGTTCGGATTTGTCGGCGCTGCGTCCCCACCGCACGCAGCATGCCGACTTCTTGGCGCCGCTCGATGACGTTGAGGGCCAAGGTGTTCACAATGCCCAGGATGGCGATGACGACCGCCAGCCCCAATAACCCGTACAGGGTGTTGAGCATCTGGTCGACCGTCACCGCCTGGGAACCGGCGTACTCCGTGGGCGTCTGCACTTGGGCGACGATGTAGGGCTCAACGGCGCGGCTGAGGCGATCCCTCGTTTCCTTGCCGCCCGGGGTGCCGTTGGCTTCCTGGGTATCCACGAAAGCCAGATAGGGGCTCATTCCCCGCTGGGGTCCCACGGCCCCGGCGTCCACCAGTGGCTTGAGGCTTTCGTAGGAGACGACGGCCGGGCCCAACGTCTGAAGCGGGTCGTAGGTGCCCAGCAGGGTGGCTGTGCCGAATTCTCCGAGCTCGTCCGTGCTCAGCGGCACGGTATCGCCGATTCTCCAGCCCTTGGCCGCGGCGATCTTGGTATCGGCGATGAAACCGGGTTTGCGGAGATCGAGGCTGCCGTGCACATTCTCCGCCTTGACGGCTGCGGCCATGTCCCCCTGACCATAGGCCGTGAGCGGCACGCCGAAACCGGCGGTCTGCTGGCCGGCGATCTTCACCGGGGCCGCCCCGATCACCACTACCTGGTTGACGCCATCCACCTTCGAGACGTCGTCGATGACCCCTTGGGGAAGCGGGAATTGCCCCGAGGAGGGCCCGGCGACGACGTAGTCGGAGGTCACGGTCGATTCGATCACGTCGCTGATGGCGGCCTTCATGGAAGCGCCCAGCATCCCGATCATGGTCACCAGCGCCACCCCCAAGGTGAGGGCGAAGGCGGTCGTTGCGGTACGCCGGGGGTTGCGTCGGGAATTTGTGGACGCCAATCGCCCCACCCACCGGAAGGGGGCCCCACCACGCGCCCGATCGTCGGCACCACGGGGATAGAAATGGCAGGGGATACGAGGAACACCCCGAGGATGAGAAGAACTGCCCCCACCCCGACGAGTGAGGCCCGCGGCGCGGTCTTGGCGTCCAACCAGACACCAAACAGGGCACAGGCCACGCCGAGGGCGACGGCGAGCGCACCCATGAGGGACCGGAGCTTCAGTGGGCTGGCGGAGCTAGCATCGCCGGACCGCATGGCCTCCACCGGGCGGACGGCACCTGCCCGCCGGGCCGGGGCCCAGGCGGATACGACCGTGACGAGCAACCCCAAGAGCAAGGGGACGATAATCGAGGCGGGGGTGATCCCGACCCCGCCGACGGGCAATCCCGCGCCGAAGGCTTCCATGCCGGCGTAAATGAGGCGAACGAGACCCACCCCGGCGAGAACGCCGAGGAGCGAGCCCAGCAGGCCGATAACGATGGCCTCGAAAACGACGGATGTTGTGAGCTGGCCTCGGGAGACTCCCAGTGCCCTGAGGAGGGCGAATTCCCGCATCCGTTGCGCCACAATCATGGAGAAGGTGTTCGCGATGATGAAGGTGCCCACCAGCAGGCCGACAAGGCCGAAAGCGATGAGGAAGTAGTTGATGAAGCTTAGGGCCTTCGTGATCTTGCCGGATAGCTCCTCGGAGACTTCCGGCCCGGTCCGCACCTTCGCTTCTGGACAATCCTTGCGGAGGGCCTCGAGCAATTGGGGTTGGTCGGTGCCGGGCTTCGCCGACACGTAGAGCCGGGAAACCATTCCACCCTGGGCGTAATTCTTCAGGTAGGCCTCCGGCATCATTCCGATACCGATGTATCCGCCACCATTGACGTTTGTGGAGTAGACCCCGGACACGGTCACCGAGCGCTTGCCCATTGGGTCCACGATGAGGAGTTTGTCCCCTGCCGAGATGCCGTGCGCCTTGGCAGCGGCGTCGTTAACCACAACCTCGTCCGGTTTCTTGGGGGACGCGCCTTGGACTATGGGCACGGGCTTGCCGACTGTCTCGTCCGGCTCGTAGTACGGCGATACCTGGGTGGGCGCACCCCCGGTGGACAGGGCGTGGCGATTCTCGTCGGCAACAACCACGGTCGTTTCCCCGGATACGTTCACCTTGCCCACGGCGGGGTTGCTCGAGATCTTCTCTAGAGTTCCCGGCGGTAGGACGGCACCCTGACCGTCCTTCGGTGTGATCACCGCGTCGACGCTGGACAGGGAATCCTGCACGATGCCGTCGAAAGACTTGGAGAGGGAGGCCGTGAACATGAACGAACCGGCGACGAAGGCCGTGCCGAGGACGACGGCGAGAATCGTGAGGCCGAGTCGTACCTTGTGGGCAGCAATGCTGCGAAGGCTGATCCGGCGCATGGCCTTGGAGCTTGCCATCACAGCCCCTCGAGACGGGACATCGTGGACAGGATCGTGTCCGTCGTGGGGCTCTGGAGCTCGTCGACAATATTGCCATCGGCCAGGAAGATGACGCGGTCGGCGAAGGAGGCGGCGCGGGGATCATGGGTCACGATCACCACCGTTTGGCCGTCCTTGTCCACTGCGGTGCGGAGGATGTTGAGGACCTCCGTTGAACTGTTGGAATCGAGGTTGCCGGTAGGTTCATCACCGAAGATGATGGCGGGTTTCGCGACGAGGGCGCGGGCACAGGCCACGCGCTGTTGTTGACCGCCGGATAGTTCGCTCGGGCGGTGATTGAGCCGGTTTTTTAGGCCGAGGCGGGTGGTGATGTAGTCAAACCACTCGGTGTCCACCTTGCGACCGGCCACGTCCACGGGGAGCGTAATGTTCTCTGCCGCAGTCAGGGTCGGAACGAGGTTGAAGGACTGAAAGATGAAGCCTAAGCGATCCCGGCGCAAAGTGGTCAGCTCCTTATCCTTGAGCTTCACCACGTTTGTATCGCCGATAAACGACGAGCCCTCCGTCGGGCTATCCAGACCCGCCATGCAGTGCATGAGGGTGGATTTCCCGGAACCTGAGGGGCCCATAATGGCGGTGAATTGCCCTTGGTAGAACTGCACGTCGACACCGGCGAGGGCCACAACCTTGGCCTCCCCGGTTCCGTACGTCTTGGTCAGCCCTGTGGCATGGGCGACCACCTGAGCTGCGGCAATCTCGTTGCCCGAGCTTGGAATGGTTTCACCGCTGTGCTGGGGCTCTTCTTCGGCGGCCGGGGTAGCTGTGGGCACGTAACACCTCTCACGGAGTTAAAGAACGGTAGCCACCACAGTAGTGCCGACGGCTCACCTGGGAGATATCGGGTTACCGGAACCCGCGAGTATCGACCTTGTTAGCCTGGGGGTGTCGGCGTGCGGGTCGGCATTGTGGGGCTGTGTCGTACCCCAAGTGCGTACGACAAGCGCTCACCCCAAGTGCATGCCCTGTTGGGTGCGTATCCCCGTTGTGTGGGCATGAGAAAGCAGGGAAGACAATCACCCCGGGACGCGGTTGTGTCCGCGTCCATGTGGGGGTTTGTCTTCCCTGCTTACTTTTCTGTGTTTATGGCCGGCAGTGACCTACTCTCCCACACCCTCCCAGGTGCAGTACCATCGGCGCTGGCAGGCTTAGCTTCCGGGTTCGGAACGGGACCGGGCGTGACCCCCGCCGCTAACAACCACCGACACACTCAATTTTCTTTTGTTAACATGCCAACCCCCACACGCACCCCACACAAAAAGGCGGGGCACCACGAGGGCTGGTGTGGCATGCCAGACACTGCACAGTCAACGCGAGCAACCCACCACACACCACCACACCACCACCACGGCGGTCACGGCAGCACACAGCACACCATCATCCTCTTGTTCGTCTTCAGTACTCACCACGCACCACCACACGGGGATGCGCGGCACACCAACCCCCGGTATCACCCCGGGGTGGTGCATGTTTTGTGTTGTCGTCGGTTCATTAGTACCGGTCACCTCCACACCTCACGGTGCGTCCAGATCCGGCCTATCAACCCCATCATCTTTAGGGAACCTCAACAGAAACCTCATCTCAAAACAGGCTTCCCGCTTAGATGCTTTCAGCGGTTATCCCTCCCATACGTAGCCAACCAGCCATGCCACGGGCGTGACAACTGGCCCACCAGAGGTATGTCCGTCCCGGTCCTCTCGTACTAGGGACAGCCTTCTTCAAGTTTCCACGCGCGCGGCGGATAGAGACCGAACTGTCTCACGACGTTCTAAACCCAGCTCGCGTGCCGCTTTAATGGGCGAACAGCCCAACCCTTGGGACCTACTCCAGCCCCAGGATGCGACGAGCCGACATCGAGGTGCCAAACCATCCCGTCGATATGGACTCTTGGGGAAGATCAGCCTGTTATCCCCGGGGTACCTTTTATCCGTTGAGCGACACCGCTTCCACAAGCCGGTGCCGGATCACTAGTCCCTACTTTCGTACCTGCTCGACCTGTCAGTCTCACAGTCAAGCTCCCTTGTGCACTTACACTCACCACCTGATTGCCACCCAGGCTGAGGGAACCTTTGGGCGCCTCCGTTACTCTTTAGGAGGCAACCGCCCCAGTTAAACTACCCACCAGGCACTGTCCCTAACCCAGATCATGGGCCGAGGTTGAAGATGCCCAATCCGATCAGAGTGGTATTTCACCAACGACTCCACAACCACTAGCGTGGCCGCTTCAACGTCTCCCACCTATCCTACACAAACCGAACCAGACACCAATACCAAGCTATAGTGAAGGTCCCGGGGTCTTTTCGTCCTGCCGCGCGTAACGAGCATCTTTACTCGTACTGCAATTTCGCCGGGCCTGTGGTTGAGACAGCAGGGAAGTCGTTACGCCATTCGTGCAGGTCGGAACTTACCCGACAAGGAATTTCGCTACCTTAGGATGGTTATAGTTACCACCGCCGTTTACTGGGGCTTAAATTCTCCGCGTCGAACCCAACAAAGGGGCTCTAACAGGTCCTCTTAACCTTCCAGCACCGGGCAGGCGTCAGTCCGTATACATCGACTTCACCGTCTTCGCACGGACCTGTGTTTTTAGTAAACAGTCGCTTCCCTCTATTCTCTGCGACCACCACCAGCTCAAAACCAGTCTGTCACCAGCAGTGGCCCCCCTTCTCCCGAAGTTACGGGGGTAATTTGCCGAGTTCCTTAACCACAGTTCACCCGATCGCCTTAGTATTCTCTACCTGACCACCTGTGTCGGTTTACGGTACGGGCCGTGCGCACACTCACTAGAGGCTTTTCTCGACAGCATAGGATCACCACCATCCCCCACAAAAGTAGGGTACGCATCACGCCTCACCCATCATGCGCGGCGGATTTACCAACCACGCGGGCCACACGCTTACACCGTGAACATCCACCACACGGCGTGGCTACCTTCCTGCGTCACCCCATCGCTTAGCTACTACCACATCAGGTCCACACACACCCACACACACCACCAACCACCCACCCCACAAGGAGGCAGGCAGCCATAACAGCAGCATGCGCATGATACGCGTGTTAGTCTCCGCGTTTCACCATTGGTCGCATACACACGGGTACGGGAATATCAACCCGTTATCCATCGACTACGCCTGTCGGCCTCGCCTTAGGCCCCGACTCACCCTGGGAAGATTAGCTTGACCCAGGAACCCTTAGTCATCCGGCGGATGAGTTTCCCACTCATCATTCGCTACTCATGCCTGCATTCTCACTCGCACGCCGTCCACCACACGGTCACCCGGCAGCTTCCACCAACGCACGACGCTCCCCTACCAACCCACCCCACAACAGGGCAGGCTCCGCGGTTTCGGCGGTGTGCTTAAGCCCCACTACATTGTCGGCGCAGAACCACTCGACCAGTGAGCTATTACGCACTCTTTCAAGGATGGCTGCTTCTAAGCCAACCTCCTGGCTGTCTTCGCGATCCCACATCCTTTTCCACTTAGCACACTCTTAGGGGCCTTAACCGGCGATCTGGGCTGTTTCCCTCTCGACTACGAAGCTTATCCCCCGCAGTCTCACTGCCATGCTCTAAACCTTCACCGGCATTCGGAGTTTGGCTGATGTCGCTAAGATGATAGTCCCGCTAAACCAACCAGTAGCTCTACCTCCAGGAAGAAACACACAACGCTGCACCTAAATGCATTTCGGGGAGAACCAGCTATCACGGAGTTTGATTGGCCTTTCACCCCTACCCACAACTCATCCCCTCAGTTTTCAACCTAAGTGGGTTCGCGCCTCCACAACCTCTTACAGCTGCTTCACACTGGCCATGGGTAGATCACCCCGCTTCGGGTCCAGGACATGCCACTAAACACACTCGTTAGTATTCGCTTTCGCTACGACTACCCCACCACAGGGTTAACCTCGCGACATGCCGCTGACTCGCAGGCTCATTCTTCAAAAGGCACGCCATCACCCCACAGGGCTCTGACGGCTTGTCAGCACACGGTTTCAGGTACTCTTTCACTCCCCTCCCGGGGTACTTTTCACCATTCCCTCACGGTACTAATCCGCTATCGGTCACATCAAGTATTCAGGCTTACCGGGTGGTCCCGGCAGATTCACAGCAGATTCCACGAGCCCGCTGCTACTCGGGGCGCACATCCACGCAACACGACAGGTGCTTTCACGTACCGGACTCTCACCGTCTACGGCAGGCCATTCCAAACCACTTCCGCTAACACCCACACATCACGCCGCAGCCTGGTAGAACCACGAACAACACACACCCCACAACACCACACACGCAACCCCTACCAAGTATCACACGCGCATGGTTTAGCCAACAATCCACGTTCGCTCGCCGCTACTAGCAGAATCATTATTATTTTCTTCTCCTACGGGTACTAAGATGTTTCACTTCCCCGCGTACCCTCCACACCACCTATTTCATTCAGCAGCGGGTGACCGCACACAACCACGGCCGGGTTTCCCCATTCGGACACCCTCGGATCAACGCTTTCTTGGCAACTCCCCGAGGCTTAACGCAGCCTGACACGTCCTTCATCGGCTTGATGTACCCAGGCATCCACCGTGTGCCTCAAAAACAACACACACAACACTAAGACACACAACACACCCCCACACACAGCAGGGATGCGATGCACACAACAAGAATAAAGAAGATTACTCGCGTCCACTATACAGTTCTCACACACCACAACCACACCCCACACACACGCACAACCAGCGCGCGCGCACAAAGCGCAGCCACAAGAACACCACACACACGTGTCAGCGTTCCAGACACCCAACAGCAATCAACGACACACCCACTTGCCTGCTTCAACCGGTCCACACCCACACACCCCACCGAAGGGGCGTGCCGTGACATGTTCACACTGGATTTCAACCAAAAATATTAAAAACTCCTTAGAAAGGAGGTGATCCAGCCGCACCTTCCGGTACGGCTACCTTGTTACGACTTCGTCCCAATCGCCGATCCCACCTTCGACAGCTCCCTAACGAGTTTGGGCCACTGGCTTCGGGTGTTACCAACTTTCATGACGTGACGGGCGGTGTGTACAAGGCCCGGGAACGTATTCACCGCAGCGTTGCTGATCTGCGATTACTAGCGACTCCGACTTCATGGAGTCGAGTTGCAGACTCCAATCCGAACTGAGGCTGGCTTTCAAGAGATTCGCTCCCCCTCACGGGATCGCTGCTCACTGTACCAACCATTGTAGCATGTGTGAAGCCCTGGACATAAGGGGCATGATGATTTGACGTCGTCCCCACCTTCCTCCGAGTTAACCCCGGCAGTCTCTTGCAAGTCCCCACCACCACGTGCTGGCAACACAAGACAAGGGTTGCGCTCGTTGCGGGACTTAACCCAACATCTCACGACACGAGCTGACGACAACCATGCACCACCTGTATACAGACCACAAGGGAAACCACATCTCTGCGGCGATCCTGCATATGTCAAGCCCAGGTAAGGTTCTTCGCGTTGCATCGAATTAATCCACATGCTCCGCCGCTTGTGCGGGCCCCCGTCAATTCCTTTGAGTTTTAGCCTTGCGACCGTACTCCCCAGGCGGGGCGCTTAATGCGTTAGCTACGGCACGGGAATCGTGAAAAACCCCCACACCTAGCGCCCACCGTTTACAGCATGGACTACCAGGGTATCTAATCCTGTTCGCTACCCATGCTTTCGCTCCTCAGCGTCAGTTACTGCCCAGAGACCTGCCTTCGCCATCGGTGTTCCTCCTGATATCTGCGCATTCCACCGCTACACCAGGAATTCCAGTCTCCCCTACAGCACTCCAGTTATGCCCGTATCGCCTGCCCGCCCAGCGTTAAGCACCGGGATTTCACAGACGACGCGACAAACCACCTACGAGCTCTTTACGCCCAGTAATTCCGGACAACGCTCGCACCCTACGTATTACCGCGGCTGCTGGCACGTAGTTAGCCGGTGCTTCTTATCCAGGTACCGTCACCACCCACAAAGAGTGGCTTCTTCCCTAGCGAAAGGGGTTTACAACCCGAAGGCCGTCATCCCCCACGCGGCGTCGCTGCATCAGGCTTGCGCCCATTGTGCAAGATTCCCCACTGCTGCCTCCCGTAGGAGTTTGGGCCGTGTCTCAGTCCCAATGTGGCCGTCCACCCTCTCAGGCCGGCTACCCGTCGTCGCCTTGGTAGGCCATTACCCCACCAACAAGCTGATAGGCCGCGGGCTCATCTCATACCGACAAAACTTTCCACCATGCACACTAAAACATGGTCCTATCCAGTATTAGACCCAGTTTCCCAGGCTTATCCTGAAGTACGAGGCAGATCACCCACGTGTTACTCACCCGTTCGCCACTCGAGTACCGAAGCAAGCTTCGGCCTTTCCGTTCGACTTGCATGTGTTAAGCACGCCGCCAGCGTTCGTCCTGAGCCAGGATCAAACTCTCCATAAAAACCACAAACAGGCCCATGAAAAGCCCAAAGCATGGCACAACAAAAAACTAGCCACCCACCACTTCACACCACCAACAACCCCCTCCACACAAGGAAGAAGACCATCAACAGCGCCGCGCTGGCAGGCACCACGCAACCAGACCACACCACAACCACCACCTACAACACGCAAGCAGCAGCCAGTGCAGACCACACCACCACACGCACACCCACAAAAAGAGCACACGCACAGCAATGCCAAACAAACAAAAATGCATCGTCAACGCTATTGAGTTCTCAAACACCACACGCAGTACGACAGTAAGTACACGTCCACAAGCTAGAAACCATTTTGGATCCCGCCCAGGTGGAGCGCGTCTGTCGCGCTGACTCGGATAAATCTACACACCGACCTGAACACTTACAAATTCGCAGGTCAAGGCCCATCTGTGCGGTGTCTTCAATCCCTCCTCGCCCTCTCCGATGACGCTTGCGCCCTCTGACCCCGCCCTTAGTCGCTCGCGCTCTCTGACCCTCTCAGCCGCACGCGCTTCCTACCCCCCCTCACCGCTTGTGGTTCCTAACCCCCCCTTACCGCCGCCCCCCCACATTTCGCTATGGGTTGCCGCCTTTCGTCACCGTCCCTCGTCACCGACCTTGCGTTCGATGTCAGCGCCCAACTGGCGCATCGTCTCGACGAACCCCGGGTAACCGCGATCAATGTGGTACACGTCGTGCACCTCTGTGGTCCCATCGGTCACCAGTCCGGCCAGAACAAGCCCAACGCCAGCTCGGATATCGCTGCTCCACACTGGTGCGGAAGACAACTCCCGGCGCCCCCGGATCACCACATGGTGGCCATCGATGGAGGCATCCGCCCCCAGCCGCATCATCTCGTCGACAAACCGGAAGCGAGACTCAAAGATGTTCTCTGTGATGACGGACATGCCCTCTGAGACCACGCACAGCGCGATCGCCATGGGTTGGAGATCCGTGGGGAATCCAGGGAAAGGCAGGGTCTGATAATCCACCGCGGTGGGGTAGCCGCTCTGGACCACGCGGAACCCGGAGGGGTACGTCTCTACGTGGGCCCCGGCCAGCTTCAGCTTCTCCAGCACCAAGTGCAGATGCTGGGGGTCAATTCCGCCTACCGTGATGTCCCCCTGTGTCATTGCCGCAGCATAGGCCCATGTGCCAGCGACGATGCGGTCCCCGACCACCTCGTGTTCCGTCGGGTGCAATCTATCCACGCCGGTAACCGTGATGGTGTTGGATCCGGCCCCCTCGATCTGGGCCCCCATCTGATTGAGCATCTGGCACAGGTCCACGATCTCGGGCTCGCGGGCGGCGTTGTCCAGCACGGTAACTCCCTCGGCGAGCACCGCCGCGGTGAGGATGTTCTCCGTTGCGCCCACGGACGGGAAATCCAGCTTGATGTCCGCGCCGCGCAGGCGTTCCGCCTCGGCCACCACGCACCCGTGCTCGATGCGCGTCGTCGCGCCCAGCTTTTCCAAACCTGATTGGTGCATGTCGAGGGGCCGGTTGCCGATGGCGTCCCCGCCTGGGAGAGCGACCTGAGCCCGCAGGCAGCGGGCTGTGAGCGGCCCAAGTACGGCTACCGATGCCCGAAACTGGCGGACCGCATCGAAGTCCGCGTTGGATTCGAGTTGGGCAGGAACGTGTATTCGAACCACGCTCCGATCCAGTTCCACCCGGCATCCCAGCCCGCGCAACACGTCGGCCATATAAGGCACGTCGGCAATCTCTGGGCAGTTGGTGAGGATCGTGGTGCCCTCCGCCAGCATCGCGGCGGACATGAGCTTGAGAACGCTGTTCTTGGCGCCACTGACCCGTACAGAGCCGGTTAGTCGGGCACCGCCGGTGACGAGGAAGCTATCTTTCACAGGCACCACTCTAGGGGCTGTGCTCACCTCGCGCCCGGACGGGCCGATCACGGCAGGGCGCCGATTCTGCGGGCAGCGTTCACAGCCTCGTAGCGCGTGTGTGCCCCCAGCTTGCGCATCACCGAACGCAGATAACTCTTGACCGTTTCCGCCCCGATGCCCATCTCCTCGGCTGCCTCCAGGTTGGTGTGGCCCAGGGCCACGCAAGACAGCACGTCGAGTTCCCGCGCCGAAAGCTGGGCGACCTGCTTGAGCCGCACGGGCGAAACCATCTGATCGCACAGGGAGTTTAGGTCGCGCCGCAGGCCGACATCGTCCACCTTGCTGGCCAGCATCCTCAGTTTCGAGTGCGTGGCGCGCACCTGCTCCCATTCCGCCCCGGACATGGACCGGGAGGGGGAGGCGACGGCCCGAGCGGGATCGCCCTGTCCGCGGAGGGCCTGGTTGATTGCCAAGTCTTGCTCCAGGCACCGCGCGGTCATGATGACCTCTTCCAGGATCTTGTCCCCCATGCGCTCCCGGGAATGGGTGCCGGCGTAAAGGACCCCCTGCAGGTCGCGCCGCACGATGACGGGCACGGCCACGATGGAATGCAGGTTCTCTTCCCGCATTTGAGCGTCAAAATCGTGGCTAATCGACTTCGCCCGGGTGTAATCGGAAACCCCTACCGGGCGCCGGGTCAGCAGCACCCGTCCGCCCACTCCCGCCCCCGGAATGACAACGAGATTCTCTAGCGCCTTTGTTTTTAAGCCCAGCCATTTCGTGATCTGCAGCTTTCCGTCCCCGGTACAGGCACCGTAGGTGATGACCGGAACGAGTGTTGCTCGCTTCAGGGCATTCAACGCATTGCTAATGGCCTCGTCATCGTCGCGGTGACGTTGCTGGTCCACGAATCACTCCCTTGTCAGGCAGGCACAGCTCTGCCCAGCGAGTGGTTTTGCGCGGCATTCCGGGCGCTGGTCGGCACCCTTTTCGGCACCTGCATCGAGCACCCAATTCATCCGTGGGGGGGATGGGTTTGAAAAACCATCGCCCACACCGCTCGCCAGTTGGCAACTGGCCTTCACAAAATGACCGGTCTATTAGGTGACTTGTCGCAGTTGAGTATAAATCACCTGGGAAACACCCCCAAAATTGCCCCCGTCCCAGGTTTTTCCCAGGAAATCCGTGAGCAACTGCCAACGTGGTCCCGGCGCACCGGGAGGTCGCCCTATCTGGGCTCGGTGCCCGGTGCGGGCCCAGATAGGGCGACCTCGTGCTCTTTTGGGGCCCCGCCAACCCCGTCCTCTCTTGCGCCCTCAGCGGCCTCCGCCGCCGCATCCGCCCGCCCCCCTCGCCCCCTCCGCCAGGTTCCCCCTCGACCCCCTGCGGGGTTCTGCTTGTGATGCGCTAGCTCCTGGCGTCCAAAAATTCGATGCGCCGCATCCCGCGCCCCACCGTTTCCTCTACCTCGGACAGGAACCTCTTTTCGATCATTCCACCAACTAATGGGACGCTGACGTCCGCAGTGAATTCCACGTCAACCTGTGTTCCGTCCTCGATCGGACGGTAGGCCAGCACGCTCGTCATGGTCCCCATGTCCTGTGGTAGGCCAGCGCTGCTGTGCACCCCGAAGCCCTGCTCCGTGAGGGGGGTGACCTGCGTTATCTGCCGAATCACCGCCCGCTCGGTCGAATCGGCGCCGACCCCATCGCCATCACCTTCCCCATCCCCCTCGTCCTGGAAGGGGGCACCGTGTACCTCAGCGCATACGGTCCCGTCCGGGCGGTCCTCCCGCTGGGCGTACAGGATCTCGGTGCTTTCCTCGTCCCTACTCCCCTCCATGGTCAGCAGGTAGGTATCCCCACTGACCACGGTGTAAACCCGCTCGATCGGCAAATTCGTCTGCAGCGTGAAGCGCTTGGTCTTGGCCATGGCCCCCAAGTCTGCCACGGCCCACCGGCGCGCGCGAGCGGACCAAAAACCGCCGCCCGCCCCACAAGGATCAGCGGTTCTGCCACGCTGGCTTGCGCTTGTTGGCGAAGGCGTCCATGCCCTCCTTCTGATCCTGGGTGGCAAACAGGGACCAGAAGGTCTCCCGCTCCGTCCTTACCCCCTGACGCAGCGTAGTTTCGTAGGCCGCATCCACCATGGCGCTCGCCGCCGTGGTGGCCACCTGGGACTTGCCGGCTACCGTCCGAGCGATCTTCGCCACCTCCTCGTCGAAATTCTCGGCTGGCAGCACCCGGGAGACCAGCCCGGAGCGTTCTGCTTCCTCGGCATCCATATTCCGGCCGGTGAGGATGAGGTCCATGGCTTTGAACTTGCCCACCGCGCGGGTGAGCCGCTGGGTGCCGCCCATTCCGGGGATGATGCCCAGGTTGATTTCCGGTTGCCCGAACACGGCGGTTTCGCTGGCCAGCAAAATGTCACCGAGCATGGCCACCTCGCACCCGCCGCCGAGGGCGTAGCCGGATACAGCCGTGATGAGCGGCGTGCGCAGTTCGGCGAGGCGCTCCCATTCCAGGAACATGCGCTTGGCGGCGATCTCCGGGTAGGTCTCGTCCTTCATCTGCTTGATGTCGGCG
Source organism: Corynebacterium heidelbergense (assembly GCF_028609845.1). Taxonomy (NCBI): domain Bacteria; kingdom Bacillati; phylum Actinomycetota; class Actinomycetes; order Mycobacteriales; family Corynebacteriaceae; genus Corynebacterium; species Corynebacterium heidelbergense. The sequence goes on along the minus strand of NZ_CP063191.1, from coordinate 465,537 downwards.
CCTGCGGCAAAGGCCTTTTCCCCGCCGGTGAGGACGATGGCCCCAATGGCGGGATCCCGGTCGTATCCCTCGGCTGCGGTGATGACTTCCTCCATCACCGTGCTGTTGAGGGCGTTGAGGGCCTTGGGGCGATTGATGGCGATGGTGGCCACACCGCCGTCGACGCTGGTCAGGATGGCTTCGTAGGTGGGCTTGTTGTCTTCCTCGGGGTTAGTTGTCACGGTTGCTCCTAGCGTTGGTCGGTTGATGCTGTTCGGTGCCCCCGGGCGCCGGGGAAGGGCGCGGCGGGAAATATTTTGTCCACCTCTCACCTTAACGATTAGTAGGGCGGGCGCGGTTGCCTACCGGATTGGCGGTAACCGCCCACCGCCAGCGGCCCGGTTCGGTATCATGGTCCACTAGACCGATCAGTCTGCAAGTCGTTTTGGATGCTTGTGGACGCCACCAACCCCGCGTAGGCCGCACACCCGGCCCCAGGGGCACAAGGTGGATTTCATTCGAGATCGAGCAACGTACAGGAAGCAGCAATGCCGAAGATTTACAACAACATCACCGAACTCATCGGAAACACTCCCCTGGTCAAGCTCAACAAGCTCGCAGAAGGCACCGGGGCGACTATCGCCGTCAAGCTGGAATCCGCGAACCCCGGTAACTCCGTCAAAGACCGCATCGGGCAGGCAATCATCGACGCGGCAGAACAGGATGGCTCGCTCAAGCCCGACGGCACTCTGGTGGAGGCAACCTCTGGCAACACCGGTATCGCCCTGGCGATGGCTGGCACCGCCCGGGGGTACCACGTTGTACTGACCATGCCGGACACAATGTCCAATGAGCGCCGCGTCATGCTCCGCGCGCTGGGAGCAGAGCTTGTCCTGACCCCGGGAGCCGCCGGAATGCAGGGTGCCGTGGACAAGGCCAACGAGATCGTGGAGAGCACCGACAACGCTATCCTGGCCCGCCAGTTCGCCAATCCCGCCAACCCAAAGGTCCACTACGAGACGACCGGGCCCGAGCTGTGGTCCGACACCGACGGGGACATCGACATCTTCATCAGCGGCATCGGCACCGGGGGCACCATCTCCGGCGCCGGGAAGTACCTCAAGGAGCAGTCCGCAGACGTGGAGATCGTCGGCGTGGAGCCCGCGGACTCCCCGCTGCTCACCGAGGGGCGCTTCGGGCCGCATAAGATCCAGGGCATCGGCACCAACTTCTTCCCGGAGAACCTGGACAAGTCCGTACTCGACCGAGTCCACGATGTTCCCCTCCAAGCAGCGCTAGATACCGCCCGGGACCTGGCCAAGAGCGAGGGCATCCTGGCCGGAATCTCTACCGGCGCCAACGTGTGGGCTGCCCTGGAGGAAGCCAAGAAGCCCGAGAACAAGGGCAAGCTCATTGTTACGGTGGTGTGCGACTTCGGTGAGCGCTACGTGTCCACCCTGCTGTTCGAGGACCTGCGCGACTAGAAAACCGCGCCGGTCGCCCACCACCCCTACGCGCCTATCGGCCCAGCAACGAGGCCGAAGGATGCACAGGGAAAGAAAGTGAGCTAACCCCCGTGAGCATCCTGCGAACCCTCCGCGAGGATTTGGCCAACGCCCGCCAGCACGACCCCGCCGCCCGGGGGGACGTGGAAAACGCGCTTGTCTATTCCGGGCTCCACGCTATCTGGGCCTATCGCCTAGCCCACCGCCTCTGGACTTCCGGGGCCAGGGGACCCGCCCGCGTACTCAGCCAAGCAACCCGGTTCCTGACCGGCATCGAGATTCACCCCGGCGCGACTATCGGCCGCCGCTTCTTCATCGACCACGGAATGGGAGTGGTGATCGGCGAGACCGCCGAGATCGGCGACGACGTCATGCTCTACCACGGCGTGACGCTGGGCGGCTCGGAACTAGTCCAGCGCAAACGCCACCCCACCATTGAAGACGGTGTGATGGTGGGCGCCGGGGCCAAGGTGCTCGGCCCCATCACCATCGGGGCCAACTCGGCCATCGGCGCTAATGCGGTGGTGACGAAGGACGCCCCGCCCAACTCCATCCTCACCGGCATTCCCGCCAAGGTGCGCCCCCGCAAACCGGAGCAATGCAAGCCCCTGGTGGACCCGGTCACCTACGTGGATGACATGCAGAACAACATCTAGAGGGCCGACGCTGCGGGCTGCATTCTCAGCCCTCCTGCACCACTAAGTCCTGGTACTCGGGGTTGCCCTCAATGAACCGCGCCACTGCGGAACACGTCGGCCGCACCTTGAGCCCGGCCCGCCGGGTATCCTGCAGAGCGCCCTCGATCAGCGGGGCGGATAAGCCCCGACCGCGAAACTCGGGGAACACTACCGTGTGGTTAAAGTCCCGGACCTCCCCGCGATCCAGAAAGTCGGCGAAGCCCGCCCGCTGACCCTCCACATCCAGGAGGTAGCTGGATTCTGTGCGGCTGACCTCCAACCGGCTATCCCCCTGTGCCGCGTTCGTGCCCGGGGATGATGTCTGTTCCATGAGGCCCCAGCATAAACAAAATCCGGGTGACGGTGGCGTCCATAAGAAAGATGGACGTTTACCGCACCCGGATGAGGAGGGTGGCCAGAGCCGGGATCGAACCGGCGACCTTTCACTTTTCAGGCGAACGCTCTACCGACTGAGCTATCTGGCCATCGGATATCACTATAGCCAACATCCGAACGCGACCCTGACGGGACTTGAACCCGCGACCTCCGCCGTGACAGGGCGGCGCGCTAACCAACTGCGCCACAGGGCCGTGCGTTATGCACGAGACGATACTCTACACAGCCGCTACAATCGCCAACAAATCCGCAGGCACCAGCGCTTTCAAGTCGCCGCAGGAGGTGAACCGCGGAAGATCGGAGCGCGAAGGGAAAGAAAAAGCGGCACACCCGGTATCCCCGACGATTCGCTTTCCAGCTTCGCTGGGGAAGAAGCAAAACGCGAAAGATGACACCAGATGCGCCACATAAGAATGGCGACCCTGACGGGACTTGAACCCGCGACCTCCGCCGTGACAGGGCGGCGCGCTAACCAACTGCGCCACAGGGCCGTACTCCCAACGGGATTCGAACCCGTGTTACCGCCGTGAAAGGGCGGGGTCCTAGGCCTCTAGACGATGGGAGCGCAAAACACACCGGCGACCAGGCCGCCGTGTGCAGCCCGCTCAGTGTAAACCACTGCTACGGGGGCAACCAAATGGCCTCGAATGCCCTCGGGGCCGACCAGTCACGGCCTAAACTGCGGTGATATGACTGGCCAGCAAAACCACAGTTCAGTAGCCCGGGCTAACCGAGCTCGCAGCGCGAGCGGCGGCGGGCAGCCCAAGCGTTCCCGGTGGCTGCGGGTCTTTCTACCGGCGCTGCTGATCCTCGCGTGGCTCGGGGTGTTCGGCGCGGGCGGTCCTCAGTTCGGCGTCATCAGCGAGGTTTCCACGAACGAGCAATCCGCTTTCCTGCCGCAGTCCGCCGAATCCACGCGGGTGCAGGAGGCGCTAGGGGCTTTCCTCGGGGAGGATTCGATCCCAGCGGTCGTGGTGATCTCTACCCCCTCGGGCGATAAACCCGTCAACGCGGCCGAGCTGCAGGACCTGCCGGAAAAGCTGGCGCGGGCGGTATCCACAACCCCGCCGACGAAGAAGGATGCCCCCGCGCGGCAACCGAAGGTGCAGGCCAGCCCCATCATCCCGGCGAAGGACGGGCACGCTGCTCAAACGATAGTGCTCATCCCGCGATCTACTGCGACGGATGCCGCCGTGGAGAACATGACAGAGGTTCTCCACTCCCAGCTACCCGGCGGAGTGCAGGGGTGGGTGACAGGCCCGGCCGGGTTCGTCGCGGACTTCACCGCCGCATTCGGGGGGATCGACGGCATCCTCCTCCTCGTGGCCCTCGCGGCGGTGCTTGTCATCCTCGTTGTGGTCTACCGCTCCCCCGTGCTGCCCATCCTCGTGTTGCTCGCTGCGATGACCGCGCTTTGCGCCGCTGTGGTGGTCAATGTGGCCCTGGCCAGGGCGGACTTGCTGATGATCAATGGGCAGATTCAGGGAATTCTGTTCATTCTCGTCATCGGGGCGGCGACGGACTACTGCCTGCTGTACACCTCTCGCTATCGGGAGGAACTGCACCGGCACCACCGACCGTGGGACGCGACCGTCGCGGCGTGGAAGGCTACATGGGAGCCCATTGTCGCCTCCGCCGGGACCGTCATCGCCGGTCTGCTATGCCTCATGCTGTCCGATCTACAGTCCAATGCCGGATTGGGCCCGGTGGCCGCTATCGGAATCATTTGCGCCGTACTGGTTTCCCTGACCTTCCTGCCCGCGATGCTGCTGTTCGGCGGAAGGGCCGCGTTCTGGCCAAAACGGCCGCAGTTCATCGGTGCGGACCACGAGCAAAACTCCGGCGTGTGGAATCGCGTCGCGGGGTTTGTGCGCGGCAGGCCACGTCCGATCGCTGCGGGTCTGGCGCTATTGCTGACCCTCGGCTGTGGCGGTCTTTTTCTTCTGGACGCCACCGGTGTGCCGCAGTCCGAACTGGCGCTCGGGCACAGTCAGGCCCGTGACGGGCAGGCAGTGGTGGATGAGCATTTCCCCGGCGGTTCCGGCGCGCCCAGCTATATCACGGCACCCGAGTACCGAGCTGCAGAGGTGGCTCGCACGGTACAGCAGCAACCCGGGGTGGCCAGCGTCTCCGTGACGGCCACCGGTTCCCCCTCGGGCAGCGTGCCAGTCGGCCCCGACGGCTCCCCACAGGCGGGGGCGGGGCCGTTCCGCGGGGCTACGCCCACCGTGCGCGGCGGTAAGGAGCTGCTTCAGGTCACGCTGAGGGATGCCTCCGATTCGAAGGCGGCGGAGGACACCGTCGTCGCGCTGCGTGAGGCACTCCGGGACGTTCCGGGTGCCGATGTCGGTGGCCCCACTGCGGTCAACCTGGATACCAACACCACGTCCATCCACGACCGCAACATCATCATTCCCCTGGTACTGGTGGCTATCACGCTTATGCTGATGCTGCTTCTGCGCTCGCTCGTAGCTCCCCTGGTGCTCCTGGCCACGACCGTGCTGAGCTTCGGGTTCTCCCTCGGAGTATCCGCCATGGTGTTCAAGCTGGTGGGTTTCAGCGGCTCCGACCCCTCCGTGCCGTTGTTCGGCTTCGTGTTCCTCGTGGCCCTGGGGATTGACTACAACATCTTCCTCATGACCCGCGTGCGCGAAGAATCCCTGCGGCGGGGCACTGCGGAGGGCACAAGCCGGGGACTCATCACTACCGGTGGGGTGATCACGAGCGCCGGAGTGGTGCTGGCCGCAACGTTTGCCGCGCTAACGGTGATCCCCATTCAGTTCATGGTGCAGCTGGCAGTGATCGTGGCCTTCGGCGTGCTCATCGACGCCCTGTTGGTCCGCACCTTCCTTGTACCGGCACTCACCCACGTGGTCGGCGATCGCATTTGGTGGCCAGCCCGGGTGGGGCAACCCGCGGAGGCGGGGGAACCCGCTTACTCCAGGACGATGTAAGGCAGGTGGTAGGTTTCGTTCTCCGGGCCGACTAGCTGGGTGCCGGGCCGCAGAAAACCACTCCATTCGTTGGGAAGGTTGCCCTTGACGAAGACGCGCGCTTTCGCCGGTTCGTAGACGGGGGCCTCGGGATGGGCCTCCCAGAAGGCCTCCAGCTCCTGCTTGGAGGTCAGTGCCCGCAAGGTTCGGCCCTCGCTAACGGCCTGCTCGTTTGGGGAGGGCACGGTGTGATAGGAGGTCCAGTAGTAGGAGTACTCCTGGGGCCCTCCAGAGGTGTAGGCGGCGGAGAATTCGTCGTCTGACAGCGTGCGCTGTCCCCCGTCAGCAAAGCCCTCAACGGACCACGAGCGGTCTGCATTCTGCTCGGCCAGGACAGCGTGGTGGGACGCGGCGTGCTTCGGGTAAAAGATCTTTTTCACGCGGTCCATGCTAGTTGCAATTCCCCCGAGGCACGCGCGACCGCGTCTGAAGTCGATCACTTGGTGGGCCCTGTGGGGCTCGAACCCACGACCTGCGGATTAAAAGTCCGTAGCTCTACCAACTGAGCTAAAGGCCCTGCCGATATTCCGCGTCCGGGGAAGCCTTGGGCTCCCCGCGCGAAAGATCGTTGGTCAGTCTAACGCACCATCCCCGTTGGGCGATAAACGCCCTCCGAGGGCCCTGCCGGGTTAGGGTCGCATACTGCCCGTGTCCAGGAAACGGCGGTGCCAGGAGTGCGCCTGGGCTAGATCGTGAGGCGTGTGCATTCCCACCCCTAGGGCCTCTGCCCGCTCCAGGTACTCGGTCAGCATCGGGCGGAAGCTGGGGTGGGCACACTTGTCGATGATGACGCGCGCCCGCTGCCGCGGTGCTAGGCCGCGCAGGTCGGCCAAACCCTGTTCGGTAATGATGACTTGCACGTCGTGCTCAGTGTGATCGTGGTGGGAGACCATGGGCACGATGGCGGAGATGTCGCCGTTCTTCGCGATGGATGGGGACACGAAAATGGAGATGTAGGCGTTTCTCGTGAAGTCCCCGGACCCGCCGAGACCGTTCATCATTCTGGAGCCCATGATGTGAGTGGAGTTGACGTTGCCGTAGATGTCCGCCTCGATCATCCCATTCGTAGCGATGACACCGAGGCGTCGAATGATCTCCGGGTGGTTGGACACCTCCTGGGGTCGCAGGGTGAGTTTTTTTGCGTAGCGCTCGGCATCGTTGTTCATCCGCTCTGCGGCTTCCGGGGAGAGCGCGAAGGAGGTGGCGGAAGCCAACGCCATCTTCCCGCTATCCAGCAGGTCCACCATGCCATCCTGGATGACCTCCGTGTAAGACGTGAGGTTTTCGAATTCGCTTTCGAGCAATCCCGCGAGAACGGCATTAGCGATGTTCCCCACCCCGGATTGCAGCGGCCTCAGCTCACTAGTAAACCGGCCCTGGGTGATTTCGTGCCGAGCGAACTCGAGGAGGTGTCCCGCGATGTCCTTGGATGTCTGGTCAATGGATTTGAATGGCGAATTGCGATCCGGCGCGTTAGTCCGAACGACCGCCACGACCTTGTTCACGTCAATATTTATGGACGCCGATCCAATGCGCTGGCCAGGAGTGGTAATCGGAATGGGTTGACGATGCGGGGGCAAACCCACGCGCCAGATATCGTGCATTCCCTCCAGCCCAAGGGACTGCCACTCGTTGACTTCGATGATGATCTTCTCAGCGGCATCCAAATAGTTGACGCTATTGCCCACAGAGGAGGAGGGGACGATCGAACCATCGGCGTTAATCTTCACTGCTTCCACAACCGCAGCGTCTACCGGCCCAAAGAATCCCTGGGAGGTCATCATGCCCGAGTGGGAGAGGTGAATATCGGAATAGAACGTCGTCCCGTCGTTGATCTTGTCGCGCAGCCTGGGGTCCGACTGGTAGGGCATCCGCCAGTTGACCCCACCCGTTTCCGCCAGCACCCCGTCCAACTCCGGGGCCGTGGAGGCACCGGTGAGGACGTTGACCCGGAACTCGCGTCCCTGCTGGTGTGCCTCTTTGATGCGCTCGGCGAGGGCGGTGGGCACCTCCTTGGGGTAGCCCGCGCCGGTGAAACCGGAAAATCCGATCTGGTCCCCGGGAGCGATCTTGGCCGCGGCGTCGTGGGCGGACATGACCTTGGCTCTTAAGCCGGGATGGGCAATACGCTCTGACATGTGGGGTCCTCCTTGGGGTGGGGCGGAAAAAGCCCGCGGGTTGTCCACGTGCCTGTAACCCTAGCGACACAGGTTCTTAAAAATCCCGGTTTACGAGAAGTCCCGCCGGCGGTGACCATCACGCCCCAGGAAAACGGGGTGACAGCCCCTACGAAAGGTCGTAGAAGAATAAGGGCTAGGTGGCGTCCATAATTATTCGCATATAAAAACTGCGCAGGTTCAGCAGGGACAAGGAACCTGTCGAACTGCCCACCCTCCCTCTCCCCCACCCCGCCGCACCGATATGGCCGCAGCCTTCCCATCCCCACAACATTCGAACCCGCCACCGACGAGGCGTGGACAAGCGGGCCCCAGCAGTGCAAACATGGCGAGGTGACTTTAGCGACCACCGAAGGGCACACCTCCCCCACCACAGCCGAACCGGCGCTGCGCATCGGCACGTCCCTACAGCTCGGCAGCCCCGTGATCCTCGCACCCATGGCGGGGGTAACCAACGTAGCTTTCCGCAGCCTATGCCGCGAACAAGAGCGACAGCGGATCGGCAGTGTCTCCGGGCTCTACGTCTGTGAGATGGTCACCGCCCGCGCCCTGGTGGAGCGCAACCCCAAAACGCTGCACATGACCACATTCGCCCCGGACGAGCAACCCCGCTCCCTGCAGCTCTACACCACCGACCCGGAGTACACCTACCGGGCAGCGAAGATGATCGTGGACGAGGACCTGGCCGACCACATCGATATGAACTTCGGCTGCCCCGTTCCCAAAGTGACGCGGCGGGGCGGGGGCTCGGCGCTGCCCTATAAACGCCGACTGTTCGCCAACATCGTCGCCGCCGCCGTCCGGGCCACGCAGGGCACGAACATCCCCGTCACCGTAAAGTTCCGGGTCGGCATCGACGACGCACACCACACCCACCTGGATGCCGGCCGCATCGCCGCAGAAGAGGGAGCCGCCGCGGTCGCCCTCCACGCGCGCACCGCTGCCCAGCGTTACTCCGGCAATGCCGACTGGACTCAGATAGCCCGCCTCGTGGAACACATGGACGGCCGCATCCCTGTGCTGGGAAACGGGGACATCTTCAAAGCCACGGACGCCCGGGCCATGATGGCCAGCACCGGGTGCGACGGAGTTGTCGTCGGGCGCGGCTGCCTGGGACGGCCGTGGCTCTTCGCAGAATTGGCCGCCGAACTGCGCGGACTGCCCGTGCCGGCCCCGCCCACGCTGGGTGAGGTGGCCCGCGTTATCATGCGCCACGCGGAGCTGCTGACCGCCCATGATGGGGAGGCTAGAGCGAGCCGGGACCTGCGCAAACACATGACCTGGTACCTCCGGGGCTTTCCCGTGGGAGGGGAAGTGCGACGCAGCCTGGCCACCATCAGCGGCCTCGAGGAGCTGTGCGAGCGGCTGGAACCGATATGGGATTCCGCCGCGCTCGCCGAGGACGCCGATGGGGCCCGCGGGCGGCAGGGATCCCCCGCCAGGGTCCTGCTCCCCGAAGGATGGCTGGAGGACCCGGAGGACGACCGGGTACCCGACGGCGCGGACATTATGCACAGCGGGGGTTGAGCTCCCCCGTCGCGCGCGGCGGACCGCACATCCGTGACCACACGTGCCTGACCACACTCGCCGCGCACGGCGGAGTGGTCCAGACAACTGTAAAATAGTCGGCTATGCGCGCGAATTATCGGGATGAGCTGAGTAAATTTACTCAGGACCTACTGATCATGGGGGACTATGTCCAATCCATGATGGCGGGGGCTACCCAAGCCTTGCTGACCGCCAACCTCGCCCAGGCGGAACAGGTACTCAGCCGCATCGACAACATCGAGGATCTGCGGGATAAAGCCGAAAGCGCGGCATTCTCCATCCTCGCCCTGGAGGCTCCCGTTGCCGGCGAGCTTCGCCGCATCGTCTCCGGGCTCTACATCGTAGAGAGCCTCGCCCGCATGGGTGCGCTGGCAGTCCACGTTGCCAAGATCGCACGGCGCCGGCACCCCAGCAATGCCGTCCCGGAAAACGTCCGGCCCTATATCGCCGAGATGGCCCGACTCGATTTGGAGATTTGCGGGAAAATTCACGAGATTCTCATCGACACCGACGCTACTAAAGCGATGGAGGTAGCCCGAGACGACGATGCCGTGGACGACCTACACCACCACATCTTCCACCTGACCACACAGCGTCCTTGGTCCCACTCCACCACTGCGGCAGTGGACTTAACACTGCTATCCCGCTTCCTTGAGCGGTTCTCTGATCACGCGGTAGATATCGCGGCCCGGGTGGTTTATATGGTAACGGGGATGCAGCCGAACCAATACCAGGCCGCGCAGCAGACCCGGGAGCAAAACGAGGCGGTACGGCAGCAATTCGACGAGATCAGCCGCCGCTACCAGGGCAGCCCCTTCGACTAGAAGGGAACGTCTGGGCAGCGCCGGGGGCAGGAGGCTGGTAGATGGTGTGCCACTAGTCCGAGGGGGTTTGCGGGCGAGGCGTCAACGGTTCATAGGCCCGTTGGGCGAAAGCGATGGCCGAGAGCGAATCCTCCACCAACTGCTGCGGGCTGCGCATGATGTCCAACTGCAAGCCCCGCTCGGAGGTCGTTAGCCGCTGCAGTAGGTTGAGTTGCTCTTCGAGTAGTTCCGGCGGCATAGGTGGCCCTACCCGCTGGGCCATCCGCCGGGCTAACACGTCCCGCGTTCCGTACAGGTGGATGAAGAACACAATGCCCTGGGCCTGCCGCAGAAGATCACGGTGTTTACGGGTAAGTGACGGACAGGCAACGACGGTGGAGTAGTTTTCTTCCGAGCGGGCGGTCATCCAGTCTCGGATCGTCTCCAACCACTTGAGGCTGCTCTCCTTGGAGGGGATGGAGCCCGTCTTGAGCTCCGCAAGGTTCTCTGCTGGGTGCAGATCGTCGGCTTCCAAGACGGGCCAGTGTAGCTGCTCCCCCAGTTGGCGGGCCAGGGTGGTTTTGCCACCGCCGCTGACCCCCATGATGACGGCGTGCAGGATGGGTGCTGCGGAACTCATATCCACCAGTATGCCCCCTGGACCGGGGGCTAGGCGCGGGAACGGACGAGCAACCCCCGGCCGGAAGAGGAGGGGGCACTAGGCGCCTTCCATTCCGCCGAGGGTTGAACGCGCTTTTCTGGCGAAAACGCCCCTATCTCTCTCGTTTATCCAAAGCGGCCGGAGATGTAGTCTTCGGTCTCCTGCTTCTCCGGATTTTCGAAGATTTTCTTGGTCGGGCCAACCTCCACGAGGCGTCCGGGCTTACCGGTGGCCTCCAGCGAGTAGAAGGCAGTCTGATCGGAGACGCGGGCGGCCTGTTGCATGTTGTGCGTGACGATGACGATGGTGAACTCTTCCTTGAGCTCGTGGATGAGGTCCTCCACGGCGAGGGTAGAGATCGGATCGAGGGCGGAGCAGGGCTCGTCCATCAGCAGGACGTCGGGCTCAACGGCGATGGCGCGGGCGATGCAGAGGCGCTGCTGCTGACCACCGGAGAGGCCGCCACCGGGGCGGTCCAGGCGGTCCTTTACTTCCTCCCACAGGTTAGCCCCGCGTAGGGCCTTCTCAGCAACCTCGCGGAGCCGCTTCCGGTTATTCTCCCCGGAAAGCTTCAGGCCCGCCACGACATTCTCTTCGATGGACATTGTGGGGAAGGGGTTAGCTTTCTGGAAGACCATGCCAATGGTGTTGCGCACTGATACCGGGTCCACCTTGGAGGCGTAGATGTCCTCACCGTCAAGGAGGATCTCCCCCTTCACGTAGGCACCGGGGATTACTTCGTGCATACGGTTCAGGGTGCGCAACACGGTGGACTTACCGCAGCCGGATGGGCCGATGAAGGCGGTGACGGCCTTCGGGGGGATGTTCAGATTTACGTTCTGAACGGCATGAAAGTCGCCGTAGAAGATGTTGACGTCTTTGAGGTCAAGGCGCTTAGCCATGATCGAATTCTCCTTGCGAGGTTGCCCCGGGTTGTCTTTGAGTCCCGGGACGATTGGTGACGAGGGATTTGAGGATTAAGAGACCTTGACTGAAAAGCGCTTGGCGATCAGTCGAGCGCCGATGGTGAGCAACGCGACCAAGAGCACCAGTGTCAGGGCGGCACCCCACACGCGGTCGAGCACGGCGCCCTGGCTACCTGCTCGGAACATCTGCAACATGAACAGGGGCAGGGAGTTCTGGTTGCCCTCTAGCGGGTTCCAGTTGATCGCGGGAGTGGACCCCACGAGGATCAGGACCGGGGCAGATTCGCCCATGACACGTGCCACGGCCAGCATGATTCCCGTCACGATGCCGGAAAGAGCGGTGGGAAGAACGATCTTCAGAATGGTCTTCCACTTCGGAACGCCCAGCGCATAGGAGGCCTCGCGCAAATCCATGGGCACGATGCGAAGCATCTCTTCCGTATTTCGAACGATGACCGGAACCATCAGGAGAACGAGAGCGAGGGAGACAGCAAAGCCGGAGCGGTCGAAGCCAAGGGTGGTTACCCACAATGCATAGATGAACAGCGCCGCGACGATCGAGGGCACACCAGTGAGGATGTCCACCATGAAGGTGGTCATTCGGCCGAGCCACCCGCCGCGGGAGTATTCGACAAGATACACGGCGGTAAACACACCGATGGGAATGGAGAGCAGTGAGGTCACAAGAACCTGGACGAGGGTACCGACGATAGCGTGCGCAATACCCCCGCCGGGCTTGCTATTCGGCTGGCCGACCATGTCGTAAGCCCACCAATCTGGGGACAGGAGCGCTGGCAGGCCTTTGATGAGAACGTTAGCGAGGACCCAAATGAGCGGGGTGAGCGCGAGGATCATTGCCAGGTACACGATGCCGGTAGCGATCTTGTCCTTGGCCTTACGAGAACCGGAGATGTGGGTGAAGCTAGTTCCGCCGGTGTGGTCGGTGTTGGGTTTTGCTGCTACAGCGTGTGACATTTTCTTCTACCCCTAGGACTTTCTGGCCACAACGGCACGGGCGGCGGCATTTACCAAGAACGTGAGGATGAACAGGATCAACCCCGCGGCGATGTAAGCACCGGCACGGAGGTTGTCGTTAAACTCCGGAGCAGCGAGAGCGATCTGGGTGGCAAAGGTTGTACCACCGTCAAACAGCGACGCCCGGAATCCCGGTGCGGAGGCGATGACCATGTACAAGGCCATGGTTTCGCCCAGCGCTCGTCCTAGTCCCAGCATGGAACCGGAGATGAAACCCGAAAGACCAAAAGGCAGCACTGTCATACGGACGACTTCCCAACGGGTAGCACCGAGGGCCAGCGCGGCTTCCACTTGCCCTTTGGGCGTTTGGACAAAGACCTCACGGGTGGTGGCGGCGATGACCGGCAGAATCATGATGGCAAGTACGATGCCACCGGTGAACAAGTTGCGGCTACTGCCGAAGTCCGGGGATGCCTGATTCGTACTGAACAGGAAGAATCCGCCCGCCCAGCTATTGATCCACTCGAAGAAGGGGCCGAGGAAGGGGCCAAGAACGTAGATGCCCCAAATACCAAACACGATCGATGGCACTGCTGCCAGCAGATCCACCATGAAGCCGAGGGGCTTGACGAGCCGTTTCGGGCAGTAGTTGGAGAGGAAGATCGCCACGCCCAGGGCAACTGGCATCGCAATGATCAGGGCGACGATAGAGACAGTGATCGTGGTGAAGAAAAGATTTGGGATGCCGAACTGCATCCACCCGCCGTCATTTGCGATGTAGTTCGTGTTCCAGGCATCTCCGTAGGTAAAAAAGCTACCGAGGCCGTTTCGCAAGCGGTTCAGTGCCGGGACGGCGCGGAGGATGAGGAACAGGCCAATGAGGGCAATTATGACGGTGATAAGGGCTGCGGAGCCGGTGGAGAGCCATTCGAAAATGCGGTCACCTGGACGTTTGACGCCCGAATCTCCCGCTCGTTGACTGTGCCCGACGTCCGCAGAGTTGACGTCTTGCGCTTCCAGCGGGGTAGCTGCAGCCGTCAGCTGCGCTTCCCGCTCGACATCGGCTTGATTGGCGTTTGCCATGGTGGTTCCTTAACTACGGTTGCAATGCAACACGGTGAATAACGCAATGAGAGTCTGTGGGTGCCGAGCCGCCATTGCGCACCGAAACCCCCGTTCGCGTTGAATTACGATCGGGGGCTACAGAATCAGGCCCTAGCGACATCGGTGCGGGCCCGCGGCTTCATACCCGTTGGTCTAACGGTGTGCGTTACTGAAGTGCCTCGATGGCCTTCTCCAGCTTGTCCTTGAATTCGCCCTTGACCGGGATGTAGCCGGCCTCTTCGAGCTTGTCGTTCTGATTGTCCAGGATGGTGAACATCATGTTCTTCACCAGCTTGCCCTTGTCACCGTCGTACCCCTTCGAGCAGACGATTTCGTAGGTCGTCAGGGCCAGCGGGTAGGAGTCCTTCTCCTTGATGCCGTAGAGCGCCTTAGAGTCTACGACCAGGTTGTTGCCGTCGCCCTTGAACTGGGCTTTGGCCAGAGCGTTGTTGACAGTGTCCTTGTTGAGCTCGGTCGGGCCGGCACCAAAGTCGATCTTGGCCATCTTCAGCTCGGGCTTCTGCTTGGCGAAGCCGGACTCAACGTAAGTAATGGCACCGTCAGCGGAGGCGGCCTCATCGGCAACGCCAGTGGAGCCGTTAGCGCCGGCACCTACGGCCGTCGGGAAGGCCTTACCCTCGGAGTCCCACACCTCGGGAGCAGACGCCTTGAGGTACTTCTGGAAGTTATCGGAAGTGCCGGACTCATCAGAGCGGTACACGACCTTGATTTCCTTGTCGGGCAGCTGAGCACCGGAGTTCTCAGCGGCAATCGCCGGATCATTCCACTTCTTGATCTCGCCCTTGAAGATCTTGGCGATTGTGGCGGAGGACAGGTTCAAGCTGTCTACACCGTTGAGGTGGTAGGCCACAGCGACCGGGCCGATAACCATCGGGAGGTGCCATGCCTCATTGCCCTGGCAACGCTTGGCGGCCTTCTCCACCTGATCCTCCTTTAATGGAGAGTCCGAGCCAGCGAAGTCAACCTGGCCAGCCACAAACTGGGTTTGGCCAGCGCCGGACCCGGTGGCATTGTAGGCCAACGTAGCACCGGTCTGAGAGAACGCGGGACCAAAGACGTTCTCCATCGCGTTCTGCTGGGAACTTGCGCCCTCGCCGGTCAGTTCGCCGCTGGCCTGCTCGAGCTGACGATCGCTTCCGCCCTCGTTGGAGGAGCTCGAGTCATTAGAGTTCGAGCAGCCGGTCAGGGCAATGGAACCGGCCAGCAAAGTAGCGACGGCTGCGCCGGAGCGCTTGAGGGTGATCTTCACGGATTTTTCCTCCGAATAGTCATACGAACGTGGATCGTGTGACACTCACGTTTTCCGGAAGCGACAGCCCTTTGGATCTGCGCCCCATCCTCACATGGGCCGCACGAAGCTTGGCGCTGCCAGGGAACGTTTATGCAACGCTTAAAAACCTAGGGTTCCTTGATGGACAGCACGCCTCACCAGAGTGAACAGTAGATGAACGTTAAAATGGTCGGCTATGAACCCGCCCTGGTCTGCAGCGTTGTGCGCGCCAGTCAGGGCCGCAAACCCACTCCCCGCACCTAAACCACCGGAAAAGGGGCCGCCTCTGCCCATTTCCGGTCCTAGAGGTAGCCTCGATACACCACATCCGTGTGCGTAATTTGAAAACCCAATTTCTCGTAAGTGGCTATCGCCGGGGCATTCGCCCCTTCGACGTACAGGTTAATCTGCTCTACACCGCACTCCAGCAACCAGCCCATCCCAAGCAGTGTGATGGGCCCGCCGAGACCTTGCCCACGGGCTGCGTCGGCGAGGCAGACCACGTAAACCTCACCCTCTTTGAGGCCCGCCTCGCCCTCATGGCCGCCCTGCCCCGCCTTGTCCTCTCCTCCCTCTTGGCCCTCCTGAGCACCTTCCGGGATCTTGGTCCAGTGGAACCCCAGACACTGCGGCTCCTCCCCTTTCCACAGCGAGATCACGCCGTTGGGGTCAAACCACCGAGCTGCCCGGGCTTGCTCCAACCTGGGCAGATCCCATCCCCCCTGCTCGGGATGCCAAGCAAAGGCCTCGTTGTTCACCCGCAGCCATTCGCGGTCAACCGTCTCTTCCCCAAACTCCGCGGCAGCTTCCGGATAAGTCATTACCCGGTAGCCGGCTTGCGCAACGAATTTCTCAGCTTGCGTCACCCGTTCCCGCAACTGCTCTCGGGTCCCCGACCCAGCGGTCACCTCTAAGGACATCTTCAACAACTCACGAGTTTTCCGGGCCTCCATCGCTCCGACAAACTTCCGCGCTGCCGGCAGATCTCCATGTGCCCAAACGTCAATCGGGCAGTGATCTCCGTCCAATTGTCGGAGTCGATCGATCAGTGCCGATCCCACTCCTTCGTGGCGATGCTCGGGAAGTACCGCCAGTTCCACCACCGAATCCCGGTCCACCGCCAGTACCCCCCACACCTCCTGAGGATGGTTCGCATCAACGGCCACTAGATGCCGGTGACCAAGGTCCTCCTGAATGCCGCGCAGGAATGCCTCGCTGAGCGGAGCAACCCCGTCAGCTTCCTCGGCGGCGCCCACCACCCTGAGTACTGCCCCGCATAATTCCTGTTTGCTATGCAATTCGTCAATGACGTTGATGGTGCTTTCCGCAGGTTGCATGGTCTATTCCATTTCTTCGGGATCTACGGCCTTATAACCCACGTTACGAACGGTCGCGATGACCTTTTCATACTCCCGACCGAGCTTCGCGCGCAGCCGCCTGACGTGAACGTCCACCGTACGCGCTCCCCCAAAATAGTCATAGCCCCAAACGTCCTGGAGTAACTGTTCCCGGCTGTAGACCCGCCCGGGGTTACGAACGAGGAAGTGCAGGAGCTCGAACTCCTTGTAGGTAAGGTCCAGCGGCTTTCCGTCGACGCGAGCCACGTACGTCGTCTCGTCGATATTTAGCCCGCCAATGCTCGCGACATGGCTATCCTCCGGGTTATTTCCCGTCGGCAGTTGCCGGTGCAGAAGAAGCCGCAGCCGCGCGTCCACTTCCACCGGGCTGGCGGCCGGCAGCAGGAAATCGTTGACTACCCAGGAGCCATCGAGCGCAATCACGCTGGACTCTGCTATTGCCACGGCGATGGGTAGCTCGGGGTATGCCGCCGCAACCCCACGGCACAGGTCTCGCGCGGCCAGCAGGTTTGTCCCAGTTACATCTACTAGGGCTACGTCGGCACCGTGAATGTCCCGAACAGAGCTGGAGCGCAGTGGGTGCAGCGCGATCTTGTGGGGCAGCAGAGCTAAGGATGGCAGTACACCCGATACGTCCGAGGCATCGCTGAGGACTGCGATGATCATGGGGGAGCCTCCTCTACCCGCTGTAGGCCAGAGCCGTCGGGGGTATCTTAACAGCCAAGCAATCCCGTTCGGCCCAGCGCACTGCCTCAAACTAGTCCAAGCTGTCTACCGCGGCGGGGAAGCAGGAGGCCCTAGCGAACCGACCCGCCGCACCACCCCGCCCGTCGAACGGCGAAAGCACTCATGCCGTAGGCAGTGCGGTACAACTGATAGCGATGAGCACTCGTGTCGACGACGCGCCCGATGGGCAGCGAGAGGCCCCCACCCATATCCGGGCCTCCCGCCGTTTCCGGCAACGCCGCCGGTGGGCGTGGTGGAAGAAATCGATAGTCGCCGTCGCGACCCTGGTTGTCGTCCTGGGAATTGTAGACGCCCTCATCGCCGCGCGGGCCGAACACAATGTTTCGGAGCAGATCTATCGCAATTCCAACCTGCCCAATCCGCCGAAGGTGATGATGGCGGGCTTTCCTTACCTCGCCTCCGCCTTTACCCACGAACTGCAGGCGATCACCGTCACCTCTAGGGACGTCAACGTGCCCGGTTACGGGCTGCTCAGCGTGCAATCCTCCGCGCAGTACGTCACCGTGCCCAGCTCGGCAGTTCTCAGCGGGGAATTCACCGACGCGCCGGCGCGAAAGGTGTTCACCCGCCTCCAACTGGACGGCGTCTCCCTGGGTGCCAAGATGGGTGTTAACGACCTGCTCATCCAGAATAAGGACGACATCTCCCCCCGAGGGGGCTGGGAGACGGAAGCCCTGTTCGAAGGAACCCCCCGCGGATACGCGAAACCGGCCACCGTGGAGATGACCCTCCGACTGAAGCAGGGGGACGTGTACTTCTCCGCAGTCAACGTTATCTCCGCCCCCGCCTCTCCAGCCGCTGATGCGCCTATTGTCCGCGCCGACCAGATGGACGCCGCCGCCCGCAAACGGATCTTGGATAGCTTCAGCCTGGTACTCCGGGCCAAGGACCTTCCCTTTCACGGAGGTCACCCCATGCGGGCTTACGTGTCCGGCGGCTCCGCCTATGTCGAATCGGAGCGGTATTACACAAAGGTCAGCATGTTGGACCTGGCCCCACCCACACGCCCCCTTTCCCAGGAGGAACGGCCGGGGCTCTAGCGTCACGTCCCCATCCGCGCATCGTTTAGGGTTGATGTCATGAATTCCGAGCTCCCCGACCCCCACCCAGCCGACGCGGAACCGGCCACGCCGACATCGGCCAACCCCGGTTCGGCTGAGACTGCAGCCACCCCGCTGAGTGGCAACGACACAGTCAACCTTGCCGCCGAGCAATCGAAGAGCACCGCCGGGAAAAACCTGCCCGGGTTCGGGGATCTACCCATCCCAGAAGACACCGCAAATCTGCGGCACGGCCCCAACCTGCACGATGGATTGCTCGCGCTACTGCCCCTCATCGGGGTATGGCGCGGACAGGGGCAGGCCCACAATCCCGGCGAACCAGAGTTCACCTTCGGCCAGCAGTTAACGTTCGCGCACGACGGGGAAAACCGCATCGCTTATGAATCCCGCACCTGGCGCATGGACGATGACGGGCAACCCGCCGGCCCGGATCGTCGGGAGGCCGGATGGTGGCGGATCTCCGAGACGGACGAGATCGAACTGCTTATCGCGCACTCCGACGGCATCGTGGAGATCATGTATGGCAAGCCCATGACGGAACGCGCCTGGCAACTGGAGAGCGCATCCACCATGGTGACCGCCACGGGCCCCGCAGACCTCGGCCCCGGAAAGCGCCTCTATGGGCTGATGCCCAACAACAACCTCGGATGGGTGGACGAGCGGCTCATCCACGGCGAACTGGTGCCGTGGATGTCCGCCGAGCTCTACCGGCACATGGGTTAGCCGGTCACGGCCTCCGTCGCCATCTGCTCCACCTCCGCCGCGCAGTCCGGCCGCGGCAGGTCCCACCCATCCAGTTGGGTGACCCGAGCCTGGATACGCACGCTGGACACGAGCCACACGCCATCGGCGCTCAGAAGATCCGGCACCGTCATGGCCTTCTGCTGCGTACTCCAACCCCGCTGCTCGGCCAGCGCAAACAGAGAAGCCTGGCTAGTCCCGGGCAGGATCCCCGCATCGACCGGCGGTGTATACAGGGTCCCGCCTGCGGCCACGATGACGCTGGATGTGGGCCCTTCCAGGACGTTGCCCTCGTCCGAGAGGAAGATGACGTCATCCAGGCCCCTCTCCTTCGCCGCGCGTAGGGCCGCCATGTTCGCCGCATAGGACAGCGTTTTCGCCCCGATGAGCGCCCACGGCGAGCGCTGGGAAAGGTCCAGGCGGAAACCGCGTTCAGCGGTCATGACCTTCACGCCGGTAGTGCGGGCGGACATGATCTCGTCGCCTACCGGTGCCACAGTCAGCCACCCGGTGGGCAAACCAGTGGATTCCCGCCCGCGGGAATAGACCCAGCGCAGCGCAGCCTCGCCACCCCCGAAGGTCCGGGCGGCCAGGTCCGTGGCCGCCTGCCAACGCTCCAGATCGGGCTCGGGAAGGTTGAGCATCGCCGCGCTGTTACGAAAGCGGGTGAGGTGACGGTGCACATTGCGAACTTCCCCCTGCCGCAGCATGAGGGTCTCGAAGATCCCGTCACCCCGCACGGCAGCGAGGTCGTCGGCGTACAGCAGCGGAGCATTCGGGTCGTGAACGCGCGGCTCCGCACCGCCCAGCACGTCAATGACCAACCGCTGTGAACCATCCTGGGGAAGCACCATGGGACCCCAGCATAGCCATGCCACCTGCACAAGAAGGTGCCACCGACACCGCCACCGGGCTCGCGTTAGAGTGGTGCGAGAAATGAGGTACCCCCGATGACTAACCCCGTCCCCGCCTTCCCCCCAGCCGATTCACCCTCACCGCTGCTGGCGCACGTTCCCGGGGCCAGCGCGCTCGACGGGACCGTTGCCGCCGAAGCGTCTGGTGATGCCGAGGCCCTCCAGCGCCCCACGGCTTGGCACTACGGGGATCCCTTGGGAGAGCAGGCCAAATGGGAAAACGGCCGCATTGGGCTGGTGGATCAGTGGGACCGCCGAGCCCTGGAGGTGGCTGGGCCGGAGGCGAGTGCTTGGTTGAACAACCTCATCTCCCAGAAGGTGGATGCCATTGGGCAGGGCGAGTACACCGAGGCTCTCATCCTGGACGGGCAAGGTCACGTGGAGCACTACTTGCGCGTCCTGGCGGTCGATGGGCCCGAGGGCCTGCGGTTGATTTTGGATACCCCCGCCACCCGCGCCGAGGAGCTGACGGACCACCTGCGCCGCATGATCTTCTGGGCCCAGGTGGAGGTCAACCCCCTCAAGGCCGCGCCGCTGAGCGCCGTGTTCCCCGCCGGCTGCCTCGGCACGGCGCCAGGACCGCGAGCCGGGGGGCGGGCAAGCCTTCGAGAGGTTCTCTCGGAGGCGAAGTTGGCCGAGTTGCCTCCGGTGGCCCGCGCGTGGTCCGCAGAGGCGTTAGACGTGGCGGTCGATTTCTGGGCGCTGCGGTTCCTCGGCGCGGTGCCCGTCTTGGATCTGTGGTCACCGCGAGAGCAGTTCGCGGCCACGTGGGATGCTCTCACTCGGCCGGGCAGCGACACGCGCGGGGCCCTGCCCCTGGGCGCGATGGCCTACCAGGCGCTGCGGATTGGCGGCCGCGAACCGCAGATCGATACGGACCTGGATGCGCGCACCATTCCCCACGAGGTGCCGCTGTTCCTCGGCTCAGGGGCCCTTTCCGGAGCTACCCAGAAGGCCGTGGCGGAGGAGGGACCCGCCCCCGCTGCGGCGGTGCACCTCAACAAAGGGTGCTACCGCGGCCAGGAGACGGTCTCCCGCGTTCATAACCTGGGCCGTTCCCCGCGCGTATTGGTGCAGTTGCAGGTGGATGGTTCCCAGGAGCGGCTGCCGTCCGTCGGGGCGGAGGTCCGCGCCGCCAATCGGGTGGTCGGTCGTATTGGTTCTGTTGTTTACGACGCCACCTACGGCCCGATTGCTTTGGCCCTCGTGAAGCGGGCAGTGATCGACCGCCTGGCCACGGATCCTGGGGCAGTGCCACCCTTGGTCGCGGACGGCATCGATGTGGCAGTGGATAGTACGGACATCCACCGAGACACCGCCGCGCAGCCCGGACGGCGGGCCGTTGCGAAACTTCGCGGCATTTCCCCTCGTTAGCAGCTTTTCTTCGCATGTTTTCGCCGCCCGTTTCGGAATTCCGCGCGGCTACCCGCTATGGTGTAGGGCAGGAATTAGACACATATGTACATCTTTGGCGGCCGAACTCCCGAGTCGCCACACCAACTCCAAGGGGGTCAGGCCATGGGTCGCGGCCGTGCCAAGGCAAAGCAAGCCAAGGTTGCTCGCCAGTTGAAGTACAACACTCCAGAAATGGACCTGGAGCGTTTGCAGCGCGAGCTGTCCAATTCTGAGGATGGCGAGAGCAACTCTTCTTATGCCGACGAGGATGGGTGGGACGACTGGAGCGACAAGCGTTAGCTACGCTTGGCGCGCCCGAGCCGATCACTAATCCCCGCGTTACAAGCCCGCCGCGATGATGGAAATCATCCGCGAGCGGGCTTGTGGCGTTAGAACCGGCACTTGCCTTGCGGGGAGGGTGCCCCGCCCCATACCGGTGAAGGGCCTCTCCGCAGCGTGCCCGGTCGGGCACCGGCTGGAAGCGCCGACTAGGCCCTGGGGTGCTCCCCGGTGAGAATCGCACCCGGCTCTGAGCTTCCGGCGGTTCGAACCTGACCCAGCCGCCACGCGGAGACGTGCCGCGCAGTAAGCATGGCCATCGCACGCTCGGCGTCGTCCTCGGCGACGACCGCGACCATGCCCACCCCCATGTTGAAGGTCTTCTCCATCTCCTCCTGGGCCACCTGACCTGTGCGGGCGATAAGCCGGAAGATGGGGCCCGGGGTCCATGTACCCCGATTGAGCTCGGCGACGAGGCCCTCCGGGATCACCCGGGCCAGGTTGTTGGCCAGGCCGCCCCCGGTGATGTGCGCGTACGTGTGGACGGCACACTCGTTAGCGAGATCCAGGCAGTGTTTGGCGTAGATGCGGGTCGGCTCAAGTAGTTCTTCCCCGAGGGTGCGGCCGAAATCCTGCACGGGTTCGTCCAGGGGCATGCCCGCTTGTTCCAGCAGCACGTGGCGGGCCAGAGAATAGCCGTTGGAGTGCAGTCCGGAACTGGCCATCGCGATGACCACATCCCCCGGCCGCACCCGATCGGGACCCATGACCTTGGCTTCCTCCACCACTCCCACGGCGGTGGCGGAGACATCGTACTCCCCGGGTTTCATCGCGCCAGGGTGCTCCGCCGTCTCCCCGCCGAGCAGCGCGCACCCCGCCTCGCGGCATCCGTCGGCGATACCGCTGACGATCGCCGCGACGTGCTCGGGCACCACCTTGCCAATGGCGATATAGTCCTGCAGGAACAGCGGTTCAGCCCCGCAGACCACCAGGTCGTCCACGCACATGGCGACTAGATCCCGGCCGATAGTGTCGTGCTTATCCATGGCCTGGGCCACCGCGAGCTTGGTCCCTACCCCGTCCGAGGAGGCAGCCAGCAGCGGTTTTTCGTATTCACCAAGCGCGAAAAGCCCGGCGAACCCGCCCAATCCACCGCGGACCTCCGGGCGGGTGGCGGCCTTGGCAAGCGGGGCAAACAGCTCTACCGCCCGGTCCCCCGCTTCGATGTCCACCCCGGCGGCTGCATAGGAGGCACCGCCGGAGGTTCCGGGGCGGCCCGCGTCCGCTGCCGGGCCGGTGGGCTCAGAAGTGTGGCTGTCGTGTTCAGTCATTGAGAGTTCTCCGGTCTCGTTCGGGCTCGGCGCTAACGGTTTCTTGCTCCCCAGCGGGAAGGACGTGCACCGGCACATCGTGCCCGCCCTTTGTCGGCTCCTTGTTCGGATCTTCCTCCACCAACCTCATCCGCACCACCTCCGCGTCGGCGTCGTCGTCCGGGACACCCAACGGATAGATCCCGTCGAAGCAGGCGGCGCACAGGTCTTCCCGCCGCTGTCCGCTGGCGGCCACCATGCCCGCCGTGGTCACGTAGGCCAGGCTGTCGGCACCGATCTCCTCGCAAATATGCCCGACCGGGTCCTCGGGGTCCACATTGTTGGCTATGAGTTCCGAGGGCGAAGCGAAATCAATGCCGTAGAAACAGGGCCACTTCACCGGCGGCGAGGCTATTCGAACGTGAACTTCGGCCGCCCCGGCGTCCTTAAGCATCCGAACAAGGGCCCGCTGCGTGTTGCCCCGGACGATCGAATCATCGACCACAATGAGACGCTTGCCCTCAATGACCCGACGCAGAGGGTTGAGCTTGAGCCGGATGCCCAACTGGCGGATGGTCTGGCTGGGTTGAATGAATGTGCGCCCCACATAGGCATTCTTCATCAGGCCCTGGGCGAAGGGGATGCCGGATTCCTGGGCGTACCCCACGGCCGCCGGGGTACCGGATTCGGGGACGGGGATGACCAGATCGCCATCGGCGGGGGCCTCCTGGGCCAACTGCGCGCCAATTCCCACCCGCGTATCGTTCACCGACTGGCCGTTAAGCACCGAATCGGGTCGGGACAAGTACACGTATTCAAAAACGCAGCCCTTGCGAGTGGATTCGGCGAACTTCCGGCTGCGCAGCCCGTCGCCGTTAATGATCACCATCTCCCCCGGCTCAACATCCCGGACGAATTCGGCGCCGACGATATCCAAGGCGGCCGTCTCGCTGGCCACGACCCAGCCGCTGGCGAGCTTGCCCAGCGACAGCGGCCGAACCCCGTGCGGATCCCGCACTGCATACAAGCTGGTGCCATCTGTGAACGTTACGCAAAAAGCGCCGCGAACCTGCGGGAACAGCTTCATCGCGGCCTCTTCCAACGGGTGGGCCTCGGACGTGTTGTGGGCAAGCAGAGCACACATCACATCCGAGTCGGAGGGGCTAGTCTTCGGATCGACCAGGCCCAGCCGAGCGGCCTGGAGGGTCAACTGCCGATGGTTGACGAGGTTGCCGTTGTGCCCCAAGGCCACGTCCGTGCCATCCGGGGACATCCGGAACATCGGCTGGGCATTCTCCCAGCACGCTCCCCCGGCCGTGGAGTAGCGAGTATGACCCAGTGCGATATGCCCCCTGAGGGAATCGAGGGACTGCTCATCGAAGACTTGGCTGACCAGGCCCAGATCCTTGAACACGACGATCTGGTCCCCGTTGCCCACCGCGATCCCCGCGGCCTCCTGGCCCCGGTGCTGAAGGGCGTAGAGGCCGTAGTAGGTGAGCTTGGAAACATCCTCCCCCGGCGCCCACACCCCGAAAACGCCGCATTCCTCCCGCGGTTCCTGTTCGCCGAGGTCGTCGTAGCGACCACTAGAGCGGCGGAATTCGGCGCGAGTGGAGCGGGCACCAAACCCGGCGCGCGCCCCTGGATCGCATTGGCTGTCGTTATATGCCACGTGCGCTTACTTTACCCGGCGCGCCGGGGCCCACCCAAGTGCGATTCGCCACTGCCCCGCGTGCTTCATCGGGGGCGCGCCACAGGGGCCAGCCGCTAGATCTCTAGCAGCGGGAGGTAGTGAGCGACCTCCCCGGCGCGCGTTCCGGAGAGATCTGCGGAGGAGGAGACCAGTTCCACGTCCCCCATGGCCAGGCGTAGCCAGGTGATCGGATCGCATTGCACAACGTTGGGCGGGGTTCCGCGCCGGTGCACCGGGCCGGCGACGCACTGCACCGCCGCAAAGGGGGGAACTCGAACCTCCACGCTCTGGCCGGGGGCGTCCTGGGCCAACAGCTCGATAGACAACCGCACGGCCGCCGCAACGTCCGCTCGGCTGGGCCGCGGGTGCGCCTCTGGGTCCCGGGCCCACGACGCCACCGCAGCCACGGCGGTTCGGGCGGCCAGGGCCTTTGCGCCGGGGTTAGAGGAGGCGGGGCTTGCGGCGGCGGAAGCGGGGCCGGTCTTCCGGCTGCTTGCCCGGGTATTCACGGATTTCTCGTCCGGCGTGTCGGAGTGCTTGGTATTCATCTCCCGAGCCAGCGTAGTAGGCGCCCGTCCAGTAGAGCCCCAGCTTGCTGAGCTGGACCGTACGGGCGTGTTTTACGATTGAGCCTATGGAATCAGAGACCCCGCAGTCCACCACCACTCAGCCGCATCAGCAGCCCTCCCCCGAAGTGACGCTCCGCTTCCTCGCTGCTCCCACGGATGTCCTCATGGCCGGGGCTATGGGTGTCCACGGTGGGCGCGTGTTGGAATGGATCGACAAGGCGGCCTACGCCTGCGCCGTCGCCTGGTCCCAGTCCTACTGCGTGACCGCCTATGTGGGCCATATCCACTTCACCCGGCCCATTCCCAGTGGCCACATCGTGGAAGTGCGCAGCCGCATCGCCTACACCGGACGCTCCTCCATGCACATCGTCAACGAGGTGCTTTCCGCCGACCCCCGCGAGGGTAAGTTCACCCGGGCCTGCGATTGCCTCGTCATCTTCGTGGCGATGGACGAAGACCGGAAGCCCAAGCAGATTCCCGCCTACGAGCCTAAGACGGATGAGGAAATCCGGGTACGCGACGCCGCCCTGTCCCGGGTACAGTTGCGCAAGGCGATCGAGGAAGAGATGCTGCGCCAGTCCTACACGGACGATTCGACGGCCCCGGAGCTGACCACCCGCTTCCTGGCCAAGCCGACCGACGTGAACTGGGGCGGCAATGTGCACGGTGGCACGGCCATGCAGTGGATCGACGAGGCTGCCACCGCGTGCACCATGCAGTGGTCTGGGGAACGAACCGCAGCCGTGTACGCCGGGGGCATCCGTTTCTACCGCCCCGTGCACATCGGGGACCTGGTCGAGGTCAATGCGCGGATGATTCGTACGGACGCCCGAACCATGTCCGTGATGGTCCACCTGCGCGCGGGGGATCCACGCCAGGGCCGGGAAACGTTACCAGTGGCAATCCACGCTTCCTTCGCCTACGTCTCTGTGGATCTGGACGGCAACCCCCTGGCTGCCCGAAAGTTCACCCCGGTGACCAACGAGGACAAGCGGTTGGAACAGCACGCGACCAAGCTGCGTGAGCTGCGGTCCACCTATGAACCCCAGCCGCTGGTCAAGCCCATGGCGGACACCTTCCAGCTCACGAGCTAGCTCCCCCTGACACCGAAAGCTATCGGAATTATTGTTCCGTTTAAACCCGTAGCTCGGGCCGAGTGAGGGTCTACAGCCCCTAATCGGAAGGATCTTTCCGATTGGGGTCAAAAGCAAAGTTGCAGCCGCCGGAAAATCACAGCTCGAAACTTTTCTTCCGATTCGAGCTAGGATCGATCCCTGAGGAAGCAGTGGCGGAAGACCCCATAAAGACCGGCGCGGCAGTGCGGACCGCTAGAAAGCAGTACCGATTGACGCAGGTATAACACGCCGAACTGGTCGGGCTTTCCGACCGCACCGTCCGCACGATTGAGCAGGGTTCCGGGAGCCCGAGTTTGAACGCGATTGTGGCGACCCTTACCGCGCTCGAATTGCGCCTTGAAGTCAGGTCATCGTGAGTTTTACAGACCTCTGCTTCGCTGCGGGTGCCGATTGCGGCGGTACGACTGGCGGCGCAATTGGCAGCATCGATAGTGCTACAGTCGCAGCGTGGAACTAGTTCGAAGTCGGCTTCGATAAGAGTTGTACTCTCAGAGCGACTGAAGGAGCTACCAATGGTGGCCTCACAGAAACAGCAGCGTCCCGCATCAGCTGGACGCCTTCACCTGATCGCAACGGCGCTTGTAGCTACGGCGGTGCTGACCACGCATTTTCCTATGGCTTGGGGCTAGCCGTGGCTTTGCCTAGTTCAACCCCATCTCCGTGTCACAGTTTTGTACCGCGATAATCTTCTACATTTTAGCTCTTAGAAAAAAGTCACCCACGCAGGGTTGACACTCGAGCGGGCGCGAGGCTGGGCGCAAAAGCCCCCGAACAGCCCCCTAATTCCCCCACGCATGGCGTGCGGCCTTCCCGCTCAGCGGATTGAATTACCACCTTAGCTGATACCGTAGATTGCGAGGATTGCAAATAGTGTGATCGGCCACGCAAACGCGGTAAGTACAGAGAAAAACCCCAGCGTCCACGACCTCTGCCTCACGGCGGTTATGAGACCATACAACACGGATCCGATGAGTAGGACCCAGTAAACGATAACGAGTGCTGCCGGGAGCCGGTCACCCATGAACGGAGTCAGCCCCCAGACTGCGAGGAGAGCTGGCCAGGCGACCGCGTGCTTAAAGGGCGCAGCGTGGGCAGGGGTGCCCGCTCCGCGTTCTCGATCCTTCCGTGAGTGGCTGTTGGCAATCATCGATCGTCATCCTTCTTGCCGCATGCCGTCCAGGCTGTAGCAATCGATCACGGTTACAGCGGCATACCTGCCTGCCTCCACCAGAATTTCTTGTATATAGGAGGGCTAGTGTTCATACGGTATCAGGTAAGAAGCATTGTTTCGACCGAGATGCTCGAGGTCCACCAAAGCTTCCGAAATAGTCTGGCGTTTTGTAACACTATGCTCTCCGACTATCACTCTCGACCGCAGCGCGTTGTCCTAGACCGCGGAATTCGCACCCACGGCCTGGCTGAACAGCGCCGGGAGGGTGGATTGCCAAGCCACGCGCAGCTCCTCCAGCGGGCAGAGAAGGTCCCGACCTTCGGCACCCTCCCCGTCGGCGGCAACCTGCCCATCGGCGGCAACCTGCCCATCGGCGCCCACGCCGCGGGAGCTGAAGTGCACCACGGGCTCCCCGGAGGCACCGGTAGTCCCTGTGCACCCGACAACGGCACCGGTGAGCCCAGTGGCGGCCACAGCCTGCATGACCTGACCCCGCTTCTCCGGGGCGACAGCCAGCAGCACTCGCCCGGCGGTCTCCGAGAACATCCCTACAAACATCGCCTCGACTTGATCCATCCCAGCGGACTCTAGGACGTCATCGGCCAGGCCAGCAGTCGGGGACACAGTCACGCCTGTGTCGGACTGGATCGCCATCTCCACCACGGCCTGCGCCAGGCCACCCTCGGACAAGTCGTGAGCGGCCACAAACAGGTCCCGGCGCTCGGCGAGGAAAGCCCCGAGCGCCCGGTGCTGCGCGAGGTCTACGCGCGGCGGTAGCCCGGAGAGCTCAGCGTGGGCCACCTGCTGCCAGATGGAACCGCCGAGTTCATCGCGCGTGTCGGCCCCCACCAGGACCAGCTCATAGTTCTGGACGGCGGGCAGCTTCTGTGGCGTCCGGCTGGTGGCGTCCTCAATCGTTCCCAAAACCGCAATGACCGGGGTGGGCAGGATCGCAACATCCCCCGTCTGGTTGTAGAAGGACACATTGCCGCCGGTCACCGGAATGCCGAGCTCCCGGCACCCATCGGCGAGCCCATGAACGGCCTCGCGGAACTGCCACATCACGCCCGGGTCCTCCGGCGAACCGAAGTTGAGGCAGTTGGAGACCGCCACTGGGGTGGCGCCGGTCGTGCAGACGTTGCGATAAGCCTCCGCGAGGGCCAGTTGAGCCCCGGTATAGGGGTCCAGCCTGGTGTAACGGCCGGACGCGTCCGTGGCAATGGCGATGCCCCGGTTGGTCTCCTCGTCGATGCGCAGAACCCCGGCATCCGCGTCCTTGGCCAGCACCGTGTTCCCACGAACGTAGCGGTCGTACTGCTCCGTGATGTACTCCCGAGAACACAGCGCGGGGGATGCCACCATGTCCAGCAGCAGGCTGCGCAGCTCTTGAATCGTCTGCGGACGGCGGAGAGCCCGGGTGCGGTTGAGGTCATCCTGGTCCGCCGGTCGGGCGATGGGGCGCTCGTACACGGGCCCCTCCTCCGCCATCGTGCGCGGCGGGGCATCCACGACCACTTCCCCCTGGTGTTGGATGATGAGCCGGCCGCTGTTGGTCACATGCCCCAGGTCGGAGGCGATGACATCCCACTTCCGGCAGATCTCCATGAAGGCGTCCACATTTTCTGGGGTGACCACGGCCATCATCCGCTCCTGGGACTCGGAGCTCAGGATTTCCGCGGCCGTCATTCCCGTCGCCCGAAGGTGAACCTTGTCCAGGTCCACGAACATACCGCCGTCCCCCGCGCTGGCCAGCTCCGTGGTCGCGCAGGACAGCCCGGCCCCGCCGAGATCCTGAATACCCACGACCACGCCGGCGCGGTAGAGGTCCAAGCAGCACTCGATGAGCACCTTCTCCGCAAAGGGGTCCCCCACCTGCACACTGGGCAGCTTTCGCTTCTGTCCCTCGATGAAGGTGTCGGAGGCCAGCACGGATACACCGCCGATGCCGTCCAACCCGGTGCGGGCGCCGAAGAGGATGACGCGGTTGCCCTCCCCGGAGGCGAAAGCCAACTTGAGGTCCTCCACTTTGAGGGTGCCCACGCAGAGGGCATTGACCAGGGGGTTTCCGGAATAAGATTCATCAAAGATGGTCTCACCACCAATATTGGGCAATCCCAATGAGTTACCGTAGCCGCCCACCCCGGAAACCACGCCCGGCAACACCCGCTTGGTGTCGTGCGCATCCGCCGCGCCAAAACGGAGCTGATCCATCACCGCCACCGGCCGTGCACCCATCGCCATGATGTCCCGCACGATGCCGCCCACCCCCGTTGCAGCCCCCTGGTAGGGCTCCACGTAGGAGGGGTGGTTGTGAGATTCCACCTTGAACGTCACCGCGTGTCCCCCGCCGATGTCCAGCACCCCGGCGTTCTCCCCGATGCCGGCGAGCATCTTCGCCTTCATCTCCTCCGTCGTCGTCTCCCCGAAGTAGCGCAGGTGCACCTTGGAGGACTTGTAGGAGCAGTGTTCGGACCACATCACGGAGTACATCGCCAGTTCCGCGTCGGTGGGGCGCCGACCCAGGATCTGCTTGATGCGGGCGTATTCGTCATCCTTGAGGCCCAGCTCGGCGTAGGGCTGAGGGGCATCCGGGTTCTGCGTCGCGCCGGCCACCGTGTCGTTGTGCACGGTGGTGTTGTGCACGGTGGGGTCGTTATGCACGGTGGGGTCGTTATCCCCGGTGGACTGGGGCTGAGGTGTGGGGCGGTCTGTGCTCACGTTAAGCGCTCCTCGGATTGGGATTTTAGGACACCAAAGTGGTCATGACAGAGCGCAGCAGCCCCAGACCATCGGTGGACGGGCCGGTGAGTTCCTCCACGGCGTGCTCCGGGTGCGGCATGAGCCCCACCACACGTCCGTTTTCGCTGCTCACCCCGGCGATGGAATTGCGGGATCCGTTGTGGTTCACGGCGTACCGGAACACCACTCGGCCGGAATCCTCCAGCTCCCGCAGCGTCTGCTCGGAGGCTTGAAAACGCCCCTCGCCGTGCTTGGAGGGCACGAGGATGCGATCGCCTTCAGAAAAAGCACTGGTCCAGGCTGTTTCCGTGTTCTCCACCTGCAGGTAGACATCTCGGCAGATGAAGTGCAGCCCGTCGTTGCGGGTCAGCGCTCCCGGCAGCAACCCAGCTTCTTGCAGGATTTGGAAGCCGTTGCAGATGCCCAGGACGGGGGTTCCCCGGTGCGCGGCATCCACCACGGTGCGCATTGCCGGGGCCAGGGCGGCGATGGCACCCGCACGCAGGTAGTCACCGTAGGAGAAGCCGCCGGGCACGATGACGGCGTCCACGCCACGGATATCCTCGTCCGCATGCCATAGCTCCACCGGTTGCGCCCCGGCAAGCTTAACGGCCCGGGTCGCGTCGACGTCGTCCAGCGTTCCGGGGAAGGTAATGACGCCAATCCGAGCGCTCATTACCGCACCTCCTCCGGGGTGGTGGCTGGTGCAGCAGTCCTGGGATCCACGATCTCGTAATCCTCGATGACAGTGTTGACCAGCAGCTCGGAGGCGATCCGGTCCAGTTCCTCCCGCGTCACGCTGTCCTCCACCTCCAGCTCGAAGCGCTTGCCCTGGCGCACATCGGAGACCCCGCTAATCCCCAGCCGCCCCAGCGCGCGGACAACGGCCTGACCCTGGGGGTCCAGGATCTCCTTTTTGAGCATGACATTGACGATGACTCGGGCCATGAGGCAGTAGCTCCCAGCTATAGTTGCGGCAAATCTGCGATAACGGTGTGCGCTCGAACGCCGTCCTGCACCGTTGCTGCCAGGTGCCGGGCGCACAAACACCCGCCCATCCTAACACCGCTGCGAGGTGTGCAAGCAGGTCACCTTTGCGCTGCTCACGGCCTCACAAAGTAGGTGAAACACTACGGGTGACAGAACAGTCCGCCAGTTGCGAAACGGGGCGGGGCGAATCTCCGGCGAGCGTCCCCAACGCGGCTTAGGCAGCGACCTGGAAGCTGCGGTCGGCGAAATGCGCGTAGCTCATCGGCGTGTATCCGCTGCCCATGAGGTCCTGCAGGATCCACTCAAGGTCTCCGGCCACGTCCTTCCGGCAGGCCTTACTGGCGGAGATGGACAACCGGACGTCCTGGCGCCGGTTGCTGTGTCTGCGCACGCTGTTTTTGACGTTACGACGCCACCACTTAGCGGCACCGAAACCATCCCCGAAGGCCAGCACGCGAACGTCCTGCTGCGTGCCCCGGTCCAGGTTGCGCACGGTGTAGGCGTCCGCAATGATCCCCATCCCCCGCCGCTGGGCGGCCGCCCGGGCCTCCGCACTGGCCAACCACCGGGACGGGGCGAAGATATCGGCGTGCAAACCGAGGGCGCTGAGCTGACGCTGGGCGGCGGTGATCCGCAGGGTCGACTCATGCTGCCCCAGCTTGTGAAACTCGGCAGCACCCCCGGCAGTCGCCAGGGGGCCCAGGCCGCCCAACAGTTGCTCGTGGCCCTGGACGACGGACTCGTGGATGAACTCCAGGGCGCTGGGATCGTTTTTCAGGTGCCACTTTTCCCGCTGCACGCTAAGCACCAGCCCGGCGCGGATTCCCATCTCCGCCGCAGCGTTCCTCATCCGCTCGGCCCCCACCACCGTCTCCTGCCGAATCCCCGTGATGGTGAACATTAGAGCGGGCGACTCCGACACGTTCATGCGGATAACCCTGCCCCGGGCAGGTGAATGGGCGGTGACCAGGGCGCAACCCGCACTTTAAAACCGCGTTAAGTTGTGCCCGCTCCCATGCGGTCGAGCTGCCACGCCGTTTCGAACGCCGACTGCCGCCACCCCTCATACCGGCCGGAGACCCCGCCGTGCCCCGCCTCCATCTCCGTCTTCAGCAGCACATCCGCCCCGGCGACGTGCCGCAGCTTGGCCACCCACTTCGCCGGCTCCACATACAGCACCCGGGTGTCATTCAGGCTGGTGATCGCCAGAATCGGGGGGTAGGTGGCAGACGCGGAAATGTTCTCGTACGGCGCGTACTCCGCCATGTAGTCGTACACCTCCACCTCGTGGTAGGGATCGCCCCACTCGTCCCACTCCGTCACGGTGAGCGGCAACTCCGGTTTGAGGATGGAGGTCAGCGGATCCACGAAGGGCACCACCGCGAGGATCCCCGCGAACCGGTCCCCCGCCATGTTCGCCACCGCCCCCATCAAGAGGCCACCCGCCGATCCGCCCTCCGCGACCATCCGCGTCGGGCTCGTGGTGCCCTCCTCGATGAGAGCATCGGCAACGGCCACGAAATCGGTGAAGGTGTTCTTCTTGTGCAGCCCCTTGCCGTGGTCGTACCACAGGCGCCCCATCTCCCCGCCGCCGCGGACATGGGCGACGGCGAAAACCACCCCACGCTCCATGAGGGACAACCGGAAGATGGAGAAGTAGGGGTCCATGGAGGCCTCGTAGGAGCCATAGCCGTAGAGCAAGACGGGGTGCCCCTCCGCCGGGGCGTTGCGCAAATCCACCGAGACGTGATGGACCAGGGACACGGGGACACGGGCCCCGTCTTGCGCCTGGACCCACCGCCGCTCGGCTACGTACTGGCTGGCGTCGAAGGGCTTCCCATCCGGGCCGGGCAGTACCTCTTGCTCCTTGCGCAACACGCGGCGTCCGCTGGCCACCTCCACGTCGTAAACCTGGGCGGGGGTGGTAAAGCTAGAGACCGCCACGCGCAGCACCGGCGCGTCCCACTCCGGGTTGCCGCCCGTTGTCACGCCCTCCAGCTCCTCACCGAATTCGAGGGGCTGGAAGCTCCCCCACCGGCCTTTAGCGGTGCGGAGGTCCATCACGTACACGCGCTCCACCGCGTTTTCCCGCATTTCCAGCACGATGTGGTCGCGGAAAGCATCCACGCCCTCCACCCGGGCATCGTCGCGGTGGGGCACCATGGTCTCGCAGTCGGCGAGGGAGGAGATGGGCCCCACCGGGTGCCGGGCCAATTCGCTGTTCACACCATTGCGGTTGTGGATGACCAGCCAATAGTCCTCGCCACCGACGTGAACGTGATCGACCCCGTACTCCACGCCCGCCTGGCGGGGCAACACACAGGTCAGATGCGGCGCGATCGGGTGGTCGGCGGCGGCAGTGGCGGGGTTCGTCGGCTCGGGCACGGCCCGCAAGTCCAGGTACCAGTTCTCACTCGTCACCTTGGAACCGGTGGAGATAATGAGGTAGCGCTCCGAGCGGGTAACCCCCAGCCCCACCCAGAAGCGCTCGTCCTTCTCCTCGAAGACCAGCTCGTCCTTGTCCACGGGGGTGCCGATGCGGTGGCGCCAGACCTGGTGGGGCCGCCAGGATTCGTCGACGCGCTGGTAGTACATCGTGTCCCTGCCCACCCAGGTAGCCCCGTAGAAGACGTCCTCGATGACGTCCGGCAAATCCTCGCCCGTGGTGAGGTCGCGAAACTTCAGGGTGAAGCGCTCATCCCCGGCGACGTCCACGGAGTAGGCGAGACGCGTGCCGTCCGTGGTGACGCTGGAGGCACCGAGGGAGAAAAACTCGTGGCCTTCCGCCTCGGCATTGCAATCCAGGAAAATCTGCTCGGCGGGGTGGGGGCGCTGCGGGTCGATCGTCGGGGGCTGCCATTGGGGGGAATTCAGATGGTCACCGGCGCTGTCTTGCGTGCCCTGGGAATCCTTGGGGGCTGTTGGATCTACTAGGGACGCCACCTCCACCGCGCCCGGCTCCGCACGCCCGGCGGGGCCGTGACCTTCCGACTGGCCCACGGGGATGCGGCACATCGCCGCGTAACTCTTACCTTCCGTGGAGCGGGAAAAGTACCACCAGTTTCCCGAACGCACCGGCAGAGAGAGGTCCGTCTCCTTCACCCGGGCTTTGACCTCATCGAAGATCTCGTCCACCAGTGGCTGCAGGTGGGCGGTTCGGGCCTTGGTGTAGGAGTTCTCTGCTTCAAGGTGGGCCCGGACTTCGGCGGAATCTTTGTCCCGCAGCCATTCGTAGTCGTCGGTAAAGGTACGGCCGTGGAAACTCCGCTGTATGGGCCGCCTCAGCGCCTCCGGAACTTTCGGGTGTCGCTCGCTGCACTTCTTATCCGCACTGGCCATAGGGGCCGATGATATCTGTGGCGGCATCCCTAAGTAGAAGCCAGGGGGTTGGAGCCTTTGGACCAGCCAAGACGAGCTCGTGTGGCGCCACAGGCTGCGAATCAACAGCAGCGAGAGATAGTCGCCGAGGACGCGGATGGGTGAACTTTCAAGGCGACCGTAACAATCTGAGCGAAAGTTAGATTATTCACATATGAGTTTGAGATCTGCTATCATCACCGCCGCGACTGCTCTAGCGTCATCCGCTATAGCAGTTTCCACGCCCACCGCCGCCGTGGCCGCACCAGGAAACACAGTCGTCATTGGGGATTCCCTCGCAGCAAACCCGGTAGCTCAGGATTATCTGGCCCAGCGGGGTATCCCTATACCGGGCGCTGGGCGGATGAATGGAGCAGGTTGCGCCACAGACTATCGGTTCAGTGGTACGTACTCGGACGCAGCCAAAGTAGCCGTGGATGACTTTACCTGCTCGGGTGCCTCCTACCGGACCGGTGGAGTGCACTTGAATGAGCTTGCTGGCCGGGCTACAAACGCAGGGGCTCTCAACGGGGCTACCAAAGAGGTCGTGCTCCTGGGAGGCGCTAACGACACCTACCCGTACGTCCTGAACCCCTCTCCCCTGCCGGTTCCGGTGATCGAGGATCAACTCCGTGTGGCTATCCAAGACACCATCCGCCAGGTTCGCCAGGCAGCCCCGAACGCCAGGATAAAGGTTCTTGGCTACCCGCAAATCAGCAACGGAGCTGGGAATGTATGCCTTCTCAACGTCATTCCCGGTCAACCGACGCAGGATCTCACAGTGCACATGGGAGAGATCGAGGCCGCTCTGCAGCGAGCAGGGCAGACCTCGGCCGCTAACGAGCGCGCTGCATTCGTAGACCTCAAGCCCGTTTCACAGGGCCACGAGATGTGCTCCAACGACCGCTGGATGGCCGGGGTTATCGACACGACTGCCGGCCCCCACAACCTCCCGTTGCACATGACCAACGCCGGGCTAGAGGCCGTAGCCCGCGTCGCCGCTCGCTAACCCTAGCTAGTAGTCGCAATCCCCTGCTTCGGCAGACAGCAGGTGGTTGCCCCCTAGGCGTGAGCGCCCAGCCGGACCTTAGGCGCGATCTCCCAGCCAGTCGGAAAACCGGCGCTGGGAGATTTTCTCGTAGGCCTCCACGTAGCGGCCTCGAGTTGCCTCCACCACGGATCCGGGCAACTCCGGCGGCGGGGTGGAAGAATCTCTGTCCCAACCGGATTCCGGGCCTGTCAACCAGTTGCGCACATATTGCTTGTCAAAGCTGGGCTGAACCTTCCCGGGAGCATACGTGTCGGCAGGCCAGTACCGGGAGGAGTCGGGGGTGAGGACTTCGTCGGCCAGCACCAGGTTTCCCTCGGGATCGAGCCCGAACTCGAATTTCGTGTCCGCGAGGATGATGCCCCGTTCTCGGGCCAAGGCGGCGGCCTTGGAGTAGATCTCCAGGGTCGCCGTCCGCAGCTCCTCGGCGCGCTCCGTGCCCAGCTCGTCGGCTACCACATCGAAGCTGACGTTCTCGTCGTGCTCGCCCAAGGCGGCCTTTGTCGCTGGTGTGAAAATCGGCTCCGGAAGCTGCGAGGCCTCCCCCAGGCCCTCTGGCAGCTCTACCCCGCAAACGCTTCCGGCGGCTCGGTACTCCTGCAGGCCGGAGCCGGTGAGGTAACCGCGGGCTACGCACTCGAACGGCAGCATCTCCAGCTTTTTGCACAGCATGGCCCGCCCCAGGACCGACTGGGGGATCCGCACATCATCAAGGGGGCCAGCCAAATGGTTGGGGAAGTCGATAGCGGAGAAGAAGAAGGCGCTCATGGCTGTCAGCACTCGGCCCTTGTCGGGGATTTCCGTGTCCAGCACGTAGTCGAAAGCGCTGATTCGATCAGTGGCGACCAATAGCAGGGTGGATGGGTCCACCTCGTAGATCTCCCGCACTTTACCTGCGGAAACGTGCTCGTAATCAGCCAGTTCAGGGCGCATGACTTGGGATTCTATCACTGGGAGAACCGGGCCTAACCGCCGCGGGCGACCACGATGTGGGGGCCTAGCCGGTGGGAACCTAGAGGATGTCCCCGGGGGTGTAGGTGGCGGCCTTCGAGTAGCGGTGCGTCCATTCCTGAACGCGATCGAGAACCCGCCCAACCTGCTGCTCGGCCGCACCGATAAATGCGGAGCGATCCGCGAGCGCGGCATCCAGTTGCTCTCGGTTTAACGGCAGCCGATCGTCCTGGGCCAGGCGCTCCACCAAGTTCTGTTCCGCCCCGCGCTCCCGCATGTCCAGGGCGGTAGCCACAGCGTGTTCCTTGACGATCTCGTGGGCGGTCTCCCGCCCCACCCCGGCCCGCACCGCGGCCATGAGGATGCGGGTAGTAGCGAGGAAGGGCAGATACCGCTCCAGTTCGCGCTCCACCATTGCCGGGAATACCCCGAACTCCTCGAGGACGGTGAGGAAGGTCTCGCACATGCCGTCGAAGGTGAAAAACGCATCTGGCAGCGCCACCCGGCGAACCACCGAGCAGAACACGTCTCCCTCGTTCCACTGTGCCCCGGCCAGGTCTGCGGCCATAGTGAGGTAGCCACGCAGCAGGATCTGCATACCGCCGACGCGCTCGCAGGAACGGGCGTTCATCTTGTGGGGCATGGCGGACGAACCGACCTGTCCCTCCTTGAACCCCTCCGTCACCGTCTCGTTGCCCGCCATGAGGCGGATAGTCACGGACAGCGAAGACATGGCCGCACCCAGTTGTGCCAGTGCGCTGATTGCGTCCAGATCCAGGCTGCGCGGGTACACCTGGCCCACGGAATCGAGGACGTGGCGGAAGCCGAGCTCGTCAGCGATGTCCTGCTCCAGAGCCGTGAGTTTATTGTGATCGCCGCCCAGAAGATCGAGGATGTCCTGGGAAGTTCCCATGGGCCCCTTGATCCCGCGAAGGGGGTACCGCTCCAGCAGGTCCTGGATTCGCTGGAGGCCGAGCAGCAGTTCGTCGGCGGCAGAGGCGAAACGTTTGCCCATCGTCGTGGCTTGGGCGGCCACATTGTGGGAGCGGCCCGCCATGACCAGCCCCTGGTACTCGCCTGCGTGGCGGCCGAGCCTTGCCAGGACGGCCACGGCCTTATCTCGGGACAGTTGCAGCGCCCGGAAAATCTGGAGCTGCTCTACGTTCTCCGTGAGGTCCCGAGAAGTCATCCCCTTGTGGATGTGCTCGTGTCCCGCTAGCGCGTTGAACTCCTCGATGCGGGCCTTCACGTCGTGTCGGGTGACCCGCTCGCGGGCGGCAATGCTGTTGAGATCGACGCGCTCAATGACCGCCTCGTAAGCGTCGAAGGCAGCCGCGGGAATGTCCACACCCAGGCGGCGTTGGGCTGCCATCACGGACAGCCAGAGCCGCCGCTCGAGGACGATCTTTTTCTCGGGCGACCAGATCTCCACCATTTCCGGGGAGGCATAGCGGTTGGCCAGGACGTTGGAGATCTTCTGCTTCGCGTCAGTCACGTGTTCGATTATCCCATACGGCCTTGAGGCCGAACGCTGATCTTGCCCTCCACCGCCGGTAGGGCGATATCACTGCGGTAGTGGCCACCCGGCAGCTCGATCGTCCGCAGGACCTCGTAGGCCGCAGCCCGGGCCGCCGCGAGGGTCTCACCCGTTCCGACGACGTTGAGCACCCGTCCGCCTGCCGAAACCAGCCTCCCGTCCCGCTCGGCCACACCTGCGGCGCGTATGCCCCGGTCCTCACCACCCGGCTGGGCCCCCTCGATGACGTCACCCTTCCGGGGATTCTCGGGATACCCGTCGGCGGCGAGGACCACGGTGAGCGCGTAACCCTCTTTCCACCGCAGGGGTTCCAGATCGGCGAGCGTGCCGTTGGCCACCGCTGACAGGACCCCACCCAAGGGGGTCTCCAGCAGCTCCAGCACCGCCTGGGTCTCCGGGTCCCCAAAACGGCAGTTGAACTCGACTACGCTCGGCCCCTCCGCACCCCACGCCAGTCCCGCGTAAAGCAGGCCCGAGAAGGGGGTGCCATCCTCCACCATCTGGCGTGCGACCGGAGCGACCACATCGGCCACTATCCGGTCGGTGGCGTCCTCAGGCAACCAATCCAACGGCGTATACGCGCCCATGCCCCCGGTGTTGGGGCCCTCGTCGTTATCGCGTACCCGCTTGTGGTCCTGGGCGGGCAACAGGGGCACAACGGTTTCGCCGTCCACCAGGCAGAACAGGGAGACCTCCGGGCCGTCCAGGAAGGTCTCCAGCAACACGGGGTTACCGGCCCGGTGCACGGCCTTGATGTGGTCCACGGCGGCCTGTCGGCCCTGGGTGACCACCACCCCTTTTCCGGCGGCCAACCCATCGTCCTTGACCACGAAGGTGGGGCCGAAGGTGGACAGGGCAGCGTCGATATCCTCCTGCGTGGCCCCCACCTCGACGCGCTTGGATCGGGCGGTGCTCACCCCCGCGCGGAGCATGACGGACTTGGCGAAGGTCTTGGACCCCTCGATCTGAGCGGCCTGCTTGCTGGGGCCGAAGACGGCGAAGCCCGCGTCGCGCAGCTCGTCGGCCAACCCCTCCACGAGCGGCACCTCCGGCCCGATGACCACCAGATCCGCCTCGACCTCGCGGGCGATGTCCAACGGTTGGCCCTCCGGGTGGAGGGTCGCGACAGCAGACATCCCGGCGTTGCCTGGGCTGACGTGAACTCCCGTCACCTGGGGGTCACGGGACAGCGAGTAGGCCAGGGCATGCTCCCGGGCACCATTACCGATGACGAGTATGCGCATGGTGGTCCATGCTACCGGGTAGCATCGGGCCCATGGCTAGCGTATTTACCAAGATCATCGACGGGGAAATTCCCGGTCGTTTCATCTATCGGGATGCGGACGTGGCCGCCTTCTTGACCATCGAGCCGGTGGCGTACGGCCACACCCTGGTGGTCCCCGTCGCGGAGGTAGACCGCTGGACGGACATGGACCCCGAGCTGTGGGCGAAGGTCAACGCCGTAGCCCAGCACATCGGCCAGGCCGTCATTCGCGCGTTCGACGCCCCGCGGGCCGGGTACCTCATCGCCGGGTTCGAGGTGCCGCACGCCCACATCCACGTGTTCCCCGCCGCCGATATGTCCGGTTACGACCTAAGCCGGGCCATGCGGGGGGACGACGTCGACCAGGACAAGATGGAGGACGCCGCCAGCAAATTGCGCGCCGAACTGCGCCAAGCCGGGGTTAGTGGAGTGGCAGCACGTGGCGGAGACTGACCCGGGCCCGAACCGGCCGCTGCAAGGCGATGAGGATGTAGAGGGTTCCGCACTACCCGGGGCGGAGCCGATCTTTGCGGACGAGACCGCCAACGAAGCCGCCGTCGCCGAGGCGGCCGTCGAGTCCACCTCCCAGGGCGTGGAAGCCGCCGGAATCGCGCCGGAGGACCTGGACGAATCGGATGAGGAGGATCCGGACCTCCACGAGAGCCAACAGGGGTTCTTCAGTCGTATCGGCTCCTCCTTCGCCTCCACAGGGCGGTTTATCTGGGACATCCCGGGCAACCTCACCCGAGCCACTCGGCCCGCGCTGCCACAAATTCGAGGGGCCATGCCCAACCCACCGCTGGGGGCGCGGCAAGTCTCCCACGGTTATGCCGATGATCTGTGGCAGGCCCGGCCGACGCTGGACCGGCCCTATCCGGTGGTGCTCGTCCACGGGACCATTAGCTCGAAGAATGTGTGGCAAAACCTGGTCCTGCGTTTGCGGGACGACGGCTTCGTCGTTTTCGCGCCGGATTATGGCGTCCACGGCACACAGGACATCCCCGCCTCCGCGGAGGACCTGGGCGCCTACATCGAGCAGGTGCTCTCCGCCACCGGGGCGGAACAGGTGGATATCGTGGGCCATTCCCAAGGGGGTTTGCTCGCGCGCTACTGGATCAACGAGATGGGCGGTGAGGACTACGTTCACCACCTCATCTCCCTCGGTTCCCCGCACAAGGGGACAACGCTGCTGGGCATGCTCGGCGGGATGTTGACGACGGAGATGACCCAGCGCATGGCAGCGGCAACGATCCGGCGGGTCTTCGGTGCGGCGGGCATGCAGCAGATCATGGGTTCCCCCCTACTGGACACCCTGGGCGCCGGGCCGGACACCCGCCCGCTCATCCGGTACACCTGCTACGCCACGCGCAACGATGCGACCGTGGTGCCGCACGAGAACTCCTTCCTCTCCGAGACGGAAGGGGCGGCCGTGACCAACCAGTACCTGCAGGACCTGGGAGTGGCGAGGGTTCGGCACGAGGATCTACCGACCCACCCGCAGGTGCAGGAGATCGTCCACCAGGCCCTGTTGGAGGCGCTCGATGAGGAGCAGCAGGACGACTGGGAAAACTGGCACGACTGGGCCGGGGTGGGCATCGCCTGACTGGCGGGAGGGGGTAGCGTTGGCGGGTCCTGGGCCCTTGCCCTCCCCTACGCCTCCCGGTTCTGTTGGGCTTCCACCATCTCCTCGGCCGCGGGAAGGATGACCCGGAAACGGCTACCCCGCCCCAGCTCCGACTGCACCTCGATCCGCCCGCCATGGGCCTCTACCAGGGATTTCACAATGGATAGCCCCAGCCCGGAGCCGCCCGAGGCACGGGAGCGGGAGACATCCGGGCGGTAGAAGCGCTCGAAGAGGTGGGGAATTGCCTCTGCGGGTATTCCCACGCCGTCGTCCTCCACGTCCACGATGACCCTGCCGTGGGCCGACTCCAGGCCCTGATTGTTGGGAGACCTGTCGCCACGCGCGGCCTTGTCACCGCGCCCTTTGTCGGCGCGTCCCTTCTCCCCCCGCCCCGCTTTGTCCCCGCGGGGCCCGCGCCCCAACTTGCTGCCCCACTCGGACTTCGCGGGCCCCTCGGCCCGGCCCCCGGAATCAGCGCGGCTGTCGCCTTGCGCCTGGACCGCGCTCGCGGGGATAGCGGCGGCGGGCGGGGCCGACTCGGTCCGCAGGACAATGCTCACATTCGCCTCATCCCCCGCATGCCGCACAGCATTGGTCACGAGATTCCCCACGATCTGGTGCAGCCGATCGGCGTCCCCGATCACCACGGGGACCTCGCCGCAGAAATTGCGGACACTGATGTTGCGACCGGGGAAACCAGCCCGTGCGTTCTCCGCCGAGTGCAGCGCCACCTCCAGCACATCCACCCGGTCCGCGCGCAGCGGGCGACCCTCATCCATACGCACGAGGGAGAGCAGATCCTCCACCAGCAGGCTCATCCGCCCTGCTTCCTCGGAGATACGGTCGATCACCATTCCCGCATCATCCGTAGCACCACTGGTGTACAGCTCCGCGTAACCACGCACAGAGGTCAGTGGGGTGCGCAATTCGTGGGAGGCGTCCCCAATAAAGCGGCGCATGGAAGCCTCGGACTTCCGGGCCTGACGCTCGGAGGCCCCAACGGCCAGGAAGGCCCCCTGAATCTGGCTGAGCATCCGGTTGA
The DNA here is from genome assembly GCF_028609845.1 of Corynebacterium heidelbergense. NCBI lineage: Bacteria > Bacillati > Actinomycetota > Actinomycetes > Mycobacteriales > Corynebacteriaceae > Corynebacterium > Corynebacterium heidelbergense. The sequence continues at coordinate 423,576 of NZ_CP063191.1, read as the reverse complement.
ACGCCTGAGACAGGCGGCCCACCTCTGTGCGGGGGGTGTAGTTCGGCACACGCTGGCTCAGCTGCCCCTGGGAGATGAGAGAGGCTGTCACCTCCACCTGGTTCAGCGGCCGCAGAGCCCGGCGGACCAGGTAGAGGCTCGCGGCGATGAGGGAGGCGAGCACCAACAGGCCGATCACAACCTGGAGGTAAATCAGCCGCGCGATGGTGTGCTCCTCGCCTTCCAGGGGCAAAGCCACGATGGTGACGGAACCATCCTGATTCTCCACGCTGGAAGCCCGCCAGGACGTCCCCGATTGCGAACCGGGCCGGGCCGGCACGGTCACGGGCCCCGTGGGGCGGCGAAGCTCACGCACGTCCGGCATGGACCCGCGGGCGGCGCTATAGGGCTCGAAGACGAGGGACCCCTGCACGATGGCCACGTAGTAGTCGCTCGGCGGGCGGCTGACCCCCGGCTCCTCCGGGGAGTTCCCGGTGGCCTTGTTGGGCCGAGCATTGGGGTCCGCGCCGGGCACAAGGCCGTTGGCCGAACCGCTGCTACCCAGCGCGGGGTTCTGCTGGGCCTGGGTGCCACTGTCCGGTGCGTGTGCCCAGCCCAGGGTCGCGGAGCGCAGTTGCTCGTCCACCCGCTCGATCATGAAGTGTTGCAGGGTGGAGGTCACGATTGCTCCGGACGCCGTGAGCCCTAGCGCTGCCAGGGCGGTGATCACGACGACGAGGGAGACCCGCAGGGGCAGGTGGGAGAGGAAGTGCCCTTGCTGCTCGGGCCGCTGCGTGGCGCCAGTCGTGTGGGCGGAGGATGAAGCCATGCGCTAGTTAGGCCCGCGGCTTGCGCAGCACGTAGCCGACACCCCGGATGGTATGTAGCAGGCGGGGTTCCTGGGTATCCATCTTGCGTCGCAGGTAGGAGACGTAGGACTCAACGACGTTGCCGTCGCCGCCGAAGTCGTAGTTCCACACGTGGTCCAAAATTTTGGATTTGCTGAGCACGACCTCCGCATTGACCAACAGGTAGCGCAGCAGCTTGAACTCCGTGGGGGAGAGATCGACGACCTTGCCGGCCTTGGTGACTTCGTGCATGTCATCGTCGAGGGTGATGTCCTCATAGGTGATGACGCTGGAACCGGCCGTTTCCTCCGGGGATACGCGGCGCAGAATCACCCGAAGCCGGGTGATGACCTCTTCCAGGGAGAAGGGCTTGGTGACGTAATCGTCGGCACCGATTGTTAGCCCGTGGATGCGATCCTCCACCCCGTCCTTGGCGGTGAGGAAAAGCACGGGGGCTTCATGCCCGTCGGCGCGCAGCTTGTTGAGCAGGGTAAAGCCGTCCATGCCGGGCATCATGACGTCCAAAATGAAGGCGTCCGGCCGGTAGTTGGCGGCGATTTCAAGGGCATCGGCGCCGTTATCGGCCGTTTCGACATCGAAGCCCTGGAATCGAAGGCTGACTTTGAGAAGGTCGGAGATATTGGATTCGTCGTCGACGACGAGCACCTTCACGGGCTGGCTGTTCGGCATGGTCATGCTCCCAGTGTGCACGGTGGTTGTGTCCCACCCCTGTTTACTCCCTGTACGCCTTCTGTGAAGGTCAAACGCCTTTGATGGCGTTTCACATGGTGTTTCCCTCCCCCGGGGGCTATGGTGTTCGTCATGACTGCGCGCAAAACTTCCTCTGTGCCCGCTCCTCGGCGCGGCACCGTCCGACGCTTCCGCACCGGCCTGGCCGTTGCGGGGGCCCTGGCCATCGCCGCGACCGCCGCCCCGATGGCTGCCGCCCAGCCTGCCGCTCCGGTGCCGGGCAGCTCCCAGCAGCAACAGCAGGATGCTGCCAACCAGTTCAACGGTGCCGTGCTGGGCGCCCGGGATGCCCTGCACTCCGCCACCCAGGGCCTCCCGCCCGAACTGCGTGACCAGGTTAATCAGGGAGTGGACAACTCCGTGGACTTCATCGCCCCGGGTGCCCTGGCAGCACGGGAAGCCGCCCGCCAGCCCGCCCCGGCTCCGACCCCCGCGCCGGCCCCGGCCCCGGCCCCACCGTCCCCCTGCCCCGCGAGCGCGCACGCCTGCGTGGACCTAGACGGGCACACCTCTTGGCTGCAGGACGGCGGCCAGCGTTCCTACGGCCCGGTTCCGATCTCTTCCGGGTCCGCGGATCAGCCCACCCCCCGCGGCAGCTTCCATGTGGTGCGCAAGGTGGAAAACGAAGTCAGCCGGGAATTCAATAACGCCCCGATGCCCTACTCCGTGTACTTCACCAACCAGGGCCACGCGTTCCACGCCGGGTCTCCCTCTGTGGAATCCGCCGGCTGCATCCACCTGAACAACGATTCTGCCAAGAAGTACTTCGATTCCCTGAACATTGGTGACGAGGTCTTCATCTACTAGGGATCCCCGCACCGTGAGGTGCACGCCCCCCTCTCCCCCCAAGGGAAAGGGGGGCTTTCCCGTGTGCAAAATGGGTTTCCTACCCTCCGCGCGAAACTCCGGTATAACCGGTGGGAGCAGACGAACGTCCCCCTTCCGCTAAGGAGCACACATATGTCTAACTACCGCGTTCTCGACGCCAAGCAGGAAGTTGTCGCCACCACCGAGCTGGCAGACAACGGCAAGGCCTACGACTGGTTCAAGGAGCAGACCGCAGCGGCCGACGACGCTCTGGGCTACGTGCTGCAGACCGAGGTTGACGGGGAGTGGGAGTTCCTGGATCAGAACGACGGCGGCACTAACACCTCCGGTTCCGACAACTAGATCCACCATTTTACCCCCTTAGAAAGGCAGGTCCGCGGAAAGTGGCCCTGCCTTCCTTCATTGCCGCACCGGCCAGAGTATTTCCCCGCCCCTGCCCCGAACCGGAAGTCCTGCGCCCAGCCGGAAGCGCTACTCCCGCACGGAGGGGACAAACCTTGCGTCATGGCTAGTGATGGGATGGCTGGCCTCCCGCGTGCTCAGCCCGGCGAACTTGTCGCCGATCATCCACACGCCCAACACGGGAATATTCACTTCCCGGTCTTGGCCCTCGTAGGCCCTCAAGGGGGCATACTCCTGCCACACGCACGGCGATTGGGCGTCGAAGAAATCGGTGGTGTTATCCGCAAAGACGCCATAATCCGGCGCGTTGATCACCACCCCATCGCCCTCCCGACCGAACAGGGGCTTGCGCACCCAATTGCGCAGAGACTCGTGCTTCGACAAGTAGGCCGGCAGCAAACTTGGGTGATGCATGAACTGGGACCACAGCGCCGGGAGGAGCAGCTTGGTGGAGGACCCCATCTTCCACGCCGGTTCGTACCACGTCACACTGCCACCGGTGGAACACACGGCCCGGTCGTACCCGGATTTGCTATCCGTGACCATGTCCTCCCAGGGATACAGCTTGAATGCGTGAGTGATAGCCACGCCATCGGCATCCCACCACGGATGTTCGCCGGACGCGCCCTTGGTGGCGTCGTACATAACATCGCTGAGCTCAATGATCTTGACATCCCAACCGGCCAACCTGGCGGCATGGGCCATGACATAGACATTTGCCCGGTCCTCCCCCGTCGGATCGATATCCATATCCACATGAATGAGATGCAAAAGGCGACGGGTATCCGGTGTTTGCTGCAACGCAAAAGTCCAGCGATCCACCAAGGCGGCCCCCAAATCCCCAATGGGCTTATAGGGCCGATCGTGTAACCACGTGTCCTGGCAGACCGTGGATTCCAGCAGCGACGTGGGGGTGTCCGAGTTGTATTCCAGCAGTTTGATCTGCCGGGCCTCGGGATCATAAGCAACATCAAAGCGGGAATAGATGTCCACGTCACCGCGATCGAAACTCTCCCGCGCCAAGTCCATGGCCATGGAGGGTAAGTAGGTATCCCCCATGCGCCCGCTCATGATGGCCTGCCCGGCCTCCAGGCACATCCCGTAAAGTTCCTCGCATTGCTGGGAGATAGCGGCGATGTCCTGCTCCGAATAGACGTACGTGGCCCGCTCGTTCCAATAGCTATTGGCCTCCGTGTGGGCCTCGCCCTCATCCCAGTTGAAGACAATCCCCTCGTTACGGATGATGTCCGACCAAAATGGCCGCGGAGAAACGTTGATTCGATACATGTTGTAAAACCGCCTTCTATCCGCCGCTGCGTCCGCCACCGCTGGAATGTCCACCGCCGAAACCACCGCCGGAGTTGGACTTACCCGAGCTGTTTTTCCCGGAGTTGCCGCCATCCTTCCCGGACCCGGAACCCGAATTGTTTCCGCCATTGGAGGAACCCTTGGCGGGAACTCCCGGCTGAATATCCTTCGGCGTACCGCGCTGAACGACCTTGCCACCTTGCCGGCTCTCTGCGCCCCCAGCCTTGGCGAAGGAATCGGAGAAGCGGCCGCCCTGCCCCGGCAGGCCCGTGTACACCTTGCCCTCGGACGGAATGGTCTTAGATACCGGATTGTCCGCGGTGGGGGCCGGCATCTTGGACCCGATGCTGGGCAGCACCCCCGTATTCCCGCCCACGCGGGAACCCAGGAAGTACCAGAGGAAGGGGCTGGACGCGAAGCCCCCGTTGTTTTGCTCCTGCAGCGGTTGGACCCCGTTGCATTGGCCGTCTTCCACCCGCTGCTGGGTTTGCTGGTCCACGCACACCTGGCCCCAGTCCACCTGCTGCGGGGGCTCGGGGTGATCCTGGGCACACGAGGATATGCAGAAGGACAGCAGGGCGAGCGCCGAGCTGGCGGCGAAAACGTGGTGGGTGGGGCGAGAACGCTCACTCATGGCGTGGGTAAAGCCTCTCTACTGATAGCGATATCCCCCGAGATTACAACCTCCCACGGCGGTACACGCGGCGCGGAACGTGGCAAGATCGGCGACTATGAGCTACTTCACGCACCGCGACCGTCACGGCGACTGGCTTGTCCGAGCCACCGGCACCGAAGAGATTACGGTGAAAAACGTCATCACCACCGCCCCAGACCTCCCCACCGCAGCGGCTCTGGTCCACTACCTCAACGGTGGTGCGGACCCGGCCAGCGCGGAGGTGGCCAAGCAGCACCTGCAGCGGGACAACGCTGGCTAGGGCTACTGGACCTGGCCAGCGCGGCGCCGGGAGGCGGGGGCCGGGAGGAGCGGCCAGGGATGTGGAGCCGAAGAAGGGACTCGAACCCTCAACCTACGGTTTACAAGACCGTTGCGCTGCCAATTGCGCCACTCCGGCGTGAACTACAACTTGCACCCCGCTTCCGGGGCCAAGCGTGGATGAGGTTATCAGGCCCTAGCCGGGACCCACTAACGCGCGGCCAATTGTGTACGGTGAACGCGTGACAAAGCTTGCGCCTCGGTTCGTCCGCACTGTGGCCGACGTGCTGTTTACGGGCAGTCGAGCCACGATCGATGCCATTCGCACCGCCCCTCCCCCGTCTCCGCTGGCCCCGGTAGATTTGCGGGACCCGATGGTGGTCCATTCCGTGCTGGATCTTGCCGGACGGATCGGGGATCTGCTCTTGTGCGCGGGCACGGGTAACTCCGATACGAAGGCGCAGTTACGCGGCATCATGAGCGCCTACGGCCTGTATAACACGCACGTAGATATCACGTTGAACACGGTGACCCTGTACGCCCAGTTCGACCCATCCCGCAACCCCGCCAGCAACTTCCGCGTGGTCAAGAGCCTGTCCACGGACTTTTCGCGCCTCACCGAGGTGGATCGATTGATCCGGTCCATCATCGCCGGGGCCACCCCGCTGGAACTGGCCCAGAAGATTCTTTACGACATCGAGACCTCCCCCCTCCCCTACCGCAATCGCTATGCCCTGGGCGCGTGGGGATTGTTCGCCGCGTCCATTGCGCTGCTGCTCGGCGGGGGGTGGGCCGTTGCCGCGGTCGCCTTCGCCACCACCATCTTCACCGTCTTCGCTAACGCCTGGCTGGCGTCCAAGAGCCTGCCGCTGTTCTTCCAGAATTTCCTCGGCGGTTTCGTGGCGGTGCTGCCCACGGCGGCAATCTACGAGTTGGCGCGGGATACGTCCTTGTATTTCCCGCCGTCTCTGGTCATTGCCTCTTGCATTGTTGCTCTGCTGGCGGGGTTGACTCTCGTCCAGGCGCTTCAGGACGCCGTTACCGGCGCGCCCGTGACAGCGAGCGCACGATTCTTCGAGACCCTCCTGTCCACAGGGGCTATCATCGCGGGCATCGGGGCGGGGCTGACGGCCATTGCCTCCGCCGGTGTGATCTTGCCGCCGCTGGACACCAGCCAGACCGCGGGCATCCTGGGGGGAACGACCGTCCAGATCTTCGCGGGTGCCCTGGCCACGCTATCCTTCTGCGTTAGCTGCTTCACCGAGCGACGCAGCATGGTGGTGGCCTCCACGACGGCCCTGGTGGCCTCGGTGGCGTACTACTCCGTCCTGGGTTTGGCCACGGCCGACGGTTTGCTGGCAGCGGCGGTTTCCAGTGTGCTGGTGGGCTTGGCCGGTGGTCTGTTGTCCCGGCGCTACCTTATTCCCCCGCAGATCACGGCCACCGCCGGGATCACACCGTTCCTGCCGGGTTTGGCGCTGTACCGGGGCATGTCCTCCATCCTCAGCGACCAGTTTGTCGTGGGCATTTCCAACCTGGCCCTGGCGCTGGGCACCGCCACCACCCTGGCCGCTGGGGTGGTCCTCGGGGAGTGGACGGCCCGTCGGCTGCGCCGTCCGCGCATCATCCACCGCTATAAGCAGCTTCGTCGTCCCCGGGTGGTCCGCCCCCGAGCAGTGCGCCGCCTTGCGCGCCCCGGCCAGGCCATCCAGCCCCTGCACTGGCGGCGGCGACAGCGCAAGGGGACGCAGAGCCAGTGGCGGTTGGACGAGCTCGCCCAGCCGGACGCTCCCGGCGAGCAGTAGCGTAGAATGACTGTGTTTGACCCGCCCCACCACAGCGGGCGCATCGGCTTGAGTGGGGGAGAGGTAGCCCGAATATCCGCATAGCCATAGAGAAGGGGCCCAGCACGTGCCGCCAAAGGTCACCGATAGCCGTTCTGCCAATACGGAGTCTCTCCACGCCGTGGAGCAGGAAACCGCCCTGGCCGCCCAGCGGATTGTGGCCAGTTACTCCGAAGATTTCCTCGACGCGGTCACCCTGATGAGCATGCTGGGCGTGGAGCCGGAGGGGCTGATCCACCGGAAGGTCGTCGCCGACTTGGAGGCCGCTGAGCAGGAGGCGAAGAAGGCCGCCCGCAAGACCACCAAGACCGCAAAGAGCACCACCAAGAAAACGACGAAGAAGGCCGCTGGCACGAAGACCGCGGCCAAGTCGACATCCAAGACTGCTGCCAAGTCCACGAAGAAGACCGCGGCGGCAAAGACCGCGGCGGGTGAGTCGACGGCCGAGAAGTCGGCGGCCGAGAAGTCCCCGGAAGCGACCGGCGACGAGGCGAAGTCGACCGGGACGGCCAAGACCACCTCCACGGCCGCGAAGACCAGTGCGAGGGCCAGCGCAAAGGCCACCACCAAGTCGGGCACCAAATCCGGCACCAAGGCAGCACCCAAGACCAGCACGAAGTCGACGGCGAAGGCTAGCACCAAGAAGACCGCTGCCAAGTCAACGACGAAGTCCACCACGAAGAAGACGGCGGCCAAGAAGACCCCGGCCAAGAAGGCCGCCAAGAAAACTGCGGCCACGAAGACCAGCACCACCTCGAGCAACACCACTTCCTAGCAAACAAGGATTTTGCCCCCATGAGCGCCAACAAGTCTGATTTCGTCGTCATAGCCAATCGCCTGCCCGTGGATCGGGATGGCGACGGATGGACCGCCGCCCCCGGGGGCTTGGTGACGGCGCTGAAGCCCGTGCTGGAGAAGAACGACGGCGCCTGGGTCGGCTGGCCCGGCACCACGGACCCCGTCGCCGCGGAGGACATGCCCAGCCCGGAAGAAACGGGCATCACGATGTTCCCGGTGAACCTCGATACGGAGGATTTCACCCAGTTCTACGAGGGCTTCTCCAACGCCACCCTGTGGCCCCTGTACCACGACCTCATCGTCCAGCCGAAGTACGACCGCCAGTGGTGGGATCGTTACTTCGAGGTCAACAAGCGCTTCGCGGAGGCGGCCACCGAGGCCGCTAGCGATGATGCGATGGTGTGGGTGCAGGATTACCAACTACATCTGGTTCCGGGAATGATGCGCCAGCAGAGCCCCAACCTGCGCCTGGGCTTCTTCCTGCACATCCCCTTCCCCTCCCCGGAGCTGTTCCGCCAGCTTCCCTGGCGCCGGGAAGTGCTGGCAGGCACCCTCGGCTCGGACGTGGTGGGATTCCACACCCAGGACGGTGCCCGCAACTTCCTGGACACCCTGCGGGCCCTGGATTACGAGGTGCAGACGGACGACGATGAGGAGTCCGCCGCGTTCCTGCGCGGTGCCCGCCTTCCGGAGGATGGGTTCGTGGTCGGCCGCGTGCTGGTGGACGACGCTTATATCGCCGACAAGCTCGGCGCGGGCTCCAACCAGGGCAAACAAACTCCCCCGCCGGAGCACAGCCACAGCTCCACGGAGCTCTCGCACACCACGGGCCTGCCGACGCCCAAGGACCGCCGGGAGGTCCTGGTGGGGGTTTTCCCGATCTCCATCGACTCGGCCCACGTCGCGGAGACGGCGCACTCCCCGGAATCCGTGGCCCACACGAACCAACTGCGCGCCCAGCTTGGCTCCCCCCGGTTGCTGTTGGCGGGGGTGGACCGGATGGACTACACCAAGGGCATCCTGCACCGCCTGGAGGCCGTGGAGAAGCTGCTGGACGACGGCAAACTCAAGGCCAACGAGGTGACGATGGTGCAGGTTGCCACGCCGTCGCGCGAGCGGCTGGAGGACTACCAGCAAACCCGGGAGGCCGTGGAGCGCGTGGTCTCCCGCATCAACGGTAACCACGGCGCCCTGGGGCGGCCCGTCGTGCACTACGTCCACCGCTCCCTGCCATTCGAGGAGATCGTCGCTCTATACTCCGCGGCGGACATGATGCTGGTCACCCCGCTGAAGGATGGCATGAACTTGGTGGCCAAGGAGTATGTGGCCTGCCACTCGGACGGCACCGGTGCCCTGATCCTCTCCGAATTCACCGGGGCTGCGACACAGCTCACCACCGCTTACCTGTGCAACCCGCACGACCCAGAATCCGTCGGTCGCGCTATCTTGCGCGCAGATGGGGAGGATGCCGCCCAGCGCCGCGAGCGCATGAGCGCTATGTGGGAAAACGTCCGCCACCACGACGTGGACCGCTGGGCCCGTTCCTTCCTGGGTGTGCTGGAAGGCAAGGGCGAGCGCTAACGGTGGTGGGAACAGCCAGGGCGCGGTCTGCGGGATGGTTCCCCGCTGCGTGCTGCGCGGCCGTCGTGCTTACTTTCTTGGCGGCCTGTGGTTCCGGCGAGTCGCCCATCGGCAACACCCAGTGGCAGGTCACCTCCATTTTTACGGACGCCACCCGCCCGCATATCCTCCCGGACACCCAACAGGGGCGGGTCTTCCTCGTCTTCGAGCAGGATGCCTTCACGGGTGCCAGTGGGTGTTTCAACATCTCCGGTAAGGCCCGGTTCAACCGCGATGCCTCAGAAATGGCAGTCTCGCAGGTGCGCACGGAGCAACTCCCAGAGCAGTCCCGCTGTCAACCGGGGGATGAGGACTCCGCCTACCGCCTTCGCGCGGTCTTGGACGGCCATAGCATGAGGATTGAGCGCCCCGGCGAGGGGCGGCTACGGCTGGCGCAGGTGCAACCCGACGCGCAGCCCTGGCAGGCCCCCGGGGCCATCGAGATGATCGACCGCTAGCAGAAGGAAGGCGCCGTCTAGGCCCACATTATGTCCGAGCACAGCGAAGAACACCGCCCAGCATCCACCCCACTTGCCCCCGAGTCGGCTGAGCCGACCGGAGAGCGGCAGGCCGCCCACCAATCCTGCTCTCCCCTGACGGAAGCGGACCTCGCCTATCTCGCGCAGGCCGGAACGCTGCTGCTCGCGGTCGACTTCGACGGAACCTTGGCCCCCTTCGTGGATGATCCCGCCGAAGCCCGCGCTATTCCCGGTTCCCTGGAGGCCCTGCAACAGTTGGCGACCCGCCCGGGCACAACAGTGCTGGTCATCTCCGGGCGGAACCTGGCCCAGCTCACCGCCGTAACCGGGCTACCCGCGATCACGGAGCCGACCGTCGGGGATATCCGGCTGGTGGGAAGCCACGGGGCAGAACCCGCGGACGAGCCAATGGGAAACCTGAGCCCCGAGCGAGCCCAGTTGCTTCAGGATCTAACAGATCGCGCCGATGCGCTGGCCGCCGAGGACCCCGGGCTGTGGGTGGAGTTCAAGCCGCTCTCGGTGAGTCTGCACAGCCGAACTGCCGAGGACGCGGAGGTGGCCGCCCGGGCCAGCGCGGAGTACGCCGAGTACGCCGAAACCCAGCCCCTAGCCACGACCACTCGCGGGAAGAACGTCGTGGAGGTTGCCGTGGACCACGCCACCAAAGGCGGTTACGTCGAGCGGCTGCGGGAGGCCATGCGGTGTGGGGCCACGGTGTTTCTCGGGGATGACGTCACCGACGAAACGGTCATGGAGATCTTGCGCCAGGACCGACCGGACCTGGGCATTCACGTCACCGGGGAGGACCCGCAGGCCAAGGACTGGACCAGCGCAGCCGCCCGCACGGTGCGGGACCCCCACGAGGTTAAGGAGTTCCTCGCCGAGCTGGCCCGTCGGCGCTGAAACGGCGCTCCTCCCCTCACCCTACCGACAGCACTCCCGCTGCCCGGGGGCTTGTGATAGAGGTACCCGGCACCACCTGGGTGGGTAGCAAGACCCGCTGTTCCCCGGCCCGGGGAGCCACGGCGATGAGCTGAGCCAGCGCATCTCCCGCCCGCTGCCCCTTCTCCCGGCTGGGTTGGCGCACGGTCGTGATGCCCGCCCCCACAGCCTGGGGAATGCCATCGAAACCGGTGACGCTCAGCTCCCCGGGGATGCTGATGCCGGCGTCTGCCGCATAAGCCGTCAGTCCCAAAGCCATGGAGTCCGTGGTACACACCACCGCGGTGAGCTCCGGGTGCTCCCGTAATAGCTGGGCGGCCGCGGAGTATGTTTGCTCGGGATTATTCACGTGCCGCTCGACGACTGGGACCTGCGCTGGGTCGAGGGTGGCGTCCTCAATGACCTCCAAAACCCCACGCACCCGATCTCGCTGGACATGCATCTGGGCGCTGGCCAGCCGCTCGCGGGAGACAAAGCCGTCGTTCGGGGAGCGGTCCAGGCGGATGCACAACACCCCGATCCGCGTGTGCCCTGCCTCGAGGACCTGGCGCACGACGGGTTTGATGGCTTCGCGGTCGTCGATGCCGATGAAGGGCACGCGGCGGCGATCGGCCGGTTGATCGCAGATGACGGTGGGCATGCCACGGCTCATGACGACCTGCAGGAAGGGGTCATTCGCCGCCACCGAGTAGACGATGAAACCGTCCACCGAGGCCTGGTGCACAAGCTGCTTAGCCCCCGAATCCCCGCCCACCCCCGCCGGGATGAGCAGCATGGATGCACCGAGGTTCCCGCAGCTCAGAGAGACACCCGCCATGAACTCCACGGAGGCCTGATCCTCGAAGGCGTAGGTGAGTTCCTCCGTGAGGAGCACTCCGATGGCCCCCGCCCGGCGCATCCGCAGCGAGCGCGCGGTGGGGTCCGGACCGGGGTAGCCGATGCGTGCGGCGGTGCGGAAGATGCGGTCCCGGAGTTCCTCGGAGAGCTGGTCGGGGCGGTTGTAGGCATTCGAAACGGTGGTGCGGGAGACACCCAGTTCGGCGGCTATGGACGCCAATGTGCCGCGGCGCTGGTGGGACTGCATGCCCACCAATCTATGCGTCCCGGGCCGCAATTGCCGGAAAGTCTCGGCTCCCACTACGCTAGCAATGGCAATCCTTTTCAACTTGGGTGAGATGCACCGCGGAAGGACATTCGATGACGCTACCTCGCAAGATCGCTGCCGTGGCCAGCGCCACTATCCTGGCCCTGGGCGTGGCGGCCTGCTCCGACAACAACGACAACAACAACGGCGGCAGCGGCGGCGGGTCCAGCCAATCGGCCAAGGATCACCCGAAAATCAAGGTGGTGGCTTCCACCGCCATCTGGGGGGACATCGCCAAGGAAGTCGCCAAGGGCCACGACAACGTGGAGGTGGAGACCATCCTGGACAACACCAAGGAGGACCCCCACGAGTACGAACCGACCGCACAGGACCTGGCCAAGCTGCAGGGCGCGGACTTCGTGGTGGCCAACGGGGCCGGTTACGATTCCTGGCTGACCGATCACGCCGACGCGAAGTCCCACGTCATCACCGCCGCCGGGGATGGGCATGGCGGCGGGCAGACCGGTGGGCACGACCACGGGGCCCCGGGAGCCGAGGGGCACGACCATGGCGCTGCGGGTGCCGAGGGGCACGACCACGGCGCTGCGGGGGAGAATCCGCACGTGTGGTTCGATATGGCCGCTGTGGAGCACCTCGCGGATCACTTCGCCGAGCACCTCCACGAGAAGGACTCCTCCATCCCCGCCACCGCGGACAGCGTGAAGGAGAAGCTCGGGAAGTTCAGCGAGCGCCTGAAGGCCCTGCCCGAGCGCAACGTCATCACCACCGAGTCCATCGTGGAGGATGCGCTGAGGGTGTCCAAGCTCACGGACATCACCCCGGAGGGATTCAAGAAGGCCGTGGCCCAGGAATCGGAGCCCTCCGCCGCCGATGTCGCCGAGGCAGTGCGAATCGTCCGCAGCGGACTCGCCGATGCCCTCATCACCAACCAGCAGGCCCAAACCCCCGCGGCCCAGCAGCTCGTGGATGCGGCGAAATCCAAGGGGATGAAGCTGGTCAACGTCAATGAGACCCCAGACCAGGGCTCCGACTACTTTGCCTACATGGACAAGTTCATCTCCGAGTTGGAGAACGCGACGAAGTGACCGAGCCCCTGCTCGAATTTCGTGATGCCGCGGTCGAGCCCCTGTGGCGGGGCCTGAGCTTTACTGTCCAGCCCGGGGAATTCCTTGCGGTGCTGGGCACCAACGGGGTGGGCAAGTCGACTCTGCTCAATGTTGCTTTGGGGAATCGCAAGCTGACCGGGGGCAGCTACCGGGCCACCGACCGAGTGGGATTCATGCCCCAACAGCGCATGTTTGATCCAGACGCGCCCATCCGAGCGCGGGACCTGGTGGGGCTCTCCACTGCCCACGGGATCCTTCGTCACCGGCGCCCACGGCGGACGGATGTGGACCGGGCTCTTGCCGCGGTGGGGGCCAGTGGCTTCGCCAAGCGCCGGGTCGGCGAACTATCCGGCGGTCAGCAACAGCTTATCCGCCAAGCCCAAGCCCTGGCGGGCGACCCAAAACTCCTGCTGTGCGACGAGCCGCTGCTGTCCATGGACCTGCGGGCCCAGCGCAGAACGGTGGAGCTGCTGGACGCTCGGCGCCGGGAACACGGCACTGCAGTGGTCTTCGTAACGCATGGGATCAACCCCATCCTGGACGTCACTGACCGGGTGCTCTACCTCACGCCCCACGGCCACTGCATCGGGACAGTAGATGAAGTGATGACCACCCGCACCCTTTCCGAGCTCTATCGAACGGAAGTAGAGGTCATTAATGTGGACGGCAAGCTGGTGGTAGTGTGAGCGCGTTTGACACCGGAAACTGGTGGGCGGATACCACCGCGTTGCTCGGGGTTGATTTTGTCCAGCACGCCATCATTGCAGCACTGCTGCTGGGGATAGTCTCCGGGGCCATCGCTCCCCTGATCGTGATGCGGCGGATGAGCTTCGCCGCGCACTCCACGGGGGAGTTGGCCCTCATGGGGGCGGCCGCAGCACTCCTCTTCGGATATGGTGTGAGCTTCGGCGCGCTGGTGGGGGCGGTCGCCGCCGCCGTGGTCCTCGCGCTGCTGGGAATGCGGGAGCAGGACTCCATTGTGGCTGTGGTGTTGAGCTTCGGCATGGGGCTGTCTGTCCTGTTCATCTACCTCTACCCCGGCCGTTCCTCGGCAGCGTTTAGCCTGCTGACTGGTCAGATTGTCGGCGTGAGCTCGGCGAGCCTGGGGGTCTTGGCAGGCGTGGCGGCACTGGTCGTGGCGGTAGTGGGGGTCCTGTGGCGCCCGCTACTGTTCGCCACGGTTGATCCCGTCCTCGCCGCAGCCTCGGGGGTGCGGGTGCAGCTGCTGTCCGTCCTGTTCGCCGCGCTCATCGGCGTGGTGGCGAGCCAGGGGGTTCAGATCGTCGGTGCGCTGCTTCTCATCGCCCTGTTGATCACCCCGGGGGCCGCGGCAGTGAAGGTGACCGCGAACCCCGTCATCGCCGTATTGCTGTCCGGGATATTCTCGGTCACCGCGGCTGTCGGGGGGCTGGTGCTCTCGCTAGCTCCAGGACTCCCGGTGTCCGTCTTCGTGACCACCATCAGCTTTGTGATCTACCTGGCCTGCCGCCTCATCGCTTGGCTGCGGGGGCGACGGGTCAGCGCGGATGAAGTCCGGGCGCGGGAGTACCGGGAAGCTGCCGCGCTGGCGCCCCAGGCCATTCCGGATAGCGCCAGCAGCCCGGAGCTTCAGGCGCAGATCGGCGCGGAGCTCAACGAGCCCACCCCCGGTCACCACTAGTACGCGCTAGCGCAGTACGCCCACGCGCGTGCCGGGTGCTGGTCCGCTCGCCGCGCCCCCCTACCCCTTCTTCGCGCGCCGCTGGCGGGCGAACTCGCTGAGCACCACGCCCGCAGCCACGGAGGCATTCAGCGATTCCACCTTCCCGGCCATGGGGATGGACAGGATCGTGTCGCAGGTCTCGCCAACAAGGCGGGACAGGCCTTTGCCCTCGGACCCCACAACGATGACCACGGGAGTTGTCCCGTCGTAAGTGTCCAGCGTGTGATCCCCGCCGGCATCCAGGCCGACCACCTGGAATCCGGCCTGCTGGAACTGCTTGAGGGCCCGGACCATGTTGGTGGCCTTCGCCACGGGCAGCCGGGCGGCCGTACCAGCGGAGGTGCGCCAAGCCACAGCCGTCACCGACGCGCTTCTGCGCTCCGGGATGATCACCCCATGCCCGCCGAAAGCCGCGACGGAGCGGATGACCGCCCCAAGGTTCCGGGGATCCGTGATGTTGTCCAGCGCGACCACGAGCCCCGGGGAAGGCATGGCCACGCAGGTCTCGATGACGTCCTCCACCTGGGCATAGGCATAGGGCGGCACCTGCAATCCAATTCCCTGGTGCATCCCGTTGCCGGTCATCTTATCCAGCTCGTCGCGGCTGACTTCCAGCACGGAAATCCCCCGCTCGGCGCATGTGTGCACCGCTTCGGAGAGGCGCTCGTCATTGGCGGTGCCCACGGCAACGAAAAGGGCGGTGGCGGGAACCCTGGCGTGCAGGCACTCCACCACCGGGTTGCGCCCCACGACCAGCTCCACGTCCTCGGCGAGCTTGCGCCGATCGTGACGGCCGGACGCGCGGCGCTCGGCGGCCTTCTTTCGCTTATAGGCCGCGTGGTATTCGCGGTCCTCGGCCTTCGGGGTGGCCCCCTTACCGCGCAGTCCCCGCCGCCGCTGGCCACCGGATCCCTTGGCGGGCCCCTTTTTGCTGGTCTTTCGGATAGCACCTCGGCGCTTGTCGTTGCCGGCCACGGCCACACCCTTTTCGTTGTCGCGTCGTTCTGATGCGCCACACCTCCGGCAATTGGTGCACGAGGGTTTGGCGCTTACCCGGTCATCCTAACGGCAGGGACCACTTGGCCCCATCTGCGGTATCGGTCACCTCGATGCCCGCGGCTTTGAGCCGGTCGCGCACCTCGTCTGCCACGGCCCAGTTCTTCTCCGCCCGGGCCTGCGCACGGCGGTCCAGCTCCGCTTGCACAAGAACATCCAGGGCAGCCAGTGCAGCGCCGGAGCCCCCCTGCTGGTTACGGGTGGCGGGCCACCACGTGGGCCCCAGCGGGTCCACCCCCAGCACGGCCGCCATCCCACGCACCGCGCCCGCCCACTTGCGCACGTCTACCGCCCCGCCCGGTTGGGATTGCGCCAGCGCCTTGTTGCCTTCGCGCACCGCGTCGTGGATGACGGCAAGGGCTTGCGGCACCGCCAAGTCCTCATCCATCTTCGCGTCGAACGCCTCCAGCCGGGGGCCCACTTCCACGACATCGGGGGCTTCGGTGCGCTGGGTGCTGGTGGCGTCCTCACCCCCCGAAGACCCCGCAGAACCGCAGGACCGCAAGTAATCGGCGGCGCGCAACAGGAATTTCTCGATCCTCTGGTACCCGGCCGCGGCCTCCTGGAGGGCGGAGTCAGAGAACTCCAGCATGGACCGGTAGTGCCCGCTGCCCAGGTAGTACCGCAGCTCCACGGACCGCACTTTCTGCAGGATCGCCGGCACGCTGAGCACGTTGCCCAGCGATTTGGACATCTTCTCCCCACTCATCGTGACCCACCCGTTGTGCAGCCAGAAGTTCGCGAACCCGTCCCCTGCGGCGTGGGCCTGGGCGGCCTCGTTCTCGTGGTGCGGGAATTGCAGGTCCAGTCCGCCGCAGTGGATGTCGAACTCGCGGCCCAGGTAGGTCGTGGCCATCGCGGAGCATTCGATGTGCCACCCCGGCCGGCCGGGTCCCCAGGGGGAATCCCACGCGGGCTCGCCCGGTTTGGCGGCTTTCCACATGGTGAAGTCGCGGGGGTCGCGCTTGCCGGTGCCGGCGGATTCGCCCTGGTCCAGTTCGTCCAGGCGCTGACCGGACAGGAAACCGTAGCGCTCGATCGTGGCGGGTTGGGCGTAGACGTTGCCGTCGGCGGCGTACCCGTGGCCGTTGTCGATGATGCGCTGCATGTACTCGATCATCTGGGGGATGTGGCCGGTGGCTCGGGGCTCGATCGACGGCGGGGTTACGCCGAGCTGATCATAGGCCCAGGCGAAGGCGCGTTCGTGCGTGGCGGCCCATTCCCACCAGGGGCGGTTGTTCTCTGCGGCCTTGGTGAGGATTTTGTCGTCGATGTCCGTGACGTTGCGCACGAAGGCGACATCCAGGCCCTTGGCGGTCAGCCAATTGCGCAGGATGTCGAAGGCCACACCGGAGCGGACGTGCCCGATGTGGGGGATGGACTGGACGGTCGCGCCACACAGGTACACGGATGCGTGCCCCCGGCGCAGGGGGGCGAATTCGCGTAGTTCACGGGTGGCGGTATCGAACAGTCGTAGAGTCACGCCGATTAAGTCTACTTGCCGTTGTCAGGGGCGGAAACGGACTGTTCGCGTTGGCCCCGGGATGACGCCGCTGCCCCGCAGGCCAGTAGCGTGGGAGGCGCTAAATCCCAGGGCCATCCGGCGCCGCGAGAAATGGCGAGGCCCCCCGGGAGAACCCACCGACGTGCCCGAAGAAGAATCGAGGACAAACACTATGCGCCTAGCAACCGTGGACATCGCTGGCCAGCACACCGTCGTGGATGTTGTGGAGTTCGAGGACGGGCGCGGCCGCGGCCGGGTGCTCGCGGACGGTTGTGTGGGCCAATTGCTGGGGCGGGGGGATCTGTCTTCCGTTCTTGGGGACGCCACTGCTGCCCAACACGGCGCCGCCGCCACCCCGCGCGGGATGGTGGAGTTCACGTCGGCGCAATTGCTCCCAGTGGTCCCCCGGCCGGGGAAGATTTTCTGCGTGGGGCTGAACTACCGGGAGCACATCCAGGAGATGGGCCACGAGATCCCGGAGCACCCCACCCTCTTCGCCAAATACGCCAGTGCCCTGGCAGCGCCGTTTGCTCAGGTGAACCTACCTGCCGCCCTGGGGCAGCAGGCGGATTACGAAGGTGAGCTCGCGGTTGTGGTCGGCGCCGGTGGCAGGGTCGCAGGTTACGCGGTGATGAATGATTTCTCCCAGCGCGACTGGCAGTACCGGACGCAGCAGTGGCTGCAGGGCAAGAACGCGGACGCCTCCAGCGCCTTCGGACCATGGTTGACCCCGGCCCAGGAGGTGGATCCCGTCGCGGACGGGGCGACGCTGCGCACGTGGGTGAACGGGGAGCTGCGCCAGGAGCACAGCGTGTCGGACCTGGTGTTTCCACCGGCGGAGCTGGTGGAGTACATCTCGCAGTTCGCCCGGCTGGAGCCGGGGGATGTCATCGTCACGGGCACCCCGGAAGGGGTGGGGCATGGGATGAAACCGCCCCGGTACTTAGCCGATGGGGACGAGGTTCGCATCTCTATCGAGGGGCTGGGGGAAGTCAGCTCTACGGTGCGGATGGGATGAGGCGAGTGGGATGAGGATGGCAGGGGGCCCTAGCGGCCCTGCACCTTGGACCACACCACGGCGGTGGCCACGGCAGCCACGCCCTCGCCCCGCCCGGTGAAACCGAGGTGGTCCGTCGTGGTCGCGGAGACGCTGACGGGTGCCCCGATCAGTTCGCTCATTGCGGCCTCCGCCTCGGCCCGGCGCGTGCCCATCTTCGGGCGGTTGCCCACCATCTGCACGGCCGCGTTGCCGATCGTGAATCCCTTGGATGCCAGCAGTTCGCGGCACTCGGTGAGCAAGCGGGCGCCGGAGACGTTGTCGTACTCCTGGCGACCCACGCCCACGAAGCTGCCCAGATCCCCCTGGCCTGCGGCGCTGAGCAGCGCGTCCACCACGGCGTGGGCTACCACGTCCCCGTCGGAGTGCCCCTCACAGCCGTCCTCGTCCTCCCAGAGCAGGCAGGCCATCCAGCACGGTTTTCCGGCCTGCACCTGGTGCGCGTCGGTGGCCACCCCCACCCGCGGGATGATCGGGGCGCTGGCTGCAGGGCCGGTTGGTGCGGCTGCCGGTTCGGAGTTCTGTGCTGGAGTCATCGCTTCTCCTCATCTGCCAGGTTGTTTCTAACGAGGCCCTGGCTTGCAGCGGTGCCGTCTGCCAGGTCGTCGGCGCCGGGTGGCGCGGGCCGACGTTGGGGCTGAGCGCTCCGGTCCAAGAGGCGCAGGGCTGCCTCGTAGTCCTCGGGCGTCGTGATCTTCAGGGCCCGCGGGTCCCCCGCGACCGTAAGCACCCGGTGGCCCGCCAACTCCATAATGGAGGCATCATCCGTCGCCTCGGCGCCCGCCAACCCTGAGCGGGTGAACGCTTCGTTAGCGCTCATCAGGTCTCGGAGACCGAACCCCTGCGGAGTCTGGACCGCCCGCAAGGTGCGGCGCGCCGGGGTGCCCAGCACGAATCCCTGTTGATCCACGGTTTTGATCGTGTCCACCACCGGCAGGGCGGGGATCACCCCCGCCCACTGCCCGCTGGAGAGTCCGGCCCGGGTCTGCTCCACCACTCGGCGGAAGACTGTCGCTGGCGTGAGGCAGCGGGCGGCGTCGTGCACCAGCACGATGGCGCCCGCGGTGGGTTCTGGCCCGTCGATTGCCTTTGCCATCGCCTGCAGGCCAGCCCGAACGGAGTCTGCGCGTTCCCCGCCGCCGAGCACTAGCTGAATTTCGAGAGGTTCCCACAGCGCGTTGTTGGTGGCGTCCTCAATGATCTTCTTGGCTCTGCCCCACATCGCCTCGCTGACTACGACGGCCACCCGATCGACCACCCCCGAAGCCCCAATGCCATCCAACGCGCGCTCCAATAGGGTGCGCCCGCCGAGGTTTACGAAGGCTTTTGGCATGTCCCGGCCCAGGCGCGTGCCACTGCCCGCCGCTGCGACAATAGCGCAGACGGGAGCGCCGGACGGGTGGCTCTTGGGTGGGGTCATGTCAGTGCTGCTGGCGGAGGAGATAGTGGCGAGGCCTTGGCTGTTAGTACCCGCAGGTGGGAACGGGCTTAGGCCTCGTCGCCGTCCAGGTCCTCCCCCAGCTCGCTATCCAGGTCCACGCTGGTGCTGTTCTTGGCAGTAGCGTCCTCCGGCAAGCCCGCTGCCCGGGCGGCTGCGGCCGCTTCCCGGTGCCGCTCGATTGTCTCCTGCATCTGCTTCAGTAGAGCGTCGGTCTTCTTAACGTCTACCCCATCGGCGAGGGCAAGCTCGCCGACCAGGATCTGCCGGGCCTTCGCAAGCATCCGCTTCTCCCCGGCGGATAGGCCCCGGTCCTGATCCCGGCGCCACAGATCGCGCACAACCTCGGCCACCTTGTTGACATCCCCGGAGGTCAGGCGCTCCTGATTGGCCTTGTAGCGGCGGGACCAGTTACCGGCCTCCTCCACGTCCGTCTCCCGCAACACGGAGAAGACTTTCAACAGGCCCTCCTCCCCCACCACATCGCGAACCCCGATCTTTTCCGCGTTCGCTGCGGGCACCCGCACCGCCAAGTCGCCCTGGTTGATGCGGAGGACCAGGTAGTCGACCTCCGTACCCTTGAAGGAACGCTTTTCAATGCCCTCAATGACGGCCGCTCCGTGATGGGGGTAAACGACCGTATCGCCGACCTTGAACTCCATGCGGGTGATCTCGCCTTCCTACTGGGCAGGTGGTGCTTATTCGTCGCGGCAATTCTACCGCAGGGCAGCGTGGGAGGATGCACCGGTTTGCCGGGGACATCTGCCGAAGATACGGGGCAGCGAGTTCGCGAGAGGAAGGGCGGCGGGGGCAGGGCGAGGAATGAGGCTGGCGGAAGGCAGTGGCGAAGGTCATGAAGATTGGTGAATTGGGTGACTAGGTATAGGGGGCTGAAAGGGGTTACGCTGTCCGGTAGACGTTTACACAACTGCCTCAAATGGAGGATCGCACCGTGAAGCCCTTGAAGCCGTCCGCCGCCCGCGGCGCCCTGACCCTTATCGCCGCCGGTTCTGCCCTCGCCCTCGCGGGGTGCGGTGCAGGTCAGATCTCGCAGACGAACACGCAGGTTGCCGCCGTAAATGGTTCCGCCGGCAGCGTGAAGAACGTGACGGTGCGGGACGTGACGGTGCTGGTCGGACCGGACGGCACGGGCGGCGTGAAGTTCAACGCCGGGAATAACGACGAGTCCGGCGAGAAGGTCACGCTGAAGAGCGTGACGGTGCGCAACCAGCCGGTGACCCTGGAGGGGGACACCACCATCCAGCCGAACTGCAACCTGGTGGCCGACATCGCCCCGGCCATCCAGCAGCTAGACGAGGACAAGAACACCAGCCCCAAGTGCCCGACGTACGTCATCACGGGCCTCACCATGAAGAACCTTTACCCCGGTGGGCACGAGGAAGTGAAGCTAGAGTTCGATAAGGGAAGCGTGACGGTGAACGCCGCTGTGGCGGCCCCCACCCCCGAGGCCGGGCAGTACTACCGAGGACCGAACGGCTCCGTAACCGATGAGAAGAATTTCATGGAGGAGCACAAGCAGCTCGCCGAGGAGAAGTAGGCAGGCGCCTTCTCCTCCGGGTTTTTCTTCGGTCCTCATTCCCCCCGGTCGCTTTTATTGGTTATTGACGGGGGGAACACTTGTTCGATATTCGTGGCCTTCGGGCGATGCGGGCGGTGAGCATGTCCCGGGCGCTGCCTAGCCTATGGGCTATGGCCAAGAGCAGCACCACCTTTGAATGCACCGACTGCGGTCACCGCTTGAGCAAGTGGATGGGCCGGTGCCCGAGCTGCGATAGCTGGGGCACTATGACCGCCGTCGTAAACAGCTATGCGCAGTTCAGCGTGGGGCAGCGCACTAAGAGCACTAAGAAGGGGCAGGGGTCGCAGGCACGAGCGCCAAGGGGCGGGCGCGCCGCTGACCGAAAAGCCGGGTCGGCGCAGGTGGCGGGGGCGCCAGGTGCACTGGCACCAGGTGCCCGGGCAGTGGACGCACTAACGGACCCCTCAGAATTGCTAGGACACCTAGCGGGAGATGGCGGAGATGCCCTGCGTATCACCGACATCGATGCCCTCACTGCCGAACACAGGCCCAGCGGCATTGGCGAACTGGATCGCGTGCTGGGCGGTGGCATCGTCCCGGGCAGCGCTGTACTTCTGGCTGGCGAGCCGGGCGTGGGCAAATCCACCCTCCTACTGGAGGTCGCGGCCTGCTGGGCCCGCTCCGGGCATACCGCGCTGATCATCACCGCCGAGGAGTCCGCGGGGCAGGTACGCCACCGGGCCCAGCGCACGGGAGCCGTGGAAGAAAACCTGTATGTGGCCAGCGAAAACGATCTCGAGACGGCGTTGGGCTACGTCGACGATATTCGGCCCGAGCTGATCATTGTGGATTCCATCCAGACGATGAACGCCACTGGGGTGGACGGCGTATCCGGCGGGGTCACCCAAACCCGGGCGGTGGCGGCGACGCTGACCACCTTGGCCAAGCAGACCGGAACCCCGGTCATCGCCGTGGGACACGTGACGAAGGACGGCAACGTCGCGGGCCCCCGAACTATCGAGCATCTGGTGGACGTGGTCCTCAGTTTCGAGGGGGACAAGCATTCCTCGCTGCGCTTCCTCCGCGGCATCAAGAACCGCTTCGGCGCCACGGACGAAGTGGGTTGCTTCGAGCAAACCGCCCACGGGATTCGCGAAGTGACCGACCCTAGCGGACTGTTCCTGCACCACCGTTCCGAATCCGTCACGGGAACGGCGGTGACCGTCGTCATGGACGGGCGCCGCGCCATGGTCGGAGAGCTACAGACCCTCGCCCTGCACAGCGAGCTGAAGAATGCGAAGCGGTACGTCACCGGCATGGACAACAACCGCGTATCGATGATCCTGGCCGTCCTATCCGAGCGCTGCGGCCTGCGCCTGGCGGACAAGGAAGTATATGCTGCGACTGTCGGCGGGATGAGGATTCAGGAACCATCCGCTGACCTGGCCACCGGGTTGGCGCTGGCGTCGACCGCGCGCCGCCTGCCCCTTCCGCTGGGCCTCGTCGCCGTGGGAGAGGTCGGGCTCGGCGGGGAGGTCCGTCGCGTTCCACAGCTCACCCAGCGCCTAGCCGAGGCCGCGCGGCTTGGCTTCAACAGTGCGCTCATCCCCCGGGGATGTGTTCACGACAAGCCCCAGGGGATGGAGGTTCGGGAGGTGGGCACCCTTTGCGAAGCGGTGCGGCTGGCCCTCGCCGAGGCGTAGGCGGATCGACTTAGCTGCGGGGTTAACCCAGGTTGAAGGTGGCTGGCTGAGAGACCGTGTCCCCGACGTGCGTGTACAGCAGGTAAGCCCCGGCGGGCACCGGATCACGGGACCCGCAGTTCCCCGGGACGGAGGAAGTGCGCGACCAGCTAGTCAGCTCATACGTTGTAGTCTTCCCCGCCGGAAACTTCACGTTCCCAGTCACCTCCGGGTCGTTGCAGTCCAGGTCGGACCACACACGCTGGTAATCGTTGAGGCGGAACACCTCGAACTTCAGCGGCGAGTCCTTCATATTCAACTCGCAATCACGGCCGGTGGGGTTAGTGATCTCCGCAAAGAAGTTGGGCTGCTGATCTGCCCCGAACACCGGGGCACCCGGCACGGCCTCCACCTGCAGGTCAGCGGGCGAGCAGTTGCCTGCCTTCGGTTCCGAGCTGGCACTTGCCGAGGGGGATGACGTGGCGGAATCGGATGCCTTTGAGCTGTTGCCCTGCGGAGGTTCCACCGGCCCCTTCATGTTCGGCGAGGTGCTGGTTGCTTGCGTCGCCGCCGCATTTTCGGAATCGGACCCACCGCCGAACATGGCCGCGATAGCCCACCACAGCAAACCGATCAACACCACAAGCACTACAACCGCAGCAACCCGGCGCCGGATGTAGACCTCCCGGGGCAGCGGGCGCCCGTTGCGTCCTTCTTCGGGACGCCCGGCCCTAGCGCCCGGCCGAGCCTCCCCCCATGACCGGGAGCGTCGCGGCTCGCGCGAATAATCCGGGTCGCGCGGATCTCTGCGGGGACTGCGGTGCTCGGTACTCACGCCCCCACCATAAAACGGACCCACGGCCCAACGAGGTAAAGACACAGGCGGGTGGGAAGAGGAGGGCAGGACGAGGCGGCATGTCCGCCGAAGTTTCGGTAAACCATCGAAATGCAGCCTCCACGTCCGGAACCCGAGAATGTCAAGAACACTCGAGATGGCCGCCGTTCGAGATGGCGCCAGCCTGTCCGAGCTTTCCAAGCGGAGTCCCTGGTTGTGCCTACAGAACACCGAAAGGCACCGTTGCCTTGGTGGTTCGCCTGGGTCAGAGCGGTCTCCGCGTCAGGTCATTTCCCAGCGCGTCAACCGCACCTGGCTCACTGTCGGCGTCCTGCCAACGGGCTAGGTGCAACGACGCATACACCCGCCCTAAGAAAGGACCGTGCCTGCGTACGACCTTGCCGAGCGCATCGGTGTCACGACCCCCTTGCAAGTGCGCATGCTCACCCAAGTACTCACCGGGCACCACCACCGTCGCGCCATCTGAGTCACACCGGCGCAGTGCTACTGACCCATCCCGGCCCACCGCATCAATGACCCACCGTTGCCCATTGCGCACCGGCTCACCCGAGGAGGTCACCAACTCATAATCATTCCGGCGGGTGATGATCACATCCCCAACGAACCCTTGTTGTGGCGATACCCCACCACCGAGCCGACACGACCGGCCAGAGGCGTTGACCTCCCCGGCCGCCACCCGTCGGGACTGCGCGGCCCGGTTCAACGCATCCACCGTGTCGTTATCCCCAGCGATGAGCACACTATCCAGCCCGGCTGCCCGATCTGCGCTCCACCCCTCCAGCGCGTCGGTGAGCATCGCCGTGGCACTACCGGCATGCACCCTGCCATGCTCGGCGTACCACTGCGCCGCCTGGGACACCAACGCGGCACCCCCATTGCGCAGCCACGTCGACATCCGCCGTTCCGCGGCATCACGCTGCCGGAACACTTCCCGCAACTCCACCGCATCCGGCACCTCTGCAGCCAACGTGCCCAACAACCCACTGCGCTGATTCACCGCCGCGTACTGGTGCGGATCACCCACAAACACCACCCGCGCATCAACACTCGCGGCGATGTCCAACAACCGCACACACTCCCGGTTCGACACCATCCCCGCCTCGTCAACCACCACCACCGTCTGATCTGTCCACCCCACCTGTGCGGCCACCTGGCTAGCCGAGAGCGACTCTGTGCCCCACAACACCCGAGCGATCGTTGACGAGGAATCAGCCACGTTAT
Organism: Corynebacterium heidelbergense; assembly: GCF_028609845.1. Taxonomy (NCBI): domain Bacteria; kingdom Bacillati; phylum Actinomycetota; class Actinomycetes; order Mycobacteriales; family Corynebacteriaceae; genus Corynebacterium; species Corynebacterium heidelbergense. The sequence continues at coordinate 398,577 of NZ_CP063191.1, read as the reverse complement.
CCATCGTCATCACATCAGCTGCCTTACCCGTCGGGGCAAGCCCCACCACCTGCTTGCCCACCTGGTTCCACGCCGCGCGGGCTGCCGCCAACGACGATGTTTTCCCCGCCCCCGCCGGGGCCACAATCACACCCGCACGCCACGGCGAACACACCACCTGCCGCACAGCAGCTGCCTGCGCATCCGATAACACCCCATCGACCGGGGTGATCTCCACCGGCTGCCGCACCGGCGAACGAACCTGCTGGCAGGCCAGATCAATCCCCCTATTGACCTCATCAACAACCACCTCAGCGGTAAACCGCTGCGAGCCCTCCCGCATCCGCCGGTCATACCCCCGCGACCGCTCCGGGGTCACCGTCCACGCCAACCCCGAAGCAAACACCTCATCAACTAACGCTTCAATCCGATCCACCAACCCAGCGGCAGGAACATCCCCGCCGACCAAACCGGCAGCCGCCTCGACCACATCAGCGCGGGTAAACGTCGACCGGCACCGCACTGCCCGCCCACTGGGCCTGCAGCTCCGCCAGCGGGGTATCAACATCCTTCCGCCGCCGGGTGGTTTTCTGACCCAACCGGGCAAAAAGACGATTCATCACCTCCGAGCGGTGCTCATCATCACCAACCCCCTGCGCCTGACGCCACGCATCAATCTCCGACGCGCGGGTGGAAAACCCCCGGATAAACTCCGGATCATCCAACCCCACAATCTCGGCACACCCATTGACAATCTCACCCCACCGCACCCCCAAAGCCGCCGTGAGTTCCGCGCGTAAGTGAGCCTGATACACCATGCCCGCTGCCCGCAGCTCGTGATACACACTCGTCCCATCAATCGTGCGGAACTTCCCATCCCGACACAACTGCTTATTCGACAGCAACACATGGGAATGCACATGCGGATCACCCGCGCGGCTCGTCCGGTGTTCGTACCGCACCCCCGATAATCCAGGCAGCGATTCGATCACCATCACACTCGGATCATCACGACTCGCCCGCCGGGTGTACCCCGCATGGGTAGTGAGATAATCCATCCCACTTGCCACCGCCGCCGCATGCGCACGATCCACCGCCGCACGCACATCCTCATCATCGGTTAACCCCCACACAATGGACACACTTTTCGGCGCGCAAAACGCCAAATCGTAACCCGGCACCCCCCGACTACCCGGAGCACGACCCAACTTCACGCCACTGGGGCCAACAGCACCGTTAAACCACGACCGCACCCCTGCCCCATCCACCACCATTCCCGGCTCAACACCCAACTGCCCCGAGATGGCATCCACAGCCCCCGCCGACTCGCCCGTCACCCACGCCCGCGCGGGCTGACGACCATCCTCCGAGTAGTACCCATCCACCCCACCAGACACATCCACCGTCGACTCGTAATACGCCACCGACTCCGCATGCAGCTTCGCCACCGTCAACACCGACAACTACACCCGCCTTCCCCAGGTCCACCACAGGCCAACCCACAGCCCACCGAACTACTCGACGGTTTCCTGCAAATGTATCTTTGCTCGTAAGGGGCTCGGCTGTTTGGGAGTCGGGACCTCTTGCTACGCGGGGGCTTCGAGCCAGGGGGTTCTGGTGAGCTGAGAAGGTTCGTTAAGTCAGCAAGGCAGACCCAGATGTGGAAAGGTGAGAACTCCCAGCCGCGGGTGGCTACCCCTCTTGGGCAACAGCCGCCGCAGCCACCGCAGCTCTAGGAGCTGCCGATGCCCCGCAGGGCCCCCGGAGAGGGGTACGAACAAGCTGCCGCTAACGGCCACGGGAGGTATGCCGAAACGTCAACCAGCACCCGGAACCTTTTCGCTCCCAGCGCACTTGGCGAGGCACCTGCTCCGGGCGAGGGGCCGAACTCCAGGGCGTTCATCTACGTGGACGGAACGGGTCTCCATGCCCACTATGCTGAAGTAGGATGGCGCGGCGGCCCAGATAGCTTCTGGAAAGACAACGTCTGCGGAGGCAGCTTCGATATCCAATGGACTGATGCGAATGAGGCACACCAGGAACGTCACGGAAGTGTGAACAACTGCAAACAGTTGCGCAATCCGTTTTTCCTGGCCACTACCTCACGTTCGATCTTCACAGCGAGACGTTTGAGGCAGATACCGACGTGTGTGGGCGCTACCACATCGACGGTAAAGAATCTTCCTGGGCTTGCATAACCACGAAACCATAAACTTAGGTTACAGATAGAAGTATAGGAGCTTCATCGTGAATTTTGGAATCATAGAGATTGCGCTTGTGCTTGTCACCGTTTTGATTATTGCCGCACTAGTGTGGCTGATAGTCAAGATTTTCAAAGCAGCAGGAAAGAAGTAGAACCCAGGTCCTCTATCGATCTGCCACTTTGGAGCATTCTCCCTTCCCTACCCTCGGACATGGTTCGAGGGTTTTCTAATATTTTTTCCGCAAACCACCATTGCTCTTGCCCCCCCCGAGATTGCCAGAGCTTCGCTGTGGCTGTTCAGTGCGCGCCACGCGGTGGTGCAGTTGTTGCCGAGCATCGTGGCAATCGCTCCGATTGGTAGATCGTCGACTTTAACGAGCTGTCCCGTCCGGTCAGCGACTCCTGCTCGAACTCACCTGGGCTGGCGGAGTTCGCGGCGCAACGTGTAGGTAGGAGTCATGACAAACAAGTACAACTGGCTCATCCTTCTTGTCGCAGCTACCATCGTCGCCCTCATCGCGGCCCTCGGATTCCTGCAATGGAATGTTGCTGTGTGGCCCATTGGTGCTCTGGTTGTCGCCGCAGCGCTGACGTGGCTGCTGCTACGCCGCCAACACAGGGTATCTGCGTAAGCCTCTGAACCCTCACTGTCACCACAGCGGGGGTTCTTCAGCGTCCTCATCCTTGCGGCCCCCATCGGCGTACACCCCGGTACCCGACAACGCCGCATACAGCGTCGGCCTACTGACCTGGAGGTCACGAGCAACCTGGGCTTTCGGCACCCCTTCTGCCACCCGTCGGCGGGCGTCAAGCACCTGCTGGCGGGTCAAACGAGGCGCCTTGGTGTACTTGCCCTTTTTCTTCGCCAGGGCAATGCCCTCGGCTTGGCGCTCCAGGATGATCTCGCGCTCCAACTGGGCTACTGCTGCCAACACCGTCAGCATGAAGTAACCCTGCGGGGTGGTCGTTTTCAATGCCGGGTTGTCCACAAACTCCAAGCCAACCTTCCGGGATTTCAAGTTCTCCGCAATCGCTAACAGATCCGAGCTCGACCGGGCGAGCCGGTCAGCGCTTTTGACCCGGATATTGTCCCCAGCTTTGACGAAACGCATCAGGGCCGACAGCTCATCTCGGTCGGCGACGTTCTTGCCCGACTCCTTATCCTCAATGAGCATGTCCACCTCACCGAGGGCTGCGATTTGCCGATCCAGATTCTGATCACCGGTCGACGCCCGCGCGTAGCCGAAGACCCGCCCGGTGCATGGTGGAACTGCACCAGACATGTCAAGGCATCTCTATGAGCTCGCTGCAATGGTGGCAAATTGACCTACCGAGGAGTTCCTTTTATAGCGGCGGTGGGTTCTGGCGGATGTGTAAAACCAGTGCAAAGCTGCTTTTACATTGCCGATACTGCTTCCACCCCACCTCGGATACGTGCGGGCGGGAAATAAATTACGGCTCTTGCTTCACCCGGTTGAAGCATCGACCCACTGGCAGGCCTCCTGATCCCTCAGCAGTAGGCGCTCACCATCCTCAGCAACGTCGCCCGTCGTATCCCTGTGGTGGGAATTACATCCTCATGCGTAGGGTGGGTGAGAACTCACGGGCAGGGTGCGCGAGAAGCGTGGTCACGCATAGCGCCACGGCCCAGAAACTATTTCGCTCACCGATGCGATACACTATCATTAGACTTGGCCACTTGCACTGGTCCTGTTCCTCCACACACTAGCGATCCATCATCAATTCATGTTGTTGATTATTCCTGGTGCGCTAGTATCGACCTACTCATTAACAATTCGTCACTACGCTCTTCATGATCTAAGGAGTCTGTCATATGTCTAGTCGTCTACTTCGCAGCGTTGCCGCCGCGCTCTTCGTGGCAGTCTCGGTGGCCAGCTTCGTGCGTGGAAATACACTGCTCGGCGTCGTGTTTTTAGTAGCCGCTGTTATTTTCATTGCAGCCCTGGCGAAGGGTAGGCAATCCGATAGGACAAGCCGCTGATCTAACATCACTGCCTGCGGGGGGACCGTCATTCTATGTTCACCATCAGACAGGGCGAGTTTGGATATCAACTATCGGAACCGCCTGTTCTTTCCATTCCGCAGTTCGAGGTACAACCAGGTAGCGTTGTTGGCTTGCTGGGCGGAAACGGAGCCGGAAAACCACATTCATCAAGGGTTTAAGTGGCCTTCTGAAGAACGCCAAGTTCGAGTCGATGGATTTCGCTGGCAACCCGACCACCCCGGACAGTCCAGGGTTCAAACGTACGCGCATGACCGTGTTCACGGAGGACCAAAGCTTTCGAAATTGGTCGTTTGAAACCTACCTTCGCTTCGTCTCTGCTGCGTACGACAAGGCTCCAGACGACATACTTCATGAATTGATCGACGGTTTCAATTTCGGCTCTTTCGCGAAAACTCGTATAGGTGAATTGAGTTCAAGAAACTCGAAAAAGGCTAGATTAATCGCTGCCTTTGCCATCAAGCCACCGCTTTTGATTCTAGACGAACCTGTCGATGCGCTTGATTCCCTCGGAACGGATTTTCTATACTCGTCTATCCGCTAGGCCCGTGATGCTGGTACTAGCATTATCATGAGATCCCATGTCGCTGAGTCGTTGATAGATACAGCAGACACTCTCTACATTCTGCAGAGGGGATCTATGACAGGCCCGCAGGATGTGCCTAAAACACGCGATGATTTGATTTCCCTGTTGGATGAAAACCGTACCGCACAGGGGAAATAATGACCCAGTACCGAACAGCGGTGCAGGGACTCCTAGGCGAGTTCGTAAGTCGCAGGCTCCTTCAAGTAAGCTTGCTGCTAACTGTGGCCGCTATCCCCGTCGGATATTTTCTATTATCTAATGCTTCTCAGTCGCGATGCTTATCGTTTCTTTCCGTCGTGACAGGCTTAGCCTCGTTCTCCAATGCTGCAATATGGGCAAGGGATCCAAGGTTGAACCAGCTGTTGCAGTGGCCCGTTTCGCGGGGAGTGTTAGCTCGAGCTTCTCTTCTGGCCGGGGCAATACTTTTCGCTGTCGAGTTTGGTGTTTGTCAGGCCACATTACTTATCGCAGCCGGCAGGTCCTTCATTGCCGTCCTCTCGACTAGCGTCTTTTTACTTTTTGTATATTGCTCTATTTGGCCTATTCTTCTGCTTGACTTCAGATTCCAGTGGCCTTTTGCACTTGTTCTTTGCGGCCTACTTGCCGCCAGTCCGTTAGTTTTGCCATCGTTTATCACTTGGTTGACAATGATGGTCATCGTTTCGTTGTGCATCGTTTTCGCCAAGTCACCTCCTCTACTCAATTCGGCTAATGCTCGCCCCGCGTCAAGAACACGAAATTACTACCTTGCCTGCCTTCTCACGGACCAAAGAGTCTGGGTAAATGCGGTTGCTGTAATCGGTTTTGGCGCTCTTTTCCTCTTACTCTCGCGTGAGTATCCCCTTGCTACCCCTCCTGGTCTTTCGGTGTGCCTGTCGACATCTGTGCTCACGACAACGATGTCTCGAGATCCAGATACTGTTCAGGCAGCACGAATGCTCGGTGTTGAGCGTAATTTGAAACTCCAGTATTGCATACTATTGTTCTTTTATTACGGCGTCGTTGCTACGCCTTTGATTTTCATTGCAATCGCACTGAATGGTATTTCGTTTATGTTTATACCTTTCGCAGTAGCAACTTTTGCGATAGTTTCCTGCTTGTTCGCAATTTGTGAAATTGTGTACCCTTTGAGTGGACTTCGGACCGAGAAGGAGGTTTTGAAACATCCGCGTCAGTACCTAGTGCTTCTAATAGGGAGCTTTATACTCGTGTCTGGGTACCTCGTACTACTTTAGCTCAACTTCGTTAGTTAATCGTCTTCCGTAGTGTACAGCACCTCTTAGGGCCATGCACTAATAGATCGACTCAAGACATACTTCACTCTATTTCTACCTTATAATCGACATTCCTCAATTAGAACAGGTCAACAATGCTACCAGGGTCAAACCGGCTCCCGCCCCCGTAAAGCAAATCTGACTAGAGAAAACTAACCGCCGTCCCCTACGGGCGGTAATATCGTCTACATCATCAGCAGATTAGAGAACGGTCAACCAACCTTCTCTGCAACCCGTCGGGTAGAAACGGGCCTGAGCAGGCAAAGATAAAGGTGCCATTGTAGGGGTTGTTTAGGGACACCCAAATCGTCAGGTCTCGGTCAATTTGCCTCTTCACGTCGGACGGTGCAGTCAGCTTCGACGATCCCCGCACCCACTTAGGATGCCCAAACACCGACCGGGGTAGCATCCTCGACCGAAGCTTTCGTCGAGCCGACTCTTGTTCAGCTATCTGGTTTCGACCGGCAGGCAGTTCCCTGGCTCCTCGTCATCTTCGGACTGGGGCTGTTCTTCGGGAATATCGTCGGAGGCCGAGCAGCCGACCGCTCCGGGGAACGCAGCCTTGTAGCGTTTTCGGCGCTGCTGCCGGTTGTTCTCGTCGCATACTGGTTATCTACCCCCTGGCGCCCTGGCGTTGCCCTCGCTGTTTTCGCGGTGGGCCTTGTCGGTTTCGCGACGGTCCCTGGACTACAGCAACGGGTACTCAAGCGCGCTGACGGGGCAACAACACTCGCGTCTGTAGCCAATATTGCATCCTTCAACCTCGGGAACACGGTGGGTGTAGCTATCGCGGGGTTGGCCATTTCAGCCGGGCTGGGCCATCGAGCCCCAGCTCTCACCGGCGCGGTGTTGTCCCTCTTAGGTTTCCTTGTACTCACTGCAGGGCTGAAGAGATCCAAAGGTTCACATCCTGAAGCGCTGTCACCCCATAGGTAGCTGCACACCGATCCGCTGCAGACCAGCTGCCAACGCCCAACAACCGTCGACAAGCGCCCCCACTGGACGGCGGCAGCCTGGATGTTTCCTGGCGTACGCGAAGCCGGCCTCACGACATGGCACCCTGTGAAGGTCCAACACTGAAGTGCCCAACTGGGAAGTACCTTCATTAACACGATCACTGTCACCTGCAGCGATACCTCGCCACCTTCGAGCAGGAAGCGTCTTGCCATGTACATTCCACCGGGGTGAAACATCGGCCTGCTTCCAGAATTTTGATCCCACATAGCTAGAAGCCCTCACCCTTCCCACGGCGATTCCACCACCCATCCCCTCATGATGCACAACCTGTCGCTAAGGACGTCATGCCCAGGCCAAGTAACGGGCACAATTTTGCACAGCGCTGTCCTGGGAGAATGCCCGCCCGCCGAGGTGCGGACGCGGGTGGGACACAAACGATGGTTTATGCGGCGCACGAGGTGTCGAAGAGCCCCCTACGCATCCCAGTCGACCGAGTGCTTCCAACTTCAACATTCCGCTGCAGAGTTACCCTCAGCTAGCAGATGTAGCATCTCGAATGGAAGCCAGAGCCAACAGCCGAGCCCTCACCAAATAGATCCAGCTTCAAGACGCTCTTAGCGTCAAGCTACGCTCATGGTCTGGCGTCAACAAGCCGCTTTTCGAACGTACACGAACAAATCATGAACATTGGGTTAAATAGTGCCAAAATAGCTTCCTCTAGCGCTACTATCTATTTCGAAAGCAGTTTTAAAGTCAAGTGACACACAAAGGATATGACAATGCCTTCGAAGAAAATCGGCACCTATAGCGCTGTAGCACTCTCCACTGTCGCAATCTACTTGATAGCTGCTTTCACCCGTAGCAGCCTCCCCACTGATCAGTCGGGGTGGGTAACGTTCACTGTTGTGGGACTGATAGTGACGATTATTTCTACTGCGACTGTCGGAACCCTCGTCACAATGCGGGGACAATCTCGTTAGTACGACTGAAGCCCAAAAGTTCAGGTAGAATGATATGCGTAACCCCAAGGCTCTTATCGCCTTACTATCGCAGTGACAACAGCACTGTCCCCATTATTGGCATTTGCAAGCGAAGTGCCAGCCAGCACCATCTCCCTTGAAGACGGAAAGCATGTTGCCAAGCCTATTTCCGCACAACACACGGATTCCATCAAAGCCTCGATAAGGGGTGGACCTCTCTCACTCCACACAAACCCGAGTAATCTGTCTTTTGCTGATGCCAAGTCATCAACAAACAGCAAAGGAGAGACATTAGTGATGATCCCTATCATTAACGAAGGGATTGAGTACAGCAACATTTCGGTGGTATTCTCCAACCAAGGTGACATTGCCGGATACAATGAGTCTCACTTCGTCGAAAAGCCTTCGACGTCTGGCCACGTCACCTCGTGGTCCAATGGTAAGAAAATTCAAGATAAAGACGTATCTGCACCTCAAGGCGGAATCACCTCGCCCCGATCGGTCGGCGACGCCATCAGCGAGCTGAATCGATGCTTGTCAGCGGCAGGAATCCCCGCCTGGATTGTTGCCGCCGCCACGGCTGTACGTTCGTATGGTAGCCTTCCTGGCTACATTGCGTGTCTCACAGCAGCAGGCGTAGGTGGGGGCACGGCAGGATACTGCGGCGCTTCAGCTTGGGACAAGCTCTAGGCGCTCCTAGACGCCAAATAGTTGGCCGACCCGGCGTACCTGGGGCTGTGATAGTGCGGGGGCGTCGGGCTAGTTTTTCGGGGTGTTTTTTCACTGGAAGTTTCGGCAGATGGGGTGGGCCTCTTTCTCGTGACTTCCGAACCCCGGGTCGATTGGGGCATTCTTACTGGTCACGTCTACTTAAGCAAAGATGAGACACGGAGGATGGCCGCAGGAACAGCTGCCGCCGCAGCAATTGCTCCTTTCTGGGTTCTCGTTCCACCACCTATTGGAGAGTACGAGGGAGCGTGGTGGGGACTGCGGAATGCGGAGGTTTCAGCTTGGGCAACCGCAGCGGTTGCCCAAGACAAGTGCCTTGCCCTAAAGCTCGGTGCCCCAACCAGCGCCAGCGTTACCACCCCGTCCAGTCTTGTGACTTCCGAACACTACACGAACGGGTGTTCTTATGCTACAGACTTGACCACATCGTAAGGGAGATGTGTAACCATGAGGCAATCTAATTGGAAAGGGCAGATGGCTGCAGTTATCGTACTCATTCTTTCAATCACTCCTGTATTGCAGCGGGCTGCTTCATGCATCTACCGACACGATATCCTGTGGCAGCTATCATGCGCATACACTGCGCTGATCCTTGTTTTTGTAGGGCTAATTCTAAGTCTCTTGAAGATCGAGACGGACAATCCCAAGTCCGTCATAAAAGAAGGTTTTCCCTTCCTTCTTACCAGTTATGTCCCGGCAGTCTTAAGTAACTGGATCGGACCTTTGTCTATTTTTAGGTTTATTTACCCTCTGATTGTATACTGGGTTTTGGTTGCCAATCCCAGAATAAGGTCGTGGATGCAAACTCTCGCCCGCGAGTAGGATTGCATTCTCCCTGACCCATTGGGCGCGCTCCCCCCGTCTCCGCAGAGGGCGAGCGCGTTTCGGCGGTTTCTACCCTCGGACGCGGAGCGGCGGCGTCAGACTTACGCGGTGGCTGAGGTCAGTCTAGAGTAGTTTTTGAACAAAAGCTCTTGGCGGCTAGCTTCGCTGGTGAGTCTTCGGGAGGAGCCGAAGGCTCGGTCGACGGCCGAGTCGACCGTGTTGTGGGCCTTGACGAGTGCTGGGTCCATGCCGAGGGGATTGTAGGCGTCGGACAACGAGCGCTCGGGGTGGATTGCGCGGGCAGTGAGAACAGCTTTACCCCCAGCGACGATTGCTGCCCGAGTCTTATCCGTGAGCTCGGGAACAGGAAACGTGTTCCACACCAGCGTGTTAGAAAAGCGGAGATCCGATTTCAGCTGACCCCCAACACATCGTTGCCACGCCATGAACATCGACGAGGACACAAGCCCGAACAGCAGACCCGTTGGGTCCTCAGCGGTGTACAACCTGATTGCCTACGATGACCTCCGGGCCGAAGTGGGCTGCGGTGTAGTAGCGGCGCGTTTCCGACACCACAGCCGGGATACCGACATAGGGCACTAGTGGTCGTTTAGCGTTCGGGCGCATCAGATGCGGAATGTCCTTGAGCTTGTAGGCATCCCCCGATGGTCGACTAGTTTCCCGAAACTTCCGACATGCCGCGACCCGTTCACGCAATACGGCAGAGCAACGTATGTCCGCCGGATCGAAATCGTCATCGGCCATCCATAGACACCACCGGTCTAACCCCCGGACGAGTTCGCGGCCCATGCGAAACGGTCGGAGGTATTTTGCCGCCACCGGATCGGCTGCTACCCCCTCATACTCATCGGCCTCGACGATAAGGTGACCTCCGTCCGTGGGCTGGGAGCCTCTGACTGCCTCGGTGATGACAGGGGATAGAGGTTTCATCGTTTTGCGCACGAGGAGGTTCGGCCACTCGTGTTGGCCGATCGACCCTCCTGAGAGATAGTCCAACGCTTGGTCAAACGCCGCGTCCAGGTCCCGGCCTAGAGACTTCGCCTCCCCCAACACCACCCCAGACCAAAAAAGGTCAATATAGCCATCCCGACCAGTCGTGGCCCGGGCAGCATCCCGCTCAAACAGATCAATCCGCTCCGGGATGACCCCAAAACAGCGCAGCAAGTCCGACCAGAACTGCTGGGCGTAGGACTTCTCCGTATGCCTCTTACCCGACACCTTCCACTCGTTGATGCGGGGACTCCAGTGGGCAGCAAAACCGTTGAGGTTCGCCCGGGCAGTACCGCGATCCATCATCGGAGTCAGAGCAGAAGGAACCATGCACATACCCTACGTAACCCTCGGCTGGGAATCTTCCCCCTCAAGCGCGAGCACCCTGCGTTCTCCGTAAGGGAGGGCGTTCTAAAAAAACTCTCGCACTCAAGATGCCGCCCTAGGGGGCAGGGGGACCGTGCATTGCTTACGGCTTGTCCACTTTCTTTTTACGTCCTCGGGGGAGTTCGATTCCTGCTCCCGCAAGTGCTCTTCATACCGTCTTTTCGCTCACCTTGAGCTCGCTAGAGGCCTGCTTCAAGGTGGGGTATGTGCCTGTCTGCAGGTATGCATCATCGAAGAAGTTAGCGATCTCACGCGCACTCACACGTCCTTTTCGTGCGCGTTGTTGGTTGGCTTTGGCAAGTTTGTTGAGCTCGTTTTGGGCGTAGGTGCTGTTGCGGTCGTTCCAGCGTTGGGCGGCTTTCTTCCCGCCTTTACGGCCCATGGTGGACAGGGCTTTGCGCTCCCGGGCGCTGACCCCAGCTGTCGCGCCGGTGAACGCCGACCCCCGGCTGGTTTTCGACCCGGACAGCACATAACCACGCACCCGCCGGGCCATCGTCTGCCGATCGCGCTGCGGGGGCATCTCCGAGCTGCGGTGATCCGCCCCCACCGCCTGAGCCACGTTATAGGCGTACTCGTAGGCGTCGATGATCTTCGCGTCCGTCATCCGCTGGTCGGCCTCCCGCAGCCGGTGGGCGGTCGCCAACGCGTGCCGGAACACCGTCTCATCACGGGCCGCCCGCCCCGGGGAGATCCACAACACCTTGACCCCCTCGATCCGATCCCCATCCAACGCCGAGGCATCCGGCAGGGTTTTATCCACCGAGGCGAACAGCCCCCGGGCGTCCTCGGCCTCCAGGCGGCGGGCGACGACCGCGTTAATCAACTCCCGGCCGCTGGTAAACCCCTGCGGCCGGGACGGGGACACTGACGTGATCTGGTTGGTCATCGCACGCACCTCATCTCCAAGATCACCCAACCGGTCCACCCGGTGATGCTGCACATGCCAACGATAAGCCTGCGGATCATCCCCGGTGTACAACGGCGAGCGGGACAACCGGTGGGAAAACGCCAAATCCCCACCGACAACCTCCCCCAACACGGCCGACTCGCGCCGTGGACTCAGCGCTCCGCGACCGCATCACAGGGATCACTCCCAGTCCACGGCCAACGGGATCGAGGCTAATCTCCGGTACTCATTCCCTCTTCCAACCGAAGCCTCAAGGAAGGACAGCTGCAGCTCTGACCCGATGTGTCCGACGATGCAAATTGCTCGGTAGTTCCCGCAAAAATGTCCCCCAATAGATCCAACGATGGAACGTCTTCCGGTCAGGCAATGTCTGGTTTCGTTGTCCCACCCGGTGGCCCGGAAAAGAGGCCATCGAGGCCGCTGCCCTTCCCTAGAAATCTTGCGCCAAGGTCGGGTGAGTGGCCCTCGCCCGCGGTGACGGCGCCACGCTGGCGCAGGTCCCCTAGCACCCCACTGGTGAGAGCAAACTTCACCCCCTGCCACAGCCGGCATGGTAGCGAACATCGGCCAGGCCGGTGCTGCCGAAGACAACCCGGCAGGAGGGTCGTTGTTCGCTTCGCTGCAGACCAGTCTCCTGGGCCGTTACTGTCGGCACACCTAGGAACAACTCGGCACCGGGATCCTTGGATGGATCAAACGGACCTCTCACCGACGCGACAGCCAGCCCCACCTCGGACGGTTGACGCTCATCGCACATGCGCCCATCACGACATCTGCCGTCAGCTGCATATCCCAAAGTCGCAACCAACTTTCGAACGCACGAAGGTAACGCTCGTTACCGGATGACCTCTACCCCTGCCCCCTCTACCCCAGGGATTCGCGGCAGGGCCTGCAGGCCGAAGGTTATCAGCGGCTCGGCGTGGCCATCCGTTAGGCAGTACCGCAGCCCCACCACCGCACAGCTTCCATTGTTCACCCGGCGCGAGATCTGCGGGGAGCGATCCACGATGTGATGGGCGATCTCGCGAACGTGGTTTCGCTCGAAATCGATTACGCTTTCCAACCCATTAGCCCGGGCGGACAGCAGGGAGGGAGTGACTTTCTCCACCAGCACCCGCTGGAAACCGTCGGGCAGCTCCCCGTGCTCCAAAGCTCGCTGCGCCGCGCCTACCGCGCCGCAGCCCTCGTGTCCAAGGATCACGACGAGAGGTACGTCCAATCCATCCACTGCGAATTCAAGGGATGCCAGCACGGAGAGGTCCGTGATGTGCCCTGCGGTGCGGATAACGAACACATCCCCCAGCCCCTGATCGAAGACCAGCTCCACCGGCACCCGGGAGTCTGAACAGGCAAGCACCACCGCGTGCGGACTTTGCCCCTCGGCCAACGTCCGCCGGTAGTGAGGATCCTGGTTGGGGCGGGTGAGCTCCTCCGCCACGAAGCGGCGATTGCCCTCTAGCATGGCCGTGAGGGCCTCCACGGGGGTTAGCGTGCTCGGGGTGTATTCCATGCGGCCATCATGCCGGTACTTGTAGGTTCAGCACAACGGGAATAGGCAACCGCACGGTGTGTCGCCGTATAGAATCGCGGGCGTCTTATGCACAGCAACTACACCCCCAACCGCGGCCGCGTCACCGCTACCGACGTAACCGCCCACCCCGCCTCGCAAAACCCCGCACATGGAGCCAAGAGCGACCCATTTCCCCTGGTCACCCCGAGCAACCGGTGGTTCGCCCGCCACGGTCGCCCTCTGCCCTGGCGAGATTCGGGCACCTCGCCCTGGGGCGTTTTGGTCAGCGAGGTCATGTCTCAGCAGACCCCGGTGGCGCGCGTCGAACCATTATGGCGCGCGTGGCTGGATAGGTGGCCGGAGCCGAAGGACCTGGCTCAGGCAACGCCGGCGGATGTGCTGCGGATGTGGGCGAATCTGGGTTATCCGCGCCGAGCGCTGCGGCTGCGCGAGTGCGCCCAGGCCATCGTGGACCGTCATGCGGGAGCCGTGCCCGGCACCGTGTCGGAGCTGCATGCGCTGCCGGGGGTGGGTAGCTACACGGCCCGGGCTGTTGCGGCCTTCCACTTCGGCCTTCCAGTCCCGGTAGTGGATACCAATGTGCGGCGGGTTCATCGCCGAGCGGTGGAGGGGGTTTTCCTGCCGGGGCCCGCCCGAGCCGGCGATTTGGCAGCCGTGGCGGATATGATGCCCTTCGTCGCCGGGGACCCCGATCTGGAGCGGCGGGGTTACGCCAATGCGCAGCAGGACCCAGCTCGACGGGAGGACGCCGTCCTGTTCACCGCAGCCATCATGGAGCTAGGAGCGCTCGTCTGTACCGCCCGCTCGCCCCGCTGCGAGCAGTGCCCCGTCCAGCACGTGTGTGAATGGGTCCGCCGGGGCAAGCCCCTTCCCACCGAGTCAGAGGTTGCCTCCGCCCGGGCGCGGGTGCAGCGGTTCGAGGGCACGGATCGGCAAGTTCGGGGCAAGATCATGCGGCTGCTGCGGGAATCCGCCGACGGTGCCGCCACCGCCGCGGAGGTTGATCTGGTGTGGCCGGATGCCGCCCAGCTCTCCCGCTCGCTGTCCTCCCTGGTCGCCGATGGGCTGGTGGTTCGGGATGGGATTCTTGGGGACGCCACCACCTACCGCCTCCCCCACTAACCCACACCGCCGCGGTGGGCAGTGGGCTGGAGTGGGCCGTAGGCCACGGCTAATCACGCCTTGAGTTATCAAGAAAGCCAGCTCAAGCCGCAACACGAAAAAGAACACACATTAGTTTCCAAAAGGGGCTAGGTGAGGCTGCCCTAAGCGTGCTACGGTGACATGGATCAAGCTTGGAGGTAACCCCCTGTGACTCTTCTCAACGGCATTCGTCCGGCGCGCCGCCGCCCGGCTGCGCGGGCGACCGTCGAGCGCACCCTGTGTGACCTGCGCCCAGGTGAGTCCGCCCATGTGAGCGCCCTGGGATCCAACCTGTCCGACCAGGTACGGCGTCGCCTCACGGACTTCGGCTTCGACGAGGGCGTGGAGGTCACCATGCTCCGCCGGGCTCCCCTGGGGGACCCCTGCGTGTACCGGGTCCGCGATTACGACCTCTGCCTGCGCCGCCGCGAAGCCGGCGCAATTCAGTGCAGCTGCCCCTTCACTCAGGCCCCGAATGCGGCCGAGGGGGCCCAGAGCACACTTGACCAAACCCGGCAGGCGGACACCCACGCCCAGCGGACGCCCTCCGCGGAGCAACCAATCAGCAGCTCAGCGGCGGAGGCTACGAGCCCCGCGGCCACGGCCCGATGACCCGAAAGCCCCTGGCCGCCGGACTGTTTCACTCCGCTTCCCACTGCGGATCCCCAGAGAGCCAGGACGGCGCTGGCCGAGCGGTAGCAGCCTCCGCCACGATAGAAACCGCTGGCACTGTAGCCCTCGTGGGCAGCCCAAACGCCGGTAAGACCTCCGTGTTCAACGCCCTCACCGGGTTGAGTGCGAAGACGGGCAACTACCCCGGTGTCACAGTCGGTCGACGCACTGGCGAGGCCCCCCTGGCGAACGGCACCACCGTGCACCTGGAGGACCTTCCGGGAACCTACAGTCTGGATCCGATTAGCCCGGATGAGAAGGTCGTCTCCGACGTTTTGGGAGGACGCTTAGACGGGGTGCGGGCACCGCGCGCGCTGCTGGTCGTCGTGGACGTCACCACTCTGGCCCGTTCCCTGTCCGTTGTGGCACAGGCCCTGGCTCTACAGCTACCCGCAGCGGTGGTTCTCACGATGGGCGATGAGCTCGCGGCGCGAGGCGGGCATGTGGATCCGGACGCCTTGGAACGAGCCCTGGGAGTACCAGTGCGCGCCGTGGTGGGCACCCGCAAGTCCACGGTGACCCCCCTACTGGACCTTCTAGCAGATGTGGATTCCTGGCCGATGCCAGTCATCGCTCCGCCGGTGGAGGATCCCCGGGAGCGCCGGGCATGGGCCGATTCCATTCTCGCGAGCTGCGCCTACCGCGCCCCCACGGCGCACGGTTTGACCCGCGCCGTGGATCGGGTGCTGCTGCATCCGCTGTGGGGTTCGCTGGTCTTCTTCGGCGTGATGTTCCTGTTCTTCCAAACCATCTTTACCGTCGCCGCTCCCCTGCAGGGTGCCATTGAGAGCTTCTTCGGCTGGTTAGGGGGTTTAGCCTCCGAACATATCGGCATCCCGGTCATAGCGGACTTTATTTCCACTGCGGTGATTGGCGGCGTGGGTTCTGTGCTCGTGTTCCTCCCGCAGATTCTGCTGCTATTCCTGCTCATCTCCCTGTTGGAGTCCGCAGGCTATATGTCCCGCGCCGCTTTTCTCATGGACCGGGTGATGGGGGCGGCGGGGCTGGAGGGCCGGGCTTTTGTGGCGATGCTCAGCTCCTTTGCCTGCGCGGTGCCCGGCATCATGGCGACTCGCACGATCCCGTCCGCGCGGGACCGTATCGCCACTATTCTGGCCGCCCCCTTGATGACCTGTTCTGCCCGCCTTCCGGTGTTTGTGCTGTTGGTGGGGCTTTTGGTTCCGGAAGAGGCCCACTTCGGGCCCTTTGGGGCACGGGGCGCTGCCATGTTCGGGCTGTACGTCCTGGGCGGGGTGTCCTCCATGCTGGCGGCCCTGGCCTTCAAGCGTTCCATTCTGCGCTCCGACGAGCTGCCTTTCTTTATGGAGATGCCGCCCTACCGTGTGCCCACGGCCAACGCGGTGCTATCCCAGATGTGGCAGTCCGCGTCCATGTTCCTGCGCAAGGTGGGTCGGATCATTCTCGTCGTTTCTGTGGCGCTGTGGGTGCTACTTTCGCTGCCCGCCCATTCCGAGGAGGCCTCGGCCGCCGGGGAGACCGCGGTGTCTGCTGCCCGAGCCCAGGGCACTGCGGAGGAGGAATTGGACGCGATCGGCGAGAGCGCGGAGAAGTCCTACGTGATGGAGCATTCCGCAGCGGGGTGGATTGGCCACGCTATGGAACCGGTGTTCGCGCCGCAGGGATTCGACTGGCGCGTGGATATCGGGGTGTTGGCTTCGCTGGGTGCGCGCGAGGTCTTCGTCGCCACGATGGGCCAGATCGCAGCCGCGGAGGATCCAGAGGACCCGGGTGCCGCCCTGTCCCAGATGACCTATACCTCCGGCGAGCACGAGGGCGAGAAGGTCTTCACCCCTGCTACCACAGCGGCTCTGCTGGTGTTCTTCGTGTACGCCCTGCAGTGCATGTCTACTGTGGCGGCGATGCGCCGGGAGACGAACTCGTGGAAGTGGCCCGCGGTGGCGTGGACGTACATGTTTGTCCTGGCCTGGGTTAGTTCCTTTGTGGTGCATCAGGTGGTTGCGGCGGTGGGTTCGTGAGCGATTCCACCGCGCCCCGCCTGCACCCGGAGGCCACGCCCGATCCTGCGGTGCTGGTGTGGGTGGTGGCTCCCGGCCCGGTGTCGGGGATTGTGGATAGCGACGCCAGGGACCCTCTGCCCCCCGCACTGTCCGCGCTTGTGGCAGACGGGGTGCTGGATCGAGTACGCGTACGGCCAGGCGCGGTGACAACCACGTTGGGATCCAGTGGTTCCTGGCGGGAACTGGGCCCCCGGGTGCGGTCGGCGATCTTGGCGGATCTGGACCAAGTCCCCTGGCCGGAGCCCACCCTCCCCGAGCAAACGGGCGATACAAAGCAGCTTGCGCAGCACTCTGCGCGGGGTTCCGTGATTGAGGCCGGCGCAAGTGGGGTTACGGCGGCGGATTCGGCAGCAAGTGGGGCTGCTGCGGCGGCTTCGGCGGCAAATGCAAGGGAATCAAGCTTGCGGGACGGTGGGGGCCACCGTGCGGACGACGCTGCCCTGGCCGAGTCCGTCCGGCAGCTCCTGGGGGGGCCGGTGGGCGCGGTGGCGGCGTCCCACGGTGGGAGCATCTCTTTTGTGGCGGCTCATGACGGGGTGGTGGATGTGGCTTTGCACGGCGCCTGCCACGGGTGCCCCGCTGCGGAGAACACGCTGGGGCGGCGTATCGAGGCGGAGTTGAAGCGGCGCCACCCTGGGGTCCGCCAGGTGCGTCAGGTGGATGCTGCGGGCCGACCGGTCAAGGTGAGCTCCGGGCGGTTACACGAAAACAACCCGGCCCGAGCTGGTCGCTCCGGCCGGGTTGGCTTGCGGTTGCTGCCCCCGCGCAACCCGCGGGGCCAGCGCGAAAGCTAGACCTCCAGCAGTACCCCGCTACCCCCCGCGGGGGGGGGCAGCGCGAG
The DNA here is from genome assembly GCF_028609845.1 of Corynebacterium heidelbergense. NCBI lineage: Bacteria > Bacillati > Actinomycetota > Actinomycetes > Mycobacteriales > Corynebacteriaceae > Corynebacterium > Corynebacterium heidelbergense. The sequence goes on along the minus strand of NZ_CP063191.1, from coordinate 380,487 downwards.
GGCTTAGGCCTCCGGCACGTCTCCTTCAGCGGCGCTGACTACGGCTGCCTGAGCCTCGTCGGCGGCGGTTTCTTCCGTCTTCTCCGGGTGCGGCTTGGGCTTGGTGCCGAAGACGAATTCGGCTTCCTCCGTCTTCGCAGATTTCCCATCCCAGTTCTCCACGTCCACGGTCACGATCTCCCCGGCTCCGATCTCGCCGAACAGGATCCGCTCGGAGAGCTGATCCTCGATCTCCCGCTGAATGGTCCGTCGCAGCGGGCGGGCACCCAGCACGGGGTCGAAGCCCTTCTTGGCCAGCAGAGCCTTGGCCTTGTCCGTCAGCTCGATGGCCATGTCTTTCTGGGCCAGTGCCTTGGATACTCGCTTGAGCAGCAGGTCCACCATCGTGATGATCTGGTCCCGCGTGAGCTGATGGAAGACCACGACATCGTCGATACGGTTAAGGAACTCGGGGCGGAAGTGCTTCTTCAGCTCGTCGTTGACCTTCACCTTCATGCGCTTGTACTGGGTCTCCTCATCGGCCTCGCCGCTGTTGGAGAAGCCCATGCCCACGGCCTTGGAGATGTCCCTCGTGCCCAGGTTGGAGGTGAAGATCAGCACGGTGTTCTTGAAGTCCACCACGCGACCCTGGCCGTCGGTAAGTCGGCCGTCCTCGAGGACCTGCAGGAGGGTGTTGTAGATCTCCTGGTGTGCCTTTTCGATCTCGTCGAATAGCACCACGCTGAAGGGCTTGCGGCGCACCTTCTCTGTGAGCTGGCCCCCCTCGTCGTAGCCGACGTACCCCGGAGGGGCACCGAAGAGGCGGGAGGCGGTGAAGCGGTCGTGGAACTCGCTCATGTCCACCTGGATTAGAGCGTCGTCCTCGCCGAAGAGGAACTCCGCCAGCGCCTTGGACAGCTCCGTCTTACCCACACCGGAGGGACCGGCGAAGATGAAGGAACCGCTAGGCCGCTTCGGGTCCTTCAGACCCGCACGGGTACGGCGGATGGCTCGAGATACGGCCTTGACCGCGTCGTCTTGGCCGATGATCCGCTTATGCAGCTCGTCTTCCATGCGCAGCAGGCGGGAGGATTCTTCCTCGGTGAGCTTGAACACGGGAATGCCGGTCCAGTTGCCCAGCACCTCCGCGATCTGCTCCTCGCCGACCTCGGCGACTTCCTCTAGCTCACCGGCACGCCAAGCGCGTTCCTTTTCCGCCCGCTCTTCGCCGAGCTTGCGCTCGTCATCGCGCAGAGCCGCAGCCTTCTCGAAGTCCTGCGCGTCGATCGCGGCTTCCTTGTTCCGGCGCACGGCGGCGATCTTGTCGTCCACTTCCTGGATGGACTTCGGCGCGGTCATCCGCTTGATGCGCATGCGGGCACCGGCCTCGTCGATGAGGTCCACCGCCTTGTCCGGTAGAAAGCGGTCGTTGATGTAGCGATCAGCCAGTTGCGCAGCAGCGGTGAGCGCCCCATCAGTGATGGACACCCGGTGGTGGGCCTCGTAGCGATCCCGCAGGCCCTTGAGAATTTCGATGGCATGCTCCACCGAGGGCTCCGGAACCGTCACCGGCTGGAAGCGGCGCTCCAGGGCGGCATCCTTCTCGATGTGCTTGCGGTATTCGTCCAGGGTGGTCGCACCGATGGTCTGCAGCTCGCCGCGCGCCAGCTTGGGCTTGAGGATGGACGCGGCATCGATCGCACCCTCGGCGGCACCCGCACCCACAAGGGTGTGGATCTCGTCGATGAACAGGATGATGTCCCCGCGCTGGTTGATCTCCTTGAGCACCTTCTTCAGGCGCTCCTCGAAGTCACCGCGGTAGCGGGAACCCGCCACCAGGGAGCCCAGATCCAGGGAGTAGAGCTGCTTGTCCTTGAGCGTCTCCGGCACCCGGCCGTTGACGATATCCAGGGCCAGGCCCTCCACCACGGCGGTCTTACCCACGCCGGGTTCGCCGATGAGCACGGGGTTGTTCTTCGTGCGGCGGGACAGGACCTGCATGACGCGCTCGATTTCCTTCTCGCGCCCCACGACCGGGTCCAGCTTGCCGTCCTTGGCGGCCTGCGTGAGATTCCGGCCGAACTGGTCCAGCACCAGAGAGTTGGACTTCTGCCCGATCTTTGAAGTGGGGGCGTCGGAACCCGGGCCCACACCGGCAGTCGCCGGCTCGTCGGGGGCTTCCTCCTGCTCCCCGCCCTCGTAACCAGACAGCAGTTGGATGACCTGCTGGCGCACGCGGGACAGGTCCGCGCCCAACTTGACTAGGACCTGAGCGGCGACGCCTTCGCCCTCGCGAATGAGCCCCAGCAGGATGTGCTCCGTGCCGATGTACTTATGCCCGAGCTGCAGGGCCTCCCGCAGCGCGAGCTCCAAGACCTTTTTAGCCCGGGGGGTAAAGGGGATGTATCCGGTCGGCGGATGGCCGCCCTGACCAATGATCTCCTTGACCTCTGTACGCACTGCTTCGAGGGAGATGCCCATGGATTCCAGGGCCTTGGCTGCGACACCTTCGCCCTCTTGAATCAGCCCGAGCAGAACGTGCTCGGTGCCGATGTAGTTGTGGTTCAGGGCGCGGGCCTCTTCTTGGGCCAGGACTACAACGCGCCTAGCCCGATCGGTGAACCTCTCGAACATGGTGCACTCCCTCTCGTGATGGTTCGGGTTTGCTAGCCACCTTATCGGGATGGCCGGACAACTCCCATTACCCTTAGCCCAACCGCTGGCCGCAGCCGCACATTCCCGGCGGTTGACACCCCGGGATGGCGGGTAAAACTGCTGTTCGCGCCGGGTTTATTGGCGTCCTGAAATAGGTGTACGCCAACAGCGAACACACCGATCTGGGCCGCCAACCGCAACCACGCGGGCCGCCGCCCCCTTTCCGTACAATGCATACCGTGTGCATTGTTAAGTACACGAAAACAACAATTTAAATACCTCAGACAAAATATGCCCCAGCTTGTAACGTGGGCCACAGCCCACAGGTTAAACACGCACTTCAGGAGCCGATCTTGACCACTAGCGAAACCAACACCACCGCACCATCCGCCAACAAGCACGGCGGCCGGCACTCCCGCCACACGGTGAGCGCCATGGACCAGATCGGCAACGCAGGCACCCTCGCTCGAGGACTCGTCCCCCTGGTACAAACCGGGGTGCTGGGCCTCATGGGACCCGGGGCCGCCGCAAAAGCCGTCGGCTCCATTTACCGCTGGGAATTCACTCCCGCCGGACTACTGGCCATCGGAGCTGGGCGGGATCCCTTCCACACCGCCATCATCGACGACGCGGGCGCCATGACATACCAGCAGTTACATGAGCAATCCACCACACTCGCCCGCGCCCTATCCCGCTCTGGCATCCGGGAACGCAACCGCATCGGCGTACTCTGCCGCAACCACCGTGGTTTCCTGCTGGCCCTATGCGCCCACGGCCACCTCGGCACGGACATCGTCCTCCTCAACACCGGAGCCTCCGCCGAACAAACCCGCGCCGTCCTCAAAGAGCAGAAGCCAGACGTGTTGCTCATCGACGAGGAATTCCTACCCCTTCTGCCGCAGGGCTTCGCGGAATGCCCCGTCGTCATCGCGTGGGAGTTCGGGGACACCAACGGCCTAACCCGGGAGGCCGAGGAAAACCAGAAACCCGCCTCCAACGTGCGCGATGCCCTGGACAGCGGCAACTACGCCACCCGCAACGAGGAATGGGCCAGCCTGCACGAAGTGCTGCGCACCGCCCCACCTACCGGACGGCTCGCCCGCCGCCCCCGCAAGGGTCGAACGATCATCCTGACCTCCGGAACCACAGGAGTACCCAAGGGGGCCCGGCGGCCAGAGCCGAGTAGCTGGATGCCTGCCTCCTCCATCATGAGCCGCATTCCCCTCCGCCACCACCGGCCCTTCTACCTGGCCGCCCCGCTGTTCCACACCTGGGGCTTCGCCAACATCCAGCTAGCCCTGACCCTGCGCAGCACCATGATCCTCCAGCGCCGCTTCACCCCCACCTCCGCGGTCCAGCTCATCGAGAAGAACCGGCCCTACTCCATCTGTATCGTGCCGACAATGCTGCGCCGCCTGCTGGAAGCGGTGCCGGAAAACTTCAATCCGGGCACGAAGGTGATCGCCGCGTGCGGGGAGCCGCTACCGCCGCGGGCCATCGTCAGTACCTTCGAGAAGTTCGGGGACGTGCTGTACAACCTGTACGGCTCCACGGAAGTTAGCTGGATCTCCATCGCCCAACCGCACGAGCTGAAGGAACATCCCCGCACCGCCGGTCGCCCGCCCATGGCCACCATCGTGAAGATCCTCGACGCCAACGGCCAGGAATGTCCGGAGAAGGAGATCGGGCGCATCTTTGTGAAGAATGAGCTGCTGTTCGAGGGGTACACCCGCCCCGGCGTGGACAAAGAGATTATCGACGGCATGGTCTCCACCGGGGACCTTGGCTACTTCGAAGACGGACTGCTCTACGTGACCGGGCGCAGCGACGACATGATCGTCTCCGGTGGGGAAAACGTGTTCCCACAGGAGACGGAGGACGTGATCAACAGTCGCCAGGAAGTCGTAGAGGCGACCGTGAGGGGGGTGGAGGACCCGGAGTTTGGGCAAGCCCTGTGCGCCTGGATCGTGGTTGACGAGGCGGCCGTGGGCGACCGGGAGGAATTCATCGCCTCCATCAAGGCGGATGTGAACCGCAAGCTGGCACGGCACTGCGTTCCGCGCTACTTCATGTTTGTGGACAAGCTACCCCGGAACGCCGTTGGCAAGGTGGTGCCTCGGGAGCTGCCGAAACCGGAATAGGGCAATCGGGTATGGGGTGTCAGGGGCCGTGGGACACGGCACCCCCTGGCGGCCTTTGCTAGGCGTTAGCCTCATCTGCGGCCACAATGGCTCTATGAGTATCCCTGACCTGCCCGAAAAGCCGCGCCCCTCCCGCCCCCGTGTCCTCAGCATCGCGGGCACCGATCCCACCGGTGGAGCCGGTGCCCAGGCGGACCTAAAGTCCATCATGGCCGCCGGGGGCTTTGGTATGTCCGTTATCACCGCGTTGGTGGCCCAAAACACCCAAGGCGTTCAAGGGGTTCACACTCCACCGGCCGCTTTTCTAAAGGCCCAGCTGAAAGCAGTCTTCGACGATGTGAATGTAGATGCCGTCAAGATCGGCATGCTAGGCGGAGTGGAATCGATTGAGGTTGTCTCACGGTTCCTGGCAGATCACCCGGTGAAATGGACGGTGCTAGATCCCGTGATGGTGGCGACCAGTGGCGATCGCTTGCTGGACGAGGAGGCCGAAGCCGCCCTCCGGCAGTTGGCGGGCGAGGTCAATGTGGTCACCCCTAACATCCCGGAGCTAGAGATCCTTACCGGCGAGCCCATCGCCGACCCGCCCCAAGGCGATCCCGGACAGACCACCGACGCCACCACCGACGCCACCACCCCCGAAACCCGCGCCATCGAAGCAGCCAAGCGGTGGGCCGCCGATACGGGCACAACCGTGATCGTGAAATTTGGCCACCTTCATGGCCCGGACGCGGGCAACGTCGCGGTCATGCCGGAGGGCGGAACGTTTGAGGTCACCGCGCCACGCATCGAAACCAAAAACACCCACGGCACCGGCTGTTCTCTGTCCAGCGCTCTGGCAACGCGGTTGGTTATTGAGGACGGCATTCCCAGCGCGCTCGGCTGGGCCACCGCGTGGCTAAACGGGGCTATTGCCGCAGCGGATGCGCTGCACGTGGGGCGGGGTCACGGACCGGTGGACCACTCCACCGGAGTGGTCCGGGACCTGTCCAGGTAGGCCGCCCGCATAAGGTCCACGCGGGCCGCTAGGCTGCGTTCGTGCCCACTTTCCCCGCTCGCGGCGGGGATGATCTCCCAGCTAGAAAGGTACGGTACTTCGCTGCAGAACGCTCCCCGCTCGCGCGGGGATGAACGCAGCGCCGCCACCACCGTACGAAACAGAAGTGCTGCCCGGTAGACACGTACTGGTGCCGGCTGATCTCAAGGCGGAGACCGCCAGATCGAAGGAAGACCCCTGTCTAAGCAATAACAGGAGGCTTCGGGTGTGTGGTTAGCGGAATGATCACCGCTGCCGACCGTCCGTCGATGTTGACGCACAGTCCGTCCTATCGCAACCGCTGCTGAGCATCGGGGCAGATTCGCACTACCCCCAGCCCCTGCGGCGGCGTACAGATCACTTGTCTATCTCGGAAAATCGGCAGTGTCGGACAACGTTGGGCGGCACTTCCACGCTCGGAAGGCTCACGCCTCGGTGCAGATACAGAAGATGTCGACGTTTTCGGCAGTAGCCCTACGCTCTGCTGGACTTCTGGGAGATGCTCATGCCGCATGAAGAACATCGGGACAACTATCGAGAAAAGTAGCAACAGCAGCTTAGCCCCTCTGCGCCCCTGCACGGGAATGAAGGGATGTCTGATGCGTATCAGAAGAAGCCATTGGAACCAGAATTCTCCTCTGTCAGGGGCCCATTTGTCTATCCAAGCCCAATAGCTCGAACGGGCAGGCTCTTGGTAGCCGGGGTGACCAAAAATCTGCAAATAGCGGCGCACTCGAGGGCCATAGAAGCGTCTAACACTTTCGTACCAGTTATGTCCTCGATTCGAACCAGAAATTCACCAAACGACTCCATGGTAAGAACCTCATAGGAGGCAGGGGCTTATCTAATTCCCCTGTCGCTGCATTGTGAAGCGACACTACCGTCCCACCCCCTCCTTGAAAGAGCCAGATGACGGCTGACATCAGACTGGGTTCTTACCAGCGCCACAACAAACCCAGCTCAGGCCGAAACTTCTATCCAGCGCTTAGCGGTCTCGCCCGCGATGGGGCTTCGAGCGACGGCCCATCCCAGTAGAGAAGAGGAAGAGAATGGCCACTGCTGCGGTAGCCAGCGGCGCTAGGTAACCGACCCATGGCGGCATCCCGTGAGTCACGACAGCGAGCACGATGATAACGATTGCGACAAGAACAAAGACGGTTGCACTTGCTCCGCCTGTAAACTCCTTGAATTTGGTCTTCATCTTTCCTCCTCATAGAAGGCTCTCGGTGACAGTGCCACCGCCGCAAGCGTCCGCTGCATCGAGACCCGCTCGGCGGAGGACGAACTCCGTGGCGCCGTTCCCGTTGGTCATAGCGCTACCGGTCGGCACTCACGGGAGGATGCTAACCCACTAGGATCAGCAAAGAAGCGAAATTTCTCCTGACCGTGATTCCCCTCGCCATCTTATTCAAGCGCTCTGACGGTTTCGAGTTTTTCGCCGGTCAGGTCACCGTGCCGTTGATGTACTGAGAGTCGTAGATATAGGGCGGTTCTGGTCCCATGTCGGCAACGGTGCTCGCCGGCTAATCGGGCACAGCCGTCTACCCGTTTGGCGGTTGCTGAGAATGCGGCAACCACCAGCACCTAAGGGACGACTTCGGGCATGAAACCCAGGCTAAGGCGGTGTCATACAACCTGCGGCTTACCAGGGACCAGGTGGCCGGGAACATTGAATCGGGTGAATTGTTCTAGCCAGTCCCCCGACCCCCGCCAACACCCAAATCCCCCCTGTCTCCCCCGAAGTCTCTGCCCCAACCAGTTCCCTCTGTCTACCCGGCGGTTCTGGTTCTCGGGACGCGGGGAAGGTGGCGTCCTCAATCAAGAAGGATCAGCACCCGACCGAACACGGCTACCTCTCCTCATGCGCCGCCAAATCCTGCTGAAGAAGCCAAAAGTTCGCCTGCATCGCCGCCGTGGTCCCGCGCGCCATGGCGTGAGCAATCTGATCTCCCATACTGCTGCAGTTGCCCGCCGCCCACACGCCAGGCACGGACGTGGCGCACATCTGGTCGACGCGAACCCAGCCGTCCTCCACCTCGCATCCGAGCTGGCGGAGGAGCGCGTCGTTCGGTACGAACACCGGTGGCGTAAACAACGTTCCGAAAAGCTTCCGGGTTCCATCGATGAGATGCACAGCGACGCGTTGGTTCGGCCCACCGTCCGGATCGGATTTTGCAATATCGACACGAGCAACCCGCTGCTGCACGACGTCAACACCAGCGCGCCGGAGCATAGCTGAGTCCTCGTCTGACAAGGGGCTGCCATGTTGGATGAGCGTGACTTGCGGGCACCAATTTTTCAACAACGCGGACTGATGGACGGCGAAAAAGTGGTTCTCGCCGCCAATGACCACGCAATCCAAGCCGCGGCTTTCGTAACCATGGCAGTAGGGGCAGTGGTGAACGCGCGTGCCCCAATTCTCTTGCAAACCGGGGATGTCGGGGAGTTCGTCACGCAGGCCCGTGGCAACAATGACGGCGCGAGATCGGACAACCTCGGGAACTGCCGACCTGCTAGGGACTACCTCGAGCTGGAAGTTCCCGTCATCCGAACGCTCTGCGCTGTGAACTGTCGTTTCGCGAAACTCACCCCCATAAGTTTCATAGTCCCGACGGCCCCGGGCGAGCAGGTCAACCGGGGACGTTCCATCGTGCCCGAGCAGACCATGCGCTGCCGGGCTGGCCCGATTGCGCGGGTTGCCCGCGTCCAAAACAACGACCTTTCGCATCCCCCGGGCAAGAGTGATTCCGGCGCTCAGGCCGGCCGCTCCCCCGCCAACGATGGCAAAGTCGTACAACACGTTGGCGAGGCCCTCGGCGGACTCAGGAACAATCGTGGAATCTGCGGGCGACATCGTCAAGCTCCTTTTCCCGGCCCTTATTTGCTGTGACCGTCTCTCCTCGCTTAGCTTAGACACTATTGATAATGATTGTGATTAGCAAGGGGTCTCTGGACGACGCCGATGAGCTCCGGGGGCCGAGGCAGACATAAGGGAGCGCAGCCGGTTCACTCACCATTGGGGAGACACCACATCCACTCTCGCGCTTACCGGCTGCGCTCATGTGAAACGGTACCTAAAGCTTGGCTTCAGAGCTTGTGAAACACGCGATACCTACCCCCGCCGGATGAACCGTTCCAAACGTTCGGCAAACTCCTTCGGGTACTCCAGCTGCGGCATATGGCCGCAGTGGTTAAACACCGTAGCCACGTCCGGCTGCACATTTTCTAGCGCTGTGCGGAACTGAGAATAGGGCAAGACCTTGTCGTCCTCGCCCCACACCACCCACACGGGTATGCCCCGGCGGGGGGTAGCAGCAGCGCTGTCGCCCTCGATCTTCGCCCCGGCGTCCAGTCCATCACCGCGCACCCCGTCGCCGTCCAACCCATCGCTGCGCGCCCCAGCATCGTCCGATGCAACCCCCTCACTGGGCCTAACCACAGCCCGGAACCGCTCGATCAGGTCGTCCTGCCAGTCGCTGCGGATAGACAACGGGGACCCCAACTGCCGCACCAACCCGTAGAACGCCTTCGGCCGCGCGGCATGGCGCACCACCCGCCGCGTCACCTCCACGCGCCGCTTCGTCACCGCCCCTGGTCGGCGGAGCCCCACCCGCTCCACCAGCCCGTAGATCGGACGGATCCGCATCGCCCACGCGTTGGTCTGTCCCAGCAGCGGGATTGCCACCAGGCGCAGTAGCCACGTCGCCGTTGTGCCGAAGGCCGCCGAGTCCACCAGCGTTACGCTTCCCACGGCCGCCGGCCGCTGCACCGCCATCTCCATGACCACCGCCCCACCCAGGGAGTTTCCCACAAGATGATAGGTCTCCTCCCCGGTGGTCACGGCGTCTACAGCCTCCCACGCTGCCCGGGAGACAGTCTCCATGGACAGCTCCGTCAAGGGGTCGCTGAATCCAAATCCAGGAAGATCCACGGCCACCAGTTGCTCTTTGCCCTGCCAGACGGCGAAGGTGTCGTCAAAGTCGTCGAGACTGCGACCGACCCCATGGATCAGCACCACCGTATTGGTACATCCCGGCGCCCCCTCCCGCACCCGCACCCGCACGCGCGGCCCCCCGCAGGCGTAGTCGCCGCCGCATCCCTGCCCATCACCGCGCCGCACCGGCCGCCCCGCGGTACTGCAAACCCGGTCGTTCACCCGCACGTAATCGCACGGCGGCAAGGAGCGCATGTCCGGCTCCACATAGGGCCCGCCCACGTCGACAGTCTCCACGCACGGGGCCGGCCTGGCCCGGCCCACCTGGGCCAGGGCCTCGTCATCAAAGGCCATATCCCGCTCCTGGTCGCCGAAGCCCAGGTCCTTCAACTCCGCCAGGTAGTTCTGCTCGTAGACCCACGGCGCGCTATCGCCCTGCCGCGGGAACCGGTGCACGCCGCGCCGGATGTACCCCGCGTCGAATTCCAGCAGGTGCCGATCAAATCGCCCGGGCGGCAAAACGGGGGTGTAGGCGCTATGCCCCGCCTTCCACAGCTTGACCATGTACCGGCTGACGAGGTCCGCCCGCAGCGTCCAGGACGCGTTGATGTACCCCACCGTGAAGCTGAAATTGGGCAGTCCCGCGACCATCATGCCGCGGTACACCACATGCTCGGCCGGGTCCTGCTCCACGCCGTTGAGGGAAACGGTTCCGCCCCCGAAGGCCTGCAGCTCCAGTCCCGTCGCGGTGACGATAATGTCCGCGTCGATTTCTCTTCCGGACGCCACCTCCACCCCGCGCCGCGTAAACCGCTCGATCCGGTCGGTCACTACCCGCGCACGCGACCCGGCGAGGGCCCGGAAGAAGTCCCCATCCGGGGCCTTGCACACCCGCTGGTCCCAGGGCTTGTAGGGCGGGGTGAAGTTGCGCTCGATCTCCTCCGGCGAGATGAACTTGCGCTGCATTCGCCGCAGCTCACCAGCGAAAACTTCAGGCGCGTGCTGCGCCAGCAGGTACTCGAACTCGTCGCGGGTGGCGTGGTTCAACCGGGCTGCCCGCCCCGCCCAGCGGGCGGGTAGCAGGCGCTTCCAGAACGCGGAGATCACGTCCTTCTCCGGCAGCGGGGCGATGTAACTAGGCGTGCGCTGCAACATTGTGACGTCCGCGCCGAAGTCCACCAGCGCCGGCAGCATCGTGACCGCCGTGGCCCCGGAGCCGATGAGCACTACCCGCTTGCCGCGGACGTCCAGGCCGTCCGGCCAGGCCTGGGGGTGGATGATCTGGCCGGTGAAGTCCCCCTCCCCGGGGAACTGCGGACGGTGCCCACGACCGTGGGAGTAGTAGCCAGACGCGAAGTGAACGCGCTTGGCCCAGAATCGCTCCGTCTGCCCCACGGCTCGGGCTGTGGGGTCGGCGCTGCCTGCCCCCGGGCGCGTGGACTCCGGCACGTCCCCCGGCTCGCCGTTCGTTCGCACCGCCGTGACCAGCCACATCCCGCGCTCTGACCGCCAATCCACGTTGCGGATGAAGCTGCACGTGTGCAGGCGCTGGGTCATGGTGGCGTCCTCAGCAACCTCACGCAGATAGGACATGATCTCCGCACCCCTCCCCAGAGTGCTGGACCCCGTCCACGGCCGGAAGGGGAACCCGAAGGAGGCCATGTCCGAGTCCGAACGAATGCCCGGGTAGCGGAATGTGTGCCACGTGCCGCCCATCTCCGCGTGGGTGTCGTGGACCTCCCACCGCCAGTCCGGGAAGGCGCTGGAGACGTGGTAAGCCATATCGACGCCACTCAACCCAGCGCCCACGATCAGCAGATCTAGCGTCCGGAGGTGTCGAGAGCCCACGGGTCCTGTAGGTGATTCCATAGAATTCTGGGTCCTCTCAGAACATCGGTTGAGCCCCACGAGTGGACGCAGTCACGCCATTACACCGAAACGCTTCCGCCTCCTGCTGGAATCGGTCCACCGCATCACAGAATTCCTGGGGGTACTCCAACTGCGGCATGTGCCCACAATTATCGAACACCATAGCCGCTTTGGGAGCTAGCTCCTCCAGGCTTCGACGGAAGTGGCTGAATGGAACGATCTTGTCTCCCCGTCCCCAAACAACGGAGACAGGAACCTCGTGCTGCAGGTTTACAGCCCGAAAGCGTTCCGACAACTGTCTCTGCCATTGGCTTCGCCACCCTCTAGGAGAACAAAGGAGCCGGACCAGTCGGTAATAAGTATCCGTTCGATCCGGGTTCTTGGTAACTTGGCCCGCTACGGCGATGCGATGTCGCGTAACCGCGCCCCGGCGACGCAGAATCACATGCTCTACCGGTTGATAGATTGGGCGTAGGCGCGTTGCCCACGCGTTCACCTTCCCAATTCCAGGCAGCGCAATCAGTTTCAGGAGTACAGACATGCTGCTCCCGAACCCCGCGGGATCCACCATGGTGATGCTGGCCACCGATGCGGGTCGACCGATGGCCATCTCCATCGCTATCGATCCACCCAAGGAGTTGCCGACGATATGAATGCCGCCAGACACTCCTTGGTTCTGCTGCATTTCAGCCACCTCATCGACCGCACCCCAAATTCGCCGAGCGAATCCCGCGACGGAGGGCTGCAAGAGGCCTGGAGTCCGGCCAAAGCCCGGCAAGTCAACGGCAATGAGCTGATCACGATCGTCCCAGAGTGCAACCTGGTCATCCCAGTCCTCCAGGGACCGGCTCAGACCGTGAACCATCACCACAACTCGACGCGGAACGTCCGAACCTGAAGGGGGGCGCACCCGGACCCTCATCGGGTACATACCCCCACCAACGAACTTCGGTACAGGCAGCCCAGTTAAATCAGTATGCGGCTGCGGAGTTTTTGCTCCGAACGATTGAATTTCCATCTGTTTTACCTTTCGATAGTCGTCTATACCGACGTGTTTTGTGACTTCCCGCCCGAAAGCCATATCCCTCCGCACATCCCCAAATCTCATTTCCTTCAATTCAGCCAAGTAGTTTTGCTCGTAGCGCCACGGGGCGGCATCCCCCTGCGTGGGGAACTGCGCGATCCCCCGCTGGATATAGCCCGACTCGAACTCCCAAATCCTGCGATCCGAACGCCCAGGCGGAAGAACCGGGACATACACGTCCTCCCCTAACTTCCACAGCCGCACGAGGTACCGGGACACCAGATCCGCCCGCAGCGTCCAAGAGGCATTGAGGTACCCCAAGGTGAAGCTGAAGTTTGGGCACCCAGCCACCAGAGCACCCCGGTATGTCACCAGTTCCGCAGGGTCCATGATCTGGCCATCCACACTAACCGTCCCCGTGCCAAAGGCCTGCAGATCCATGCCCGTGGCCGTGACGATCACATCCGCCGGTACCTCTTGGCCATCCGTCATGCGAATGCCCGTTGGGGTGAAACAGTCGATAGAACCCGTGACAACCTGGGCTCCCTTGTTCATCGCGCGGAAGATGTCCCCGTCCGGGGCCTTGCAGACCCGCTGGTCCCAGGGGCGGTAAGAGGGCGTGAAGTGCTGGTCGATGGCCGCCGCGCTGAGGTAGCGCCGCTGCATGAGCCGCAGGGCCAGCGCGAACAGGGAGGGCAGGTGCTGCGCGATGAGGTACTGCAACTCATCGCGGGCAGCGTGGTTCAACCGAGCCACCGGGAGGGCCCAGCGATGCGGCAGCAGGGTTTTCCACACCGCCGAGATCACATCCACCTCCGGCAGCGGGGCGACGTAGCTGGGAGTGCGCTGCACCATCGTGACCTGAGCGCCAAGATCCACGAGCGCTGGGATGAGGGAGATGGCCGTGGCACCCGAGCCAATGACCGCGATGCGGCGTCCGGCGTAATCCATCTGCTCTGGCCACTGCTGAGGGTGCACGATGGAGCCTCGGAAGGCCTCTTCCCCTGGGAAGGAGGGCCGGTGGCCACGGCCGTGGGCGAAGTAACCCACGGCGAAATGGACCCGGCGGGCGTAGAAGACGCGCTGCGGGCCCTCCCCCGGTGCGGCGGGGTCTGCGGCGTTTGGCGAATCGTCCACCGCATCCTCGCCGCCACCGATGGCCCCCGTGGTACGCAGGGCGGTAACGCGGTAGACGGCGTGCTCGCTACACCAGTCCACGTTTTTGATCCAAGACCTCAGGTGCAGATGGCCCGGGACCCCGGCGACCTGCGCGGCCTCAGTAATGTAGCGCTTTATATCCGGGCCCTGCCCAAGGGTTCCGCGGTGCGGCCAGGGCTGAAACGGGAAATTGAAGGTGGCCATGTCCGAGTCGGAGCGAATGCCCGGGTAGCGGACGGTGTGCCACGTGCCACCGACTTCGGCGTGATTATCGTGAATCTCCCAGGACCACGTTGGGAAGTTCTGGGTGACGTGGTAGGCCAGGTCGACGCCGGACATTCCGGCGCCCACAATGAGGAGGTCGAGGGCGGAATCCGGGGTGGCTGCGTTTTCTGGAGGGTGCGTGGTTACATCGGTCACAACGCGAGAGTTTAATTCAATGACCGAAACTATTTCGGGTTTTCAGAAGCTTTCCCGCCGTGGGCAGACTTCTGACCTACCCGCCCTAGGTGAAGAGATTCCGCTTGCTCGGGGAACGGCGCATCCGAACCGAATACAAGGGCTGGCGAAGAAAGAATATGAATCCGCAGCAGCTATCTAACTACTGCCGAGATAGCCGCCGCGGGATAGCGTCATACGCCCAAGACTGTCCGCAAGATCGACACTGTAACCGCCCCAATCAAGGCAGCTGCCGGAACAGTGATTACCCAAGCCATGGCGATGGGACGCATGAGCTTCCAGTTCGCCGCTTTGTTTACGATGCCGACACCCAACACGGCGCCGATGAGAATGTGGGTCGAGGAGACCGGTAGCCCCAGCAACGATGCCCCCATCACCACTGCGGCAGCGGAAAGCTCAGCGGCGAAGCCAGATGCCGGGTGCATAGCGGTGAGACCCGAACCTACGGTTGTGATGACATTGCGCCCGATGAACCACAGACCCGCAACCAGTGCAACACCGGCTGCCGCCAAGAGAGCTGCCGGAACTGCGGCAGATCCGTTGATTTCCCCGGTTGCCAGCACATCGACAACGGCAGCAAAGGGGCCGACCGCGTTGGCAATGTCGTTCGAGCCATGACTGAAGGCGAATGCCGATGCGGTGAAGACCTGCATCCAGCTAAATACGAGGAACGTGGACCTCCCAATGTTCGTGTCTTTCAAGGTACGGGTATAGATGTAGACGGCCATCCACACCGCCGCCCCGACCATCAGCATGACTAGAACGGTGTTGAACGTGCTCAGGGTGAAATCGATATTCGATAGTCCCTTGAACAGCAACATCGCTGTGATAATCACTGCGCCTGCTGCTGCGAGCATCGGCACCCAATTTTCTAGGGCGCGGTGCGCATCGACATCGTTCGCACGATCCTCGAGATCGTAAAGTTCCCGGTAATAGTCGCTCTCGAGCTCATCACGATCGAAATCGGTAGCGGAAGCAACGACCGCATCACGCGCCATCGCATTCGTGTAAGCAATCTGTTGCAGCTCGTCGAGTCGCTCAAACGCTCGCTTCTGCTTTTCGCGATGTTCGAACTTCTGCCTTCGCAGTTCTCGGAGCTTTTTGTCCGCTTCCTCGTTGTAGGACAAGATCCCAGACTTGATCCCTCTAAACAGAAGATAGGCGGCAAGGCCACCGAGGACGGGAGACAGGAACCACGAGATGACGATCTGCCCAATCTGGCTCCACTGGACCATCTCCCACCCACCGGACCCGGTCAGGAATCCGGTGGTCAGAGCTGCACCGACAATGCCGCCGATGATGGAGTGCGTTGTTGATACCGGCCAGCCCATCTTGGTAGCCAGCAGAAGCCACAATGCTGCCCCCAGCAGGGCAGACATCATGATGTAGACGAATTCGATTGGCACGAGCTGCACACCCTGCAGGTCCACGATCCCGCTGCGAACCGTCTCCGTCACGTTCCCGCCAGCGAGGACAGCACCACCGACCTCGAAGACTGCCGCTACCATGAGCGCTTGCTTCATTGAAAGCGTACCTGCACCCACGGAAGTTCCAAAGGAGTTGGCTACGTCGTTGCCACCGATGTTGAACGCCATGAACAGGCCGAAAGCGACGGTGACCGCCAGAACGACGTGGTGCGCAGAATTGTCGACGTACCCCACCACCCACATACCGAAGGTGATAACGGTAGCAAGGAGCAGTAAGCCGAAAGCTAGGTGCCACCACTTGTCACTGGACTTCTTTTCGGTGATCGGCTGAGCAGTCGTCGGCCGGGGCTTTCCGGCAGTCTGGCGATTTGAGGGCGCTTCTTTGCCGGACTGGGTAGTTGGGCTAGTCATAAACGGCCTTTCAAGTCGTCCTGCGAACCGGTCGTGATCCCCAGGTGGTCACTCACGACAGTCTCATCCCCGAGTGACCCCGCGATAGACCGGCAGCCAACAGAGTGTGTCCATCGTTTGAACTGCATGGGAAGAACCTGGCGGATACCCAGCAGCGGGTGGGTTGGGGCCACCCAGCCCGGTGCCTTCAACCATGCGATGTGCCAGGATGGCCGCAAACGTAGTCTATGAGGGTCCCCCCAACCCCTCGGTCGGCCTCCCCTTCCGCTCGCATGCTCCAACAAGAAAGGACACCCGCCAGTGTCACCACAAGGTTCACGCTCCGGGCCCCGTCCCACCAGCCAAGATGCCACCCGCTCGCCATCAGGTGCCCAGCGCCCCAACTATTACGGCCAACCCACCCCGCCCGGTCAACCCGAAGGATCTCCTGGCCCCGAATACGACCGGCACGTGCCGCCGGGCTCAACGGCGCATCCAAACCAGCAGTACGGATCGTACGTTCCGAATGGCCAACAGCCCCAGCCCGGTCACCAACCCCATCAGGCTGACCAACAGTACGGCCGACCTAACCAACCACAACCAATGACCCAGGGGCAGCAGTACATTCGCCAAACAGCTCACCACAACCCACCGCCCTTCAATGGGGCACAACCTTACCCCGGTATGAAGCCTTCCGGTAACAACAAGACAGTGAAGTGGATTGTGGGTGCGCTCGCTGCTGTGCTCATTCTCGGGGGCAGCGCTTTCATAGCCAACTATTTAGGGTCCAATGCCTCACCTGAAGGTTCAAATCAGGCCATCGGATCTACTCCGAGCGCCCCAGTTACAACCTTCAGTACACCCAGCGGTGCGCAAGTCCCGCCACCGTCTCTAGCCACCGATGATCCGACCCGACAGTTTGAACAGTTAGGGCAAGACGGAAAAGGCCTGCCCGACGAATATAAGGAAGATGAGGGAGCCATCAGACGGGCCCGCCTCTACAGTGACAGCTCGCATCTTTCGCGCCGCGCCATCATCGACATGATGACAAACGGGATTGGGGGGTCATACCCACCTGAAATTGCAAGGTACGCCGTGGATCACATCGACGCGGACTGGAAAGAAAACGCTGCGAAGTCCGCCCAACTCCTTAAGGATGTCGGCACCCCCGAAGATATGATCTACAACACTCTGACCTCGGATGCGGCAGGGAAGTTCACACCCGAAGAGGCCCGCTACGGGGTGGAGCAACTTAAGTAGTCAGGCCTCCTTGTGTGACGGGAACTTAGTCTGCGGGCGCCGGGGGCGAACATACCTCCCACTACGCTCGACGAGCTCTTCGGGTAGTCATGGATTGCCGCTTGGGCGAGGCCGCCCTCGGCTCGTACATCCGTAGCAAGCGTCTCAGTGCTGAAACATGAATAACCCCGCGCCGGTGGTCGTGGAGTGACCTGGCGCGGGGCTTCAGTAGGTCCCAGCTAAGGAAGGAAGGAGCCTGTGACCAGCTACTTCAGCTCAGCGGAGCTGAGGCCCAGCTCGCGGCGAGCAACGATGAGCTGCTGGATCTGCTGAGTACCCTCGAAGATGTCGAGGATCTTGGAGTCTCGCGCCCACTTCTCCAACAGGTCCCGCTCGGAGTAGCCGTACGCACCGGCCAGTTCAACCGCGCGCAAGGTCAGGTCGGTCGCGGTGCGCCCGGCCTTCGCCTTGCACTCGGAGGCTTCCTTCGAGTTCGGGATCTTGTTGTCAGCCATCCAGGCAGCACGCAGTGCCAGCAGGTATGCGGCCTCCCAGTCGCTCTCCAACCGGATGTATTCAGCCGCAGCAGCAGGCTGGTTCCATGCAGGGGCGTCGTAGTCGATGACCACACCGGCGTCCGTGAGAATCTCGCGCAGCTTCTCCAGCGCCGCTCGGGACACGCCGATGGCCATGCCGGCCACCAGCGGACGGGTGTTATCAAAGGTCGCCATCACACCGGCGAAGCCCTTCTTGGTGTCCACCTCGGGGGAACCCAGCAGGTTCTCCTTGGGGATGCGCACGTTGTCCAGCATGAAGTGCGCGGTGTCGGAGGAGCGGATGCCGAGCTTGTGCTCGAGGCGGATCAGCTCGAACCCGGGTGTATCCCGCGGCACGACGAAGGACTTGATGGCCGCACGTCCAGCGGACTTGTCCACGGACGCCCACACCACAACGTGGGTGCAGCGCTCGCCGGCGGTGACATAGATCTTCTCACCGTTGAGCACGTACTCGTCGCCGTCCAGTTTGGCGGTGGTGGCGACGGCCGCGGAGTCCGAGCCGAACTGGGGCTCGGTGATCGCCATGGCGGCCCACACCTTGCCGAAGCGCTCCAGCTGCTCGTCGGTGGCGACGGCGGCGATCGCGGAGTTGCCCAGGCCCTGGTAGGGGATGGACAAGGTCAGGCCCACGTCACCCCAGCAGGTCTCGATGACGTTGAGCAGGGCGGCCATGTTCCCACCATTTTTGACGCCATCAGCCTGGGGCTTTTTATCACCCCGGCTGCCGGTAGCACCGGCCATGGATTGACCGGCATCGGCCATCCCCTCCACGAGGGAGGCCATGGTGTCCAGCTCGACCGGACGGGCGTGCTCTTTGAGGTCGTACTTGCGGGAGATGGGGCGGAAGATGGATTCGGCGGCCTGGTGCGCCTGGTTCACGCCCGCCTTGAGACGCTTGGGAAGTTCCAGGTTGATCATGATGAGTTCCTCGTGATTCTCGTCAGTTGGTGATCGAAGTGCGGTTCTTGGCGGGGTTTACAGGACGACAACGCCCTCGGTGATGGCGACGGCCCGCAGGTCGCGGTACCAGCGCTCCACGGGGTGCTCCTTGGTGAAGCCGTGGCCGCCGAGCAGCTGCACGCCGTCGAGGCCGAACACCATGCCCTTATCCGAGGCGAAGCGGCGGGCCAGGGCTGCCTCGCGGTGGTAGGACAGGCCCTGGTCCAGGCGGGATACGCCGCGCAGCACAAGCATGCGCAGCCCGTCCAGCTCGATGCGAAGGTTCGCGACCATGAAGGCCACGGCCTGGCGGTGGGAGATCGGCTCTCCGAAGGCCTCGCGGTCGTTGACGTAATCGCGGACGTAGTCCAGGACGGCTTGGCCGGTGCCCATCGCCAGGGCGGCCCACCCGAGGCGGGAGCGGCGGATGATCTCTGCGTAGGCCTCGGTGCGGTCTTCCTTGGACAGGTCTGCACCACCGAGGAGGTTTTCGGCGGGGATGCGGACGTCTTTGAAGTTAATGCGTCCCAGGGCAGCTCCACGCAGACCCATGGACGGGTCGGCTTCGATTTCGATGCCTTCGTTCTTGGACTCAACGATGGCAAAGGTGTTCACGCCATCCAGGTCGACGGCGACGACGAACAGCTCGGACTCAGCGGCGTTGGGGACCAGTGTCTTCGTACCGTTGATAACGATCTCGCTGCCCTCGCGCTTGGCGGTGGTCTGCAGGCTGAACGGATCGAACAGCGGGCGAGATTCGGAAACTACGACGGCCGCCGGGGGCACCGAATCACCGGCAAAGGCCGGCAGGTAGGTCTTCTGCTGAGCGTCGTCACCGTAGTTGGTGATGGTGTTCGCGACACCGGCGGGAGCCAGGATGGCCACGGCCAGACCCATGTCACCGTAGGACAGCGCCTCGGCGATGAGGGCGGAGGTGGTTGCGCCGGAGGCGGTGGCGATGCCTTCGTACTCTTCCGGGAGGTTCACCAGGGCGACACCGAGCTCGGCGGCGGTGTCAAGGAGGCCCTCGGCGGGCTTGGAGGCCTCGTTGCATTCGCCGGCCACGGGGCGCAGACGCTCCTCAGCGAATTCGCGGACGGCAGCCACGATCATCTCCTGATCCTCCGTGGGATTCAGGTCGAAAGGAGCCTTGCCGGGTGCGGGGGTCTCGGAGGGAACGGGCTCGTTGGACTCATCCACCGTTTGCTTCGGCAGGCGTACCGGCTTGCCGGAGCCCTTGATCTTGGCGAACTGGCGGTTAGCCGCCCCGAAGGTGCGCACGCCCGTCTTGGTGGTCTGGTAGGCGGCGCGGTCGACCTTCTTGGACAGGTCGTTCTTCTGCGCGAACTCAGAACCGGTGATCTGGGTGAGAACGCGCATGAACTTGCCCACGGCGTCGCGCTTAATGTTGTTCAGGCCGGGAGTGGAATCGTCGCGCTTGGTACGGTCGCTCATTCGCTGTAGCTACCTTTCACTGGAATGTCAGCGTTAGATCTTGGGGGTCTTCGACACCCGACGAGACGCACCCGTCTAGCTCCCCGGCCCGGGTGGGCAGGGATTCTAGGGGTGCACCTCCTAGGTATGTATGTCGTTAGCATCAATAGCATAAACCACACCCGTAATGGCCATCACAGTTTCGCGGAGATTCGGTCATGACGGTCTCGTCACACCCATCCCCGCACCACGCCGGGTGAGAACGACGCCACACCGGGCACGCGCGGCGCCGGGCACATTGTCTGCCCGCCACCAGCGCGGCGCCGCACCTCCCTAGCGCGGCGCCGCACCACCCAGCCCCTGCTAGCTCTGCGGAAGCGGCTTCACCATCGGGAACAGAACCGTCTCCCGGATACCGAGCCCGGTCAGAGCCATCAGCAGCCGGTCCACTCCCATTCCCGTCCCCGCGGTCGGCGGCATCCCCTGCTCCATCGCGGCCAGGAAGTCCTCGTCCAGCATCATGGCCTCATCGTCGCCCCCGGCAGCTAGGCGCGCCTGATCCTCGAACCGCTCCCGCTGGATCACCGGGTCTACCAGCTCGGAGTACCCCGTGGCCAGCTCGAACCCGCGAACGTAAAGATCCCACTTTTCCGTCACCCCCGGTTCCGAGCGGTGCTGCCGCACCAACGGAGAGGTTTCCACCGGGAAGTCCCGCACGAAGATCGGCCCGTCCAACTGGTCGGCGCACAGGTGCTCCCACAACTCCTCCACCAGCTTGCCGTGGCCCCAGCCGCCCTTCTGCGGCACCTCAAGGCCCACTACGTCCGCCAGCTCCTTGAGCTGCTCCACCGAGCTCTGCGGGCTCACTTCCTCCTGCCCGGGGTGTTTGCGCTGTAGCGCCTCATTGAGGGAAGGGTACATCTTCATTTCGCGCCACTGGCCACCGAAGTCGTACTCGGAGCCGTCCGCCAGCGTCACCGTGGTGGAACCGAACACCTCTCGGGCGACCTCCTGTATGATCTCCCGCGTGCTCTGCGCTGCCGTGTCATAGGTGCCATAGGCCTGGTAAGTCTCCAGCATGGCGAACTCCGGGCTGTGGGAGGAATCCACGCCCTCGTTGCGGAAGTTGCGGTTAATCTCGAAGACTTTGTCCAGGCCCCCCACCACTGCCCGCTTGAGGAACAACTCCGGCGCAATACGCAGGTAGAGGTCGATATCCAGGGCGTTGGAGCGGGTCACGAAGGGCCGCGCCGCCGCGCCGCCGTGCAGGGTCTGCAGCATCGGCGTCTCCAGCTCGAGGAAGCCGCGCCGCTCGAGGGCGTTGCGCAGCGCGCGCACCACCTTGATGCGCGTCAGCGCGTTCTCCCGCGCCTGTTGCCGCATGATGAGGTCCGTGTAGCGGTGGCGGATCCGGGAATCTTCACTGAGTTCCTTGTGCGCCACGGGCAAGGGACGCAGTGCTTTTGACGTCATGAACCACCGGGACGCCAGCACCGACAACTCCCCGCGCTTAGAGGCAATGACCCGGCCTTCCACAAAGACCATGTCCCCCAGGTCCACCTCGGCCTTCCACTGCGCGAGGGACTCCTTGCCCACCTCCGCCTGGGACAGCATGACCTGCAGTTGGGTGCCATCGCCGTCCTGCAGCGTCGCGAACGCCAGCCGACCGGTGGTGCGGACGAACATGACGCGCCCGGCAACCCCCACGACCGTGTCCGTCTCTTCCCCCACCTGCAGCAACCGGGGCTGACCGGCGCCCTCAGCGGCGGTCTCGACCGGCTGCGCTTGGCCGTCCCGCGCCTGCCCGTCTCGAGCCTGGCCGCCCTGCGCCTGCCCATCCTCCGAGGCACTCACCCGCCACCCAGCGCGAATCTGCGCGAGCGTGTGCGTCCGGGGCACCTCCACCGGATAGGGCTCGCGTCCGCTATCCAGCATGCCCTGGCGCTTCTCCCGGCGGATACGCAGCTGCTCGGGGAGCTGTTCAGTCGCGGTCCCAGACGCCGCCCCAGAGCGCTGCCCAGCCGACCCGGAAAGCTGCCCGGAGCGCCCCTGGCTCGCCGGGTCCTCGGTGCTGTTCGGAGATTTATTCGCTGCCTGATTCACACTCACAGAGGGTACTGCATGGGCCCGGGCTAACCCTCGGGGTGGCGGGGGTCAATCAGTCCGGAGCCCTCCGGCGCGTGGGCGGGGTCCTCCCCGATCTCCACCTGCTTGTTCTCCCCGTCCACGAACACAATGCTGGGGCTATATTCCTCCAGGTCGGCAGGGGAAAAGGCGGCATATCCGATGATGATCACCAAGTCCCCGGGGCTGATAAGCCGTGCGGCGGCGCCATTGATACCGATGACGCCGCTCCCCCGATCGCCGGCGATGACGTACGTCGTCAGGCGGTGACCGTTGTTGATATCCACCACATCGATCTGCTCCCCCTCAAGCAGGTTCGCAGCCTCCATGAGGTCCCGGTCGATGGTGCAAGAGCCCACGTAGTGCAGGTCCGCCTGTGTGACAGTGGCCCGGTGGATCTTGGACTTCAACATGGTGCGCAACACGGGTGCCCACCTTACCTCCCGGCCAGTTTGAATACGAAGAATGCGGCGACTGGGCCCGGAGCGCCCGAGCGGCGGGGGCCTACTCGGTGGGTGGCCCCAGGTGCACGGCGATGTTGTCCAACAGTCGGGTCTGGCCGACCTTCGCGGCCACCAACAAGCGCGCCTCCCCCGCTTCCGGGGCCGCGCCAAGATCGGGCGCCCGCAGCTCCAGGTAGCTCACCTCCACCTCCCCCTGGTCCTCCAGAACGCTCCGCGCCGCCTGCACCACCGCATCCCCGCCCTGCGCGGACACATGGGCCCCCGCCGTCAGCGCCGCGGATAGAACCACAGCCACCTCCCGCTCCTCCTCGGAGAGGTACACATTCCGGCTGGACAGAGCCAAGCCATCGGCTTCCCGCACAATGGGCACGCCGTGAACCGTCACCTCGAGATTAAGGTCCGTAACCATTTGCTGGATTAGCTGTAACTGTTGATAATCCTTCTCCCCGAAGAAGGCGTGATCGCAGTGGCACAGGGCGAAGAGCTTCGCCACCACCGTGAGCACCCCGGCGAAGTGGGTTGGCCGGTGGACCCCCTCCAACTGCTGCCCCTCCGGTCCCGGCTGCACCGTTGTGCGCGGACCATTCGGGTACATCTGCCGCGCGGAGGGCGCAAACACCGCATCCACGCCCAGGTGGCGCAGCTTAACCACGTCCTCGTCGAGGGTGCGGGGATACGCATCCAAGTCCTCCCCCTCGGCGAACTGCAGCGGGTTGACGAAAATGCTGACGATCACCACCGCGCCGGGTAGCCGCTGTGCCGCGCGCACCAGTGACAGGTGACCCTGGTGCAGAGCCCCCATCGTGGGGACCAGTGCTACCGGGCGGCCCGCTTTGCGCAGGGCTCGGGTTAGCTGAGAGATTTCGTCGGTGCTGCGGTAGACAGTGGTGGAACCCGGGGTAAAAGTCGGCGCGGTCGCATGTACAGCTTCGGTCATGAGGCTCAACCTAACACCTGGGCTTTAGCGATCTGGATCGAGGAGGACCCGGAGGACATCAGCCGCGCCCACTTGTCGGGCAGTTGGGATGGCGGCACTGCGGTAAAAGTCGGTGGAGACTCCCAATTCTTCCAGCGCCGCTAGATGGCCGCGCACCGCATTGGCGTCATCGCGAATGATGGGCCCCGTCAACCCCGCTAGACGGGAGGTAACCCCCGTGTGCGCGGCCTCCTGGGTGATCTGCTGCAGCAACGCGGCCGTTTGAGGCTGGAAAGCCCAGGAATTCCCGCCCGCGCCATCGACCCCGTCGGAAGCGAGAACCGCGTCCATCATCGTCGCGGCGTCTGCCAATAGGGCTGTGGTGTGGTTCGCCGCATGGGCCAGCACCGCGTGATAAGCCGCGCGGCGATCCTCCGGGATAGTCACCGGGCGGCCGTGCAACGAGTGGATCAGTACCTCTGCGGCGACCTGGCCGATCTCCGAATCTGCGGTCACTCCCCAGGCACATCCGTCTA
Source organism: Corynebacterium heidelbergense (assembly GCF_028609845.1). Taxonomy (NCBI): domain Bacteria; kingdom Bacillati; phylum Actinomycetota; class Actinomycetes; order Mycobacteriales; family Corynebacteriaceae; genus Corynebacterium; species Corynebacterium heidelbergense. Next base: position 356,206 of record NZ_CP063191.1, on the reverse strand, counting down.
AGTTGGCGCTATCCCGAGGGGCGTCGGTGAACATCATGGCCGGATGTAGGGCCAGTGGAAGGGCACCCGTATCGGTGACGGGCTGCAACGCGGCGCATCCGAACCGGCCGGACGTGTGCATCACCATCTGGCCGTCATGGGTGTACTCAGCGACCTGCTGGGCCACCCCTCCCAGATGCGGGTCTGGAACGGCGAGCACAACCAATTGCGCGCGGGCGGCTGTAGCCACATCCACACAGGGCACCTCCGGGACACGGTGCTCGGCCCGGCGGCGGGATCGCTCGCTGGGTGCCACGATCCCGCTCACGCGATGACCCGAGGCGGCAAAAACCTCCGCCAAAGCAACGCCAACCCGACCGGCCGAAATAATTCCTACCTGCAGGCGGGGACTGGGGGCTACTGGTTCCACGTCATCTAGTCCGCGTCATCCGGTCCACTGAACCGTCGTTTAGGAGTTCTTCTTGAAACGGTTCATCAGCTCCGCGACGGTGAGCCCCGCCGGGGATTCATCAACTCGACGGCGGCCGTGGGTTTCCTCCGGCGGCTGGTATTGGCCCGTCGGAGGGAACTGCTCCGGGGTCTGGCGCTCGTGATGCCCATGGTGGGAGCTACCGCTTCCCGCCGGAGCCGCCGACCCGGCGGCCGTGAACCCGGAGCCCGTGGGCTGCGCGGCGCTAGGCCGTGCAGCGGGAGCCTGCTGGGCGGGAGCGCTACCGCCCCGAGCGGCACCGCCGACAGGAGCAGCGGTCCCCGCCGGAGTGTGACCACCTGCGGAGGCAGGGCCGCCGGGTTGTTGCTGGCCACGCTCGAAGCGGTTCGCGGTCGGAGCTTGGCGCCCGGACTGGGACGCGCCGTTGCGATGGGGACCGCGATGGTTGGCGGAACCCGCGCGGCCGCCGTCCCTCCCGGGCACATTGGACGTGTCCACAACCAAGGGGATCTGCGAGGTCTCGTCGGCATCCCCGCCACCCCAGCGCACGGCGGCGAAGGAACCGGTGGAAAAGCCCGGCACCTTGCGCTGGGACTCCTCCCCGCCCCGCTCGCCAACCCCGGCCGGCGGCGCTTGCGTGCCACCAGTCCTCGGCTCCGGCCGCTGGCCCGACCCTCCGGCCTGAACCCGCTGACCCTGCGGCCGCGGCTGCTCCAGCTCGATGATCCGCTCCGCGCGGGCCCGCAGCGCCGTCTGCTCCTCCGTCAGATCCTCCCCCGTCAGCTCCGCGAGCTGCACCCGCATCGCCGCCAGCTCCTGGCGGAGTTCCTCCAAGTGCTGGTCCCGCTCGCTGCGCAGCCGCTGTGTGTACTCCCGCTCCAGCTCCAGCTCGCGGGCCCGGTGGCTTTCCTCCGCCCGGGTCAGTTGGGCCCGGTGGCTCTCCTCCACCTGGTGGGCCCGCTTGCGCTGCGCGGCCAGTTGGGAGGAGTACTTAGACACCAGAACCAAACCCAGTACCGCCGCCCATAGCGCGGCGATCACCGCGATGCGCAACCACAACTGCGAATCGAAAAACAGCATGAGGATGCTGGCGGCGACGGCCAGCACAATGAGCCCCACCATCAGGGCTTTCGATACTCCGCTGCTATCCGAAGCCGAGTTGTAGTTCTGCCGGGGCTCAGAAATCATGCGCACCAGCCTACCCGCTACTCCGCGTCGAGCAGCGCAGAATCAGCGGGTGGCGCGATACATCCCCGCTCGAGCCACACACCTGCTACGGCGGCGGCGATCCCCCCGGCAAATCCGGCCAGCACACCCGGAACATCCTGCTGGGCGGCCATCAATCGCCCCGCATTGAAAAGCACGTGCACGCCCACGCCCGCGTACAACCCCCCGATCAGCGCCGCCATCCACGCCACCGCCTGTCCGCACAACGCAAGCTGCGCCACCGTGGATGGCTGAAGCTGGCTGCGGTCGAAGCCGATCCGGCGTTCCTCGATCCGCCGCCGCACCACCACGCCGCCGACCGCGCACAGCACCGCCGCCAGCCACAGCGCCGCCGACGCACTGAGGTGAATTGGCGGGAAGCTGCCGTAGAACCCCGTCGCCGTCACCCATCCCACCAGCGCGGCGGCTATGGCGGTCCACAGCAGGGCCGCTATCTTCACCGGGGTTACTCGCTGCATGGCCTCCACCCTAACTGGCCCACCGGTTCGATGGCCCGGGTCTCGGCGGGTGGCAGTCCCGCCAGCCACTCGCGCACGGGCCGCCCCCGCAAACCGTCCTCCGGCCCGATGTCGGCCCACGGCAGCAGCACGAAGCCCCGCCGGTGGGCGTAGGGATGCGGCAGAACCAGCTCGTCGCCCCACCGCCCCTGGGACAGTGTTTCGACGCGCCGGTTGGTGGCGTCCGGAAAGAAGGCAAGGACGTCCACGTCCACCGTGCGCGGCCCCCACCGCACCTCCCGCACCCGACCGCCCGCGCGCTCCACGTTCTGGCAGGCGTGCAGTAGATCCAGTGGGGGCAGTGTCGTGGCCACGTCCACCGCGGCGTTGGCGAACTCCGCCTGATCCACCCCTCCCCACGGGGGCGTACGGAAGTGGCGGGAGGTGGCGCAGACCGTCACCCCAGGGAGGGCGTGTAGCGCGGCAACCGCTCGTCGGAGCTGGTCGGCGGGGGTGGCCAGGTCCCCAGGGAGGTTACTGCCCAGCCCGAGGATCGCCCGACCCATCGTGTCCCTCCCCGGGGGTGTTGCCGGTGCCTGCCGGGGCCTGTTCGGTTCCGCTGGCCCGCCGGTGCTGTTCGTCGTGCTGGGCCCGCCGGTCCTGCGCCGACCGCCCCTGCATCGAGCGCCGCGCCACCACCCGCACGTCGGCGAAGGGGTATGGGATTGGCGCCTGCGGCTTGTGCACCGTGACCTCCACGGCGTGCAACCCAGGCAGTTCGCTGATCCGATCGGCGATCCGTGCAGCCACCGTCTCGATGAGGTCGCATCCCGCCCCGCAGGCAACCTCCACGGCGATGTCCGCGAGGTCCACGTAGGAGGTCGTCCGCGCGATGGAATCCGCCTGAGCCGCCGCGCCGAAGTCCCTCCACACGACGATGTCCACCACGAATTCTTGCCCGCAGCGCTTCTCCTCGTCGTACACGCCGTGGTAGCCGTAAACCTCCAGGCCGATGAGTTCGATCCGATCAGCCACGGCGCGCCCGCCATCCCTCTGGTACCTCTGGTCCGCTGCCGGTGGCTATGCAGTGCGCGACGTCCACGGCCGCCCGGCTGGGGGCAACGTTGTGGACGCGCACGGCCCATACCCCGGCGGCGGCGGCCAGCGCGCTCGTGGCGGCCGTGGCGCTGTCGGCGGATTGCGGTGTACCGGGGTTGCCGTCCGGACCGGGGCGAAGGGCGGTGAGGAAGCGTTTGCGGCTGGCCCCGAGCAGCAGCGGGAAGCCGAGCGCGACCAGCTCGTCGAGAGCAGCGAGCAGCGCCCAATTGTCCGCCGCCGATTTCGCAAATCCGATTCCGGGGTCCAGGATGATGTTCTTCTTCTGGACGCCAACCCCTAGCGCCGCATCCACCCTGCGCAGCAGGCCATCACGAACCTCGGCAACGATCTCATCGGCGTGGCCTTCGCCGCGAGGTTGGCCCTTACCGAGGTGTTCCTCGCTCCACTGCTGCTTGCTCCGCAGCTGGTCACTCCACTGCTGCTTGCCCCAGTGCATGAGGCACACCGGTACCGCGGCCTGCGCGCACACCCGCAGGAGATCCGGGTCGGCGAGGCCACCGGACACATCGTTGACGATGTCCGCCCCGGCCGACAGCGCCGCCTCGGCGGTGCGGGCGTGCATCGTGTCGATGCTGATCTGCGGCCGTTGCCCCGTACCTCCCCCGAGGTCCGCGGCCGCGAGCTCGCGGATGACCGGCAGGACGCGACCCATCTCTTCGGCGGGGTCGACGGGCTTGGCCCCGGGGCGGGTCGACTCTCCGCCGATGTCGATGATGTCCGCCCCATCCGCGATCATCCGGCGGGCGGCGGCGATGGCAGCGGGGGCTTCGGCGTGGTCGCCGCCATCGGAAAAGGAGTCCGGGGTGACGTTGCAAATACCCATGACGAGGGTTCTGGGCGCTGGGGAAGTCATGTGATCAGTGCGGTCCTAGCTACCCCGGATGAGGGACATCGCCTCGGCTCGGGAACTCGGGTTGGTCTGGAACAATCCACGCACCGCAGAAGTCACGGTATTTGCACCGGGTTTGCGCACGCCGCGCATGGCCATGCACAGGTGCTCTGCCTCAATGACCACGACCACCGCCTGGGCCCCCAGCGCGCTTTCCAGCGCATTGGCCACCTGGCTGGTCAGGCGCTCCTGCACCTGGGGGCGGCGGGAGTATCCCTCGATGAGGCGGGCCAGCTTGGACAGGCCGGTGACCTTCCCCTCCTTGCCGGGGATGTACCCGATATGGGCCTTGCCGTAGAACGGCACGAGGTGATGCTCGCAGGTGGAGTAGAAGGGAATATCCCGGACCAGCACAAGCTCCCGGTGCTCCTCGTTAAATGTTTTGGCCAACACCTCCCGGGGATCCTCAAACAACCCGGAGAAGACCTCTTCGTAGGCGCGGGCAACACGGGCCGGGGTTTCCCGCAGTCCCTCCCGGTCCGGGTCCTCCCCGACGGCGAACAGCAGTTCACGCACTGCGGCCTCCACCCGGGCGTGGTCGAACTTCCCCGTCGCGGGGCGATCAGAAGTCATGAAGGCTTGGGTCCCTCCTTCTTGTCCTCCGGGGCCGGGTCCCAGGGGTACTGCTGTTCCGGGAATTTCCGGGTGGGGGCGTCCTCAGACGTCCATTCGTGATCTGGGCGCTCGTGCTCCGGCAGAGTGAACCCCTGGGGGTACGGGCCGTTCGGTTGATTCAGGGGCCCGGGGACGGCGCCGACTAGCTGCTGGTTTTGCTCGGCCTTCCGGCGGGCCATGCGGGCCTTGCGGGCGGCGGAGAAGAAGTCGGGGCGCTCCGGGGGCTCCTCGCCTCGTTCGTGGGCCAGCTCGGTGGGAGTTTTCACCGGCTCGCGGAAGTCCTTGGGGCGATCCACGTCCTGGCCGTCGAAGACCTCGTGGATCTCCTTGGGCTCGATCCCCTCGAAGATGGCCTCCAGGTCTGGGCGGCGGAGGGTTTCCTTCTCCAGCAGCTTCTCCGCGAGCTTGTCCAGGTAGGCGCGGTTTTCCCGCAGCACGGCGTAGGCGGTGGCCTGGGCCCGGTCCATGAGGCGGCGGACCTCCGAGTCGATGGTTCCCGCGACGGCCTGGGAGGGGGCGAACTGGCCGCCGCCGCCCCTGCCCACGAAGGGATCACCCTGCTCTTCGCCGAACTTCACGGCTCCGATGGATGGGCTCATGCCGTACTCGGTGACCATGGCCTTGGCGACATTCGTCGCCATCTCGATATCGGCGCTGGCACCCGTGGTGGGGTTGCCGAAAACCAGCTCCTCGGCGGCGCGCCCACCCATGGCGAAGACGAGACGAGCGAATAGCTCTGAGCGGTTGTACATGCCCTTATCGTCCTCGGGCGCGGTCATGGCATGCCCGCCGGTGCGGCCGCGGGCAAGGATGGTGACCTTGTACACGCGCTCGATGTCCTTCATGGCCCACGCCGCCAGCGTGTGCCCGCCCTCGTGGTAGGCGGTGACCTTCTTCTCCTGCTCCGAGATGATCTTGGAGCTGCGGCGGGGCCCGCCCACGACGCGGTCCGTCGCCTCCTCCAGGGCATCGGCCGTGATGATGCTGCCGTTGACCCGGGCAGTGAGCAGCGCCGCCTCGTTGAGCACGTTCTCCAGGTCGGCACCGGACATGCCCGCAGTGCGCTTTGCCAGCGACTTCAGGTCCACATCCGGGGCAATTGGCTTGCCCTTGGCGTGCACGCGCAGGATCTGCTCCCGGCCGGAAAGATCCGGATTGGACACCGGAATTTGCCGGTCGAACCGGCCCGGGCGAAGCAGGGCCGGGTCGAGGATGTCCGGGCGGTTGGTAGCGGCCATGAGGATCACACCCTCGCGGTCACCGAAGCCATCCATCTCCACGAGCAACTGGTTCAGCGTCTGCTCCCGCTCGTCGTGGCCACCACCCATACCGGCCCCGCGCTGACGGCCCACCGCATCAATCTCGTCCACGAAGATGATGCACGGCGCATTCTCCTTGGCCTGGGCGAAGAGGTCGCGCACGCGGGAGGCGCCCACGCCGACGAACATCTCCACGAAATCCGACCCGGAGATCGAGAAGAAGGGCACCCCGGCTTCCCCGGCGACGGCGCGGGCCAGCAGCGTCTTACCGGTACCGGGCGGCCCGTAAAGTAGCACGCCCCGGGGGATCTTTGCCCCCAGCGTCTCGTAGCGCGTCGGATCGGAGAGGAAGTCGCGGATCTCGTCGAGCTCCTCCACCGCCTCATCTGCGCCGGCGACGTCGTCGAAGGTCGTGTCCGGGTGATCCTTGTTTAGCTGCTTGGCGCGCGACTTGCCAAAGCTCATCGGCCCCATGCCGCCCTGCATCTTGGACAGGAAGAACATGAGCAGGCCCAGGACGAGCACCATGGGGATGATCGTGAGGAGGATGGATCCTAAAATGGAATCCTGTGTGACCTTTGTGTCGTACTTATCTACCTGCGCGCCCTGAACGGCGTCGAAAATCTTCTCCCCCGTCCGTGCGGGATATTGCGCGGTGATCTGCTCCACGCCGTCCTTGCCATCGGCGTTGATCGGCTTCTTCAGCTTGAGCTGCAGCTCTTGCTCGCGATCATTGATGCGGGCCTCAGAGACGTTCTTCTCGTTCAACTGGGCCAGCGCCACGGAGGTATCCACTTTGGAGAAACCCCGGGAATCGTCGCTGAGCACGCTGAATGCGTAAATCGCGATGAGCAGCGCCGCGACTAAACCGGCGATCCGCAAAACCTTCGACTTGGCCATATTTCCTATTCCGGCGCCGGGGAAGGCGCGTCATTCGTACACGGACTTGCGCAGTGTGCCCACGTAGGGCAGGTCCCGATAGCGCTCGGCGAAGTCGAGGCCATATCCCACCACGAATTCATTGGGGATATCGAAACCCACGTCCGCCATTTGCTCGATGGTGACCTTCACCGCGTCTGGCTTGCGCAATAGCGTAACGACAGATAGGGACCGAGGGTTCCTATTGCGAAGGTTTTTCATTAGCCAGGAGAGGGTGAGACCCGAATCGATGATGTCCTCCACGATCACCACATCCCGGCCGGCGATGTCCCGATCCAAATCCTTGAGGATGCGCACCACCCCCGAGGAGGACGTCGCATTGCCATAGGAGGACACGGCCATGAACTCCACCTGGGTGGGAACGTCCAAGGCCCGCGCGAAGTCGGTAATGAAGAACACCGCCCCTTTGAGCACACAGACCAAAATCAGATCATCCGGGGCATCCCGAAACCGCTCCGAGGTGGCGTGGGCCATCTCCCGGATACGGGCCTGCAGCGTGGCCTCATCGATGAGCACGCTCTCCACATCCTCGCCGTAAGCGTTCGGCGGCACATCCCCGGAAAAATCTGCACTGTGCATGCTGGTACTTCTCACGTCCTCGGCCTCGTCGTTGTCTACCGCAACCGCTCCACCTCAACCAGGCGGAGCAATGCCGCTTCACGCCGGACCACAAGCCGGTGAGTACGGCGGATGGGGTTCATTGTAGGCCACGGCACAGCCACCCCACCCTGGCCCCGCCACTGCGCCACCAGTGCGTCCACCGCCCGCAGTTGAGCATGCGTCACCGCCCCCGCCCGCGGACCCTCGGCCAGCCACAACTTCACCGCCCGGGTCCGCAGCGCCACTGGCTCGCACGCCAGCACCGCGCAGCGCAGCTCCCCGTCCGGCGTGAGGGCCCGCTCGACGAGTGCCCGGGCGCTGGCGTCCAGAACAATCGCATCCTCCCGCAGCATCTGCGCGCTACGCGCCAGAGAACCGCCCACCCCAGGACCCAGCACCTCCTCTAGGACCGGCAGCACCTCCGCGCGAACCCGACTGCGCAGAAACCGCGCGTCGGTGTTGTGGGGGTCCCGCCAGAAGTCCACCCCCGCTCGGGCGCAGGCGGCCTCGGTTTGTGCCCGCGTCACCGCCAGCAGGGGCCGGCCCACCCACGCGGCCCCCGCCCGCACCGCCGGGTGCTGCAACGCCACCGGCCGCAACCCCGCCAGCGAATTGCCCCCGGAACCCCGGGCGAGTCCGAGCAGCAAGCCCTCGGCATCGTCGTCCGCCGTGTGCGCCACCAGCACCGGCCGCCCTGCTGCCGCCCGGCCCAGCTCCGTATAGCGGGCCTGACGCGCCCCCGCCTCCCCACGTCCGGACACCTCCACCGCCCGAACCTCCGCCGCTACCCCCCAGGACCGGGCACACTCCGCCGCCTCCCGGGCCACCTGCCCGGAACCCTCCTGCAGTTGATGATCCACCGTCACGGACCGGACTGCTGCAGCCCCCAGCACTTTCACGCAGGCATCCAACAGAGCCAGGGAGTCCGCTCCGCCGGAAACACCCACCACCACCGGACCCTGCCGCAGGTCCCGCGCCTGCTCGGGGTACTCCCGGTCCAGCTCGTCCAGCCACGCCCGAACGGGGCTCAGCGTGCTCCCGCGGTTTTCACCCCAACTCACCCCGGCCCCCCTACTGGCGGTACAGCGCCGCGGCGAGGCGATCAAGCGCGGGCCGGGCCGAATCCGCCTCGGAGGCGTTGGACAGGAAGGCGAAGCTCACCGGCCGCCCGGATTTTGTGGTGACGCTACCGGCCAGCGCGTTGACACCGGACAGGGTCCCCGTCTTGGCGCGCACCCGCCCGGCGGCATCCTCGGCACCGCTCCCCTGACCAAACCGGGTCAACAATGTGCCCTCGGCGTGGGCAACGGGCAGTTCCTCCAGCTTCCCGCGCAGGTCCGCGTTGGCGAGGATGCTGTCGAGAGTACGGGCGGTGAGGCGATCGTCCCCGCTCATTCCGGAGTTGTCTTTGAGCACGGCACCCTCGGTATCGATGCCGTGGCTGCGCAATATCTCCAGGGTGGCCTGGGTGGCCCCGTCGAAGGTAGCCGGTTTCCCGGCGGCCGCTGCGATTTCGCGGCCGATGGCCTCCGCCAGCAGGTTGTCGCTGTGGACCATCATGTCCCGCTGCCGCACGCTCAACGGGGCGGATTCCACTTTGGCCACCTCCCGGCCGCCGGATCCGCCCGCGACCTGACCCCCATCGGTCACCCCCGTATCCACGCCGCTCAGGCCGAGCTGATCGGCGAGATTGGCGGCGACGTCCTGCCCGGGGTGCTCACTGCGCGGCGAGTAGCTATCGGAGGGATCCAATCGCCCGGCGTCGAGCATGACGGCGTCCAGGTTGGTGACGTTCCCTCCGCCGATGTCCTTGCGGTCCCACGTAGGGTTGAACAGGGCGGATTCCCGCACGTTGTTGTCCACCCTAATGCGTTCGATCTTGCCCACATCCGCGCCGAGCGAGCGCCGGACCTGTTGCGCCAGGTCCTGCACACTGGCCGGCCCCGTGAAGAAGCCACTGCCGGGGGACTTTTCCAGGGTCACATCGCCCTCGCCCCGGATGACCAGCTCCTCCGGGCTGTTCTGGAGAACTCTGGTGGCCAGGCGGTGGTCCCGGGGGAGGGTCAGGGTGCTGGCGGCGAACGTGGTCAATTTTGCTGCGGACGCCGGGACCAGCGGCTTTCCCTCATCTTGCGCGAAGAGGACCTGACCGGTCTCGAGATCAGTGACGTGGGCGGAGAGCTTGCCCAAGGCGGGGTCCGCTGCCGCCGCCCCGAGGTTCATCTGCGCTGGAGGGGCGGCCGTGGGCCGGGCGGGGGTTACCAGGGGCTGGGGGACGGCCGGCTCCGGCGCAGCCTGGACCGTGTAACGGTGGGCCCCTGCGAACCACACGGCGGCAGCAATGAGCAGGACCAGAACCAGCAGGAACACAAGGATTGCCACCAGCCAGCGGACGGGCAGGCGAAGGATGCCCCGTCGCCCCTGCGGGCGCCCGGCGGGCTTGGCGGTGGAGGTGCTCATGGTTGTTTACGTCCGCCTTCAAATCGGTCGGGGGGTTGCAGGGCCGCTAGTATAGCGGGGAGTTCTTTGACTCCCTTTATCTCAACGAGCACACGAAGGATGGTTGGTTTACCCAAATGGCCACCAGCATCGAAGTCACCATCGAGATTCCCAAGGGTTCTCGAAACAAGTACGAGGTAGACCACGAGACCGGCAAGGTCTTCCTCGACCGCTACCTATTCACCCCCATGGCCTACCCGGCCGACTACGGGTTCATCGACCACACCCTCGGTGAGGATGGGGACCCCCTGGATGCCCTCGTGATTCTGCCGGAGCCGGTGTTCCCCGGGGTCATTGTGAAGGCCCGCCCGGTCGGTGTGTTCAAGATGACGGATGAAGCCGGCGGCGATGACAAGCTGCTGTGCGTTGTGGATGACGTGCGCTTCAGCCACATTCAGGACCTGGGCGACGTGGACCAGTTCACTCGCTCCGAGATCGAGCACTTCTTCACTCACTACAAGGACTTGGAGCCGGGCAAGGACGTTCAGGGCTCCGGTTGGGGTGAGGCCGCCGAGGCAGAGCGCATCCTCGCCGAGGCTGTCGAGCGCTACCAGGGCTAGGGGGCATGTCGCCCCCGCTGGCATAGAATGCGGAAGTATGAGCGACTTTCAGTTTGAGACCGTCCAGCCCACCGACGTGCCGGCCGACGCGCAGCTAGTCGATGTGCGCGAGGCAGACGAATTCATTGAATGGCACGCCGAGGGGGCCACGAACCTTCCCCTGTCCGAACTCCAGCAGCGCTACGGGGAGTTGGACCTCAACCGGGACGTCTACGTCATCTGCCTCTCCGGGGGCCGGTCCGCGCGGGCCTGCCAGTGGCTGGAAATGAATGGTGTGGAGGCCATCAACGTGGCCAACGGCACCTCCGGCTGGCGGGATGCGGATCTCCCGATCGTGCGAAACTCCAAGTAGCAGACCCGCTAGATAGTGGGCATACCCCACTGTTAGACAACCCCCACCATTGGACGTAGACTAGGGGCATGCGTGAGTCCATGCCCCTCCCCTCGGACTTGTTGTCCTCCCCCTCCTTCCAGCTCGAGCGCCTCCGTCGCCGCACCCGCGACCACGTTGAGCAGGCCCTCGCCGCCGAGGGGTTCAACCTGCGCGAGTACTGGATCCTCACTTGCCTAGTCGCCGGGGATGCCGCCAGCCAGGCCACCCTAGGGGAGATCCTCGGCGTGGACCGCTCGGACATGGTTCGCCTCGTGGACTCCCTGGAGGAGCGCAGCCTGGCCAAGCGGGTGAAGGACCCGAAGGACCGCCGTCGGCAAATCATCTCCGTGACCAAGAAGGGGCGCAAGGCCCACTCCGCCCTGCAACCACTGGTTCACGCTGCAGAGGACGAGGCCCTGGACGAGTCCACCTCCAAGCAGCTCAAGCACCTGCGCAAGTTGGCGAAGTCCATCATCGCCGCCGACGAGGATTAGGCGACGGCCACCGGGCAGGTAGGAAATCCGGGCGCTTCGACAAGCTAGGCGGGCAGACATGCCGGGCCCGATCAACCACCCGGGCAGTTCAGATGACAAGGATGATCTGCGGCCAAAAAGGGGCGGTTAATCGCCGATCTGGTCGCGGCCACGTTTGACGATCTTCGGATCCGGCTCCCCCACCACTTCATGATCCTTGCCCGTGTACTCGAACTTACTGAGGACGTAGCGCATAGCGTTGATGCGGGCGCGCTTTTTGTCGTTGGACTTGATCGTGATCCACGGGGATTCGTTCGTGTCCGTGTAGCGGAAGGTCTCCTCCTTCGCCCGGGTGTAGTCGTCCCAGCGGTCCAGGGAGGCCAGGTCCATCGGGGAGAGCTTCCACTGGCGCACCGGGTCTACCTGGCGGATGGCGAAGCGGGTGCGCTGCTCCTTCTGGGTCACGGAGAACCACAGCTTGGTCACGGAAATCCCGGAACCCATAAGCATGTTCTCCAGCATCGGGACCTCCCGCAAAAACTCGGCATGCTGGCCAGCCGTGCAGAAGCCCATGACGCGCTCCACCCCGGAGCGGTTGTACCAGGAGCGGTCGAAGAAGACGATCTCCCCGCCGGAGGGCAGGTGCTCGATGTAGCGCTGAAAGTACCAACTGGTGGATTCGCGCTCGGTGGGCTTTTCCAGGGCGACGGTGCGGGCACCGCGGGGGTTGAGGTGCTCGTTGAAGCGCTTGATCGTGCCCCCCTTGCCGGCGGCGTCCCGGCCCTCGAAGAGGATGATGTGTTTCTGACCCGTATCCTTCGTCCAGTTCTGCCACTTCAGCAGCTCGATTTGCAGGGAGCGCTTGGTGGACTCGTACTCCTCACGACTCATGCGCTCGGGGTAAGGGTAATCGTCCCGCCAGGTGTCCACCCGGTGGCCGTCCGGGGTGATGAGGGTGGGGTCATCCTCGTCCGAATCGTCCACGAGGTACCCCTCCGTGGCCGCGAGATCCACCATGTGGAACTCCTCTGTAGCGTCTTGGTTCCCCTCGGATTGAGCCTCGGTGTGGGCCTCAGACATGGCGGGCGTGCTCCTGTTCTCGAGTGCGATCGTTCTCTCGGCCTGGGGTGGGACTTTCTCGCCCTGGCAATGATTACCAGTCTAGTGAGGTGAACCGCTGGCGGGTGGGAGGAAGCAGATCGCGTGGGCGTAAAAGAAACCCCGGCCGAAGCCGGGGTCGAGTTAGCTCTTGGAAGAGCTAGAGCTTACTCCTCAGCGCCAGCCCAGGTAGCGATGGTGCCCAGGATGTCCTTCAGGCCGCCGAAGATGGAGGAGAAGCCGCTGATGAAGGTCTTGATCTGGCCGAAGAGGTCAACGATGTCAGAGATGCCCATGAGAAAATACTCCCTTGATGAGGTTGTTGCCAGCGCGAGTTCTGGCGATTTTGGAGGTGTCCGACGTCTCTTCACGAGCCCGTCTAAGCAAGGAGAATAGCGGGTTTCAGTTTGGTCACAACCCCGGGGAGGGGAAAACCACGGAAAGTGTTACATTTTGCCCCAATTCGGGGGTACTCCTGGGATTCAATCCCCTCTGTTCACCTTGTGTTTACCCCATGTTTTTGACGCGCTGAACTGCACTTTTGGCTAGCGTTACAGGGTGCAGACAACTTTTTCAAAAGGCCCGAAAAGTCCTCGGAGGCGCCACTCAATTCCGTGATCTTTCCGTGACCTCCTCGTCCCCCGGACTAACCGTGGCGGCGTCTCGGGGCGGGTTGCCGGTCGGCCCGAGGAGGCGGCGTTGCGCCGGTCGGCCCGGAGGGCAAGGCCAGGTCGGGCAAGAAACGAACCCCACCGCAAAAGCGGGTGGGGTTCTTCGGGTCCTACGTTTTCCCAGCGGGCCTTCAAGCCCCTCGGTCAAGAGGTACCGACCGGACCGCTGAGGACAGGGGCAGTTAGAAACCGCCCATGCCGCCCATCTCGTCGCCACCGGGCATAGCCGGTGCCTCGGGCTCCGGCTTGTCGGCCACGACGGCCTCGGTGGTGAGGAACAAGCCCGCGATTGAGGCGGCGTTCTGCAGGGCAGAGCGGGTCACCTTCACCGGATCGGAGATGCCCACCTCCAGTAGGTCCACGTACTCGCCGGTAGCGGCGTTGAGTCCCTGGCCTGCGGGGAGGTTGGCCACGCGGTCAACGACCACGCCCGGTTCCATACCGGCGTTGTGGGCGATCTGCTTCAGCGGGGAGGACAGGGCAGCGCGCACGATCTGCACGCCGGTAGCTTCGTCGCCCTCCAGGCCCAGGTTGTCCTCCAGAACGTGGGCAACCTGCAGCAGGGAGGCGCCGCCGCCGGCGACGATGCCCTCTTCTGCGGCAGCCTTGGCGTTGCGCACAGCGTCCTCGATGCGATGCTTGCGCTCCTTGAGCTCCACCTCGGTAGCAGCGCCCACCTGCAGCACAGCCACACCGCCGGAGAGCTTGGCCAGCCGCTCCTGCAGCTTCTCCCGGTCGTAGTCGGAGTCCGCGTTCTCGATCTCCTGGCGGATCTGCTTGATCCGGCCGGCCAGCTGCTCGGTGGAACCGGCGCCATCCACGATGGTCGTGTCGTCCTTGGTCACAACGACCTTGCGGGCGGTGCCGAGCAGGGGCAGGTCTGCGGTCTCCAGGGACAGGCCCACCTCCTCGGCGATGACCTGGCCACCGGTGAGGATAGCGATGTCCTGAAGCTGGGCCTTGCGGCGATCACCGAAGCCGGGGGCCTTGACGGCCACGGACTTGAAGGTGCCGCGGATCTTGTTGACGACGAGGGTGGACAGAGCCTCGCCCTCGATGTCCTCGGCCACGATGAGCAGCGGCTTGCCGGACTGCATGACCTTCTCCAGCAGCGGCAGCAGGTCCTTGACGTTGCTGATCTTGCTGGACACCAGCAGGATGTAGGGATCCTCCAGCACAGCCTCGCCGCGCTCGATGTCGGTGGCGAAGTATCCGGAGATGTAGCCCTTGTCGAAACGCATACCCTCGGTGACTTCCAGGGTCACGCCGAAGGCGTTGGACTCCTCCACGGTGATCACACCGTCTTTGTTCAGTTGGCCATCGCCGACCTTGTACATGGCCTCGGCGATGAGCTTGCCGATCTCCTCGTCGGCGGCGGAGATACCGGCGGTCGCAGCGATCTGCTCCTTGGTTTCGATCTCCTTGGCGGTGGTCAGCAGCTCCTGGGTGACCTTTTCCACGCCGGCCTGGATGCCGCGCTTGATGCCCATGGGGTTAGAGCCCGCAGCAACGTTGCGCAGGCCTTCGCGAACCAGTGCCTGGGCCAGGACGGTGGCGGTCGTGGTGCCGTCGCCAGCGACGTCGTCGGTCTTCTTGGCTACTTCCTTGACCAGCTCGGCGCCGATCTTTTCGTAGGGGTCCTCCAGCTCGATCTCACGAGCGATGGTGACACCGTCGTTGGTGATGGTCGGGGCGCCCCACTTGCGCTCCAGGACCACGTTGCGGCCCTTGGGGCCGAGAGTGACCTTGACCGCGTCTGCCAGGGTGTTCAGACCCTTTTCCAGACCACGGCGTGCTTCTTCGTCGAATGCGATCATCTTCGCCATCTGGCTTTGATCCTCCGTTTAGAGTTGGCGCGACACGCGTAGATCAGACCCAGCGCCCGCGACGGCGCGGATGGGCGAATGTCGCGGCGCCCACCCTCACTGCATCTGACGGATGTACAGATTTGTGCTGGCACTCCAAAGGCTAAAGTGCTAGCCCCCGTTCTAGCACTCACCTCGGCCGACTGCAAGATTAATGGAGTACTACGGTGGGGCTCATGACGACCTCCAATTCACCCGCCCCCGGAGCCCCCATCACCCCTACTGACGTGCGCGCCCTCATCGCCGAGCAGATGCCCACGGTACGCCAGGACCTCGGTGAACTCGTCGCCTTCCCCAGCGTCCACTCCACCCCCGGCCTGGAAGAAGCCAACGCCTCCGCCGCCGCCTGGGTGGTAGAGGCCTTCCGCGCCGCCGGCGTTAACGTGGAGCCCGTGACCACCAGCGACGGTTCCATTACCGTCATCGGCCACCGCCCCGCCGCCGAGGGATACCCCACGATCCTGCTGTACTCCCACTACGACGTCCAGCCCGCCGGGGACACCGCCGAGTGGACCTCGGACCCCTGGACCCTCACCGAGCGCGAGGGGCGCTGGTACGGCCGGGGCACGGCCGATTGCAAGGGCCATGTCGCTGTCCACCTGGCCGTCCTGCGCGCCCTCCAGGCGCTGGCCGACGGCGGCCACCCAGAACTGCGAAACCTGGGACTGCGCATCGTCGTGGAGGGCTCGGAGGAGCGCGGGGGCTACGGCCTAGAGGACCTGCTGGCCGAACGCCCGGAGCTCTTCGCCGCGGAAACCTTCCTCATCGCCGATTCCGGCAACGACGCTCTCGGCGAGCCCGCCGTCTGCACGGCACTGCGCGGCTCCTGCCCCGTTCAGGTCACCCTGAAGACCATCGCCCAACCCATGCACTCCGGCCAGTTCGGCGGCGCCGCCCCGGATGCCCTCCTGGAGCTCATCCGCCTCCTCGGCACCCTCCACGACGAGGACGGCCTCGTGGCCGTTGAGGGCCTCACCCCTACCACCCACTGGGAGGGCGCGGGCCCCACGGAGGCCACGTTCCGCGATAACGCGGGCGTCCTCAATGGAGTAGACGTCCTCGGGACGGACCGTAACTATGCCCCCAACGACCTCACGGTCGCCAACGCCTCCATCACCGTCACCGGCCTAGACTCCCTATCCGTCGCGGATGCCATCAACGCCGTCCCCGGCGCCGCCGCAGCGGTGATCAGCTTGCGCGTCCCCCCGGGGCGGGACCCCAAGGAGTGCCAGGACCTCCTCGTCGCCCACCTCGAACGCAACCGGCCCAACGCCCTCATGGAGATCGAGCGGCTCTCCACCGCAGAACCCTTCAGCGCCGACACTTCCGGCCCCGCGCTGCAACGCCTCATGACGGCGCTAGCGGACGTGTACGACAAGCCCACCGCCGAGGTCGCCTCCGGCGGCTCCATCCCCCTGACCAACAAGCTGCTGACTGCCTACCCCGAGGCGGAGCTGGCCCTCTACGGCATCGAGGAACCCAGTTGCCGCATCCACTCCGCGGATGAATCGGTCCACCCGGAGGAGATTGCCGCCATCGCCGCCGCCGAGCTGCTCTTCCTCGCCCGCACCGCCGCAGACGTTTGCCAGACCCAGTGAACCGCGTTACATTGTTAGCCCATGAGCACCCTTCTTAAGCGAGTACCCAACCCGGGTGGAGGCGCGGACTGACCCCTCCACAACCGGGGTTAACCGCGTACACCGCTTAAGCGTCGGTCCGACGGACAACCATCTGCACCAGCCACGACCCTCCAAGGACCGATCGAAAAACATGTTCACCGACACCGCCGCCGAACCCACCACCATCATCCGCTTCGCCCGCCCGGAGTTCTATAGCGAGCAGCCGATCTATTCCGCTCAACCGAATTTGCGCCGCTCCACGGCCGTGACCTTCACGGAGGCCAACCCCTCCCGGATTGAGAAGCGCCGCCAACGCACCCGCACTTTCGCGGAGGATCCCTTCCGCTCCCGCTTCGGGCGCCGCTTGCCGAAGGCCATGCGCGAGGAAGCCCGCGGCCTGGACTGGAAGAGCTTCATCAACACCTACGCCCCGGCCGATATTCGCGTGGAGTCCTGGTACTCCTCCCGGCAGTCCTCCGGGCGCTTCGGCTACGAGATCGGCATGACCGGGCTGCGCTCCGACGGCATCGGCACCCAGGTCTCCATCACCGCCATGGGGGTTGCGAGCGCCATGAGCGAGGTCCTCGCCGATCACGGGTATGCCGTGGAGATCGCGGAGTTTCACCAGTACGACATCTTCGAGGCCACCGTTACCTTCATCTACACCGTCCACAAGCGCAAGCGCGTCTGGGCGGTCGGGTTCGGGTCCAATCGGGATTTGTCGATCGCCAGCGCCCTGTGCAGCGCGGCCACTCGTCTGCACCTGCGCTAGGGGTCTGCATCGGCGCTAGGGTCGGCGTCCTCTTCCTTTAGGACGCCACCCCCACCCAACGCGGTCCCCACTTTTCGAGCCGAAGGGTCTATGCCCCTTCGGCGAGGGAGGCCCGCAGCGTCTCCACATTGAGGTCCACGGCCGCGCGCCAGGCGTGCGGTTGGGTGAAGCCCTCCTCCGCCCCGGCATCGCCGCGGGTGCGTACCCCCGGCTCTAGGGCTGCGCCGGCCGCCCGCGCCGCCCGGCGCAACTGGGCATAGTCCCCGCCGGTTTCCAGGATCCGCAGAATGCCGGAGAGCTCCTCGGCGCAGTGCAGCTCCCGGGCCAGGGGCATGAGCCGGTCAACCCACTGCCGCAGCTCCCCGGCCACCTGCTTTTCGGTGGTTTCCCGGTCCGTGATGATGAGGGCCTGCAACCCATAGCGGGCGGCCCGCCACTTGTTCTCCGCGACGTGCCAGGGCTGCAGGATCGGCAGCGGCTGGCCGGCATCGTAGGCGCGCTCAAAATACAAAACCAGGCAGTGCACATAGGCACTCAGGGCGGCGACCTCCCACACCGCCATCGTGGCGTCCGCGAAGCGGATCTCGATCGTGCCGTACTTGGAGGGCCGCACGTCGAAATGCATGGACCCGGTGTGGCTGATCACCCCGGAGCGGTCTTGGTCCCGGTTGAACTCCTCCCACTGCTGCCAGGTGGTGAACTGGTAGGGCAGGCCGGCCGTGGGGAGCTGCTGGTACAGCAGGGTCCGGTTGGAGGCATAGCCGGTATCCAACCCCTCCCAGGCGGGGGAGGAGGCGGAGGCGGCCAGCACGTGGGGGTAGTGGGTCATAACCGCGTTGATGATGGGCCACACCTTCTCCTTGCTACCCACCCCCACGTGCATGTGGATCCCGAAGATGATCATCTGGCGCCCCCAATACTGGGTGCGCTCGATGATCTCCCGGTAGGAGGCCTTGTCGCTCATCTGCTGGTCCCCCCAATCCGCGAAGGGGTGGGTTCCGGCGCTAAACAGGTCCACGCCCATGATGTCTGCGCACTCGTAGAGCTGGCCTAGCTGCTCGCGCAGGTCCGCCACGGCGGCGGGAACGTCATCGTGGATGCCGGTGACCAGCTCCACCGTGTTCGCCATGAACTCGCGGGTCACGCGGTGCCCGGGGTGGCGCTCGTCCATGAGGTCCAGCAGATCCCCGGCGCGCGGGACGAGCTCACGGGACTTGCGGTCCACGAGGCAGACCTCCCATTCAATGCCCACAGTGGGTCGGGAGGGCGGAAAATCCATGCGGCTCAGTATAGCGACGTGCTATCGACCCAGATCGTTGGTGGTCACCACGACCACCGCCCCGGGGTTGGGGCCCTGCTGCATGCGGGCGCCGCCCAGGGAACGATCGATCTCTGGGGTGCGCTGCTCGGCGGGCAGGCCCAAATCGGATGCGACGCTTTCGGCCGCGGCGCGGGCATTGGCGTCCCCAGCGGGATAGAGAACAACGGAGCGCGGGAATCGATACTGCGTATCCGGGAGGTTCCCCACCCCGGTGTTGGCCCATTGGCGGCCGCGCAGCTTACCCGCCGTATCCCCGGCCAGGCCCTGCACCGGGCTGTTGTTCAGCACGGTGACGTAGGTGCGGGCGCGGTCCACCTGAGCCCCTTGGTTGCCGGTGCCGCTTCCGGCGGCGGCCCCGCCATCGCGCGGGGGCTCACTGCTGGGTGCGGGGGGCTGCTGGGAACCCCTGGGCTGGGCGGCGGCGCTGCTAGACGCCGGGGGCGCGGAGGGGACGGTGGAGATGCGCGCGCTGGACGTGGCGGCGCTCTGCGCGGCGTTGGTGGACTGGTCCCCGTCAGATCCCCCGAAGAAGCTGAATGCCCCCCATGCGGCGAGCAGGGCCCCAACGGCCAGCAGGACCATGGCCAGACCGCGCAGGGGCAGCCCCGGGGAGGGTTCGGTGGTTTCTGGGGCTTCGGCCGGGACGGCGAAAGCGGGATCTTCGTCGAGCGCGTGGCGCGGGCGGTGCGGTTCAGTCACGGAACTAGCCTACCGTTCCCCTTCGCGGCGACGCAGCAACGTGCGCACCAGCACCGGGTCGTGTTCCAAGGCTTCCGGGCGCTCGATGAGCGCGTTGAGGATCTGGAAGTAGCGCACCGGCTCCATGTGAAACTCCTCGCGGATGCGTTCGTTCTTGGCCCCGCGTTGCAGCCACCACTGGCGTTCGAAGGCCAGCATCCGCTTGTCCTCAGCACTGAGCATGGCCATAGACCTTAGTGCCTAAACTAAGGGGCCATGTCCTCCCCCAGCATCCTCCCCATCGTGATCGCCGGTGATCCCGTCCTGCACAACCCCACCCGCCCGGTAGAGCTGGGCGGGCTCGCTCCCAGCGCGGAAATCCAGGCGCTCATCGCGGACATGTACGCGACGATGGACGCGGCCCACGGGGTGGGCCTTGCCGCCAACCAGGTGGGCCGGACGGAGCGGCTGTTCGTCTACAACTGCCCGGATATCGACGGCCCCCACAAGGGCACCATGCGCCGGGGGTGCGTGATCAATCCAGAGCTGGAGACCTCCGAAATTCCAGAGACCATGCCGGACGAGGAGGACGACGAGGAGGGATGCCTGTCCGTGCCGGGCTACTCCTTCCCCACCGGGCGGGCGCAGTGGGCACGGGTCACGGGCTTCGACGAGCAGGGCCAGCCAGTCGACGTCGAGGGGACGGGCTTTTTCGCCCGGTGCCTGCAGCACGAGGTGGGCCACCTGGATGGATTCCTCTACACGGACAAGACGATCGGCCGTTGGCGGCGGGCGGCAAAGAAGGCGATCAGGGCCGAGGGGTGGGTGACCCCGGGGCACACCTGGACCCCGGGAGTGGATAAGGACCCCTTCGGCCATGACGACTGAACGGCGCGACACGGACATCTCCGCTTCTCGGGCGGGTGCGCGGGAGGTGGGGCTGGGCTTTCCCGTCTCCCGGCGCACGGATCCCGTGAGTATCGTGCCCGGCGCGCGGGTCATTGTGCGGCGGCTGCTACCGGCTGAGGAGCGCGAGGGGTCCTCCGGGCCCACGGTCACGGATGTGATCGGCGAGTTGCTGAGCATCGACCCGCTTCGGGTGCGCCCGCAGGCGCGGGCCAAGGCTGTTGGGAACACCGGGGTTATAACGCCAGCACACCCGTCAACGTACAACGGGGAAGATGACGCGGGCATCACCATCCCCCATGAGGACGTCGTCGTGCTCAAGACGCTCAGCGCCCGCCCGGTCCGCAATCGCGATATCCGCGCGGTGGAGGAAGCCACAGCAGCGGCCTTCCCGGGCCTGCACAACCAGTGGTTCGGCGGCTGGCTCGCCCGCGCCGGCGATGGCATTACGGAGCGGAGCAACTCTGCCGTCCCCCTGGCCCCGGAAGCCAGCACCCAGCCCGTTCCTCTGGCGGCGATCCAGCGCTTCTACGCCGAGCACCACCTGCCGACCCGCCTGCTGATCCCCGATCGGATTGGCCGCCCGGCCCAGGGCGTCGCCTCAGCCGACGTGGGTCCGGAGATCGTCGTCATGACGCGCGACCTCACCGACCTCCCGCCGCTGCCGGAGGGGATGGATGCCCGCCTGGGACCGGGGGGCACCCCTTCCTCGCATGGCCTGCAGGTCCAGATCGACCCCGCCCCGGAGGAGCAGTGGCTGTCCATGTACCACTTCCGGGGCCAGCCCCTGCCCCGGCATGCGCTCCGGCTGCTGTCCCAGCGCATCGAGGGCCACCTGGGCTTCGGGCGCGTGCTCCTCGATGGCCAGTTGGCTGCCATCACTCGAGGGACCGTCACCCATGGCGGTGGGCGGCAATGGTTGGGGTATTCGGCGGTGGAGGTCGCTCCCTCTTATCGACGCCAGGGCCTGGGCACCCTCCTGGGCATCGCCATGTTGCACTGGGGCCGCCGAGAAGGTGCTTCGGGCGCGTATCTACAAGTGGTGCAGAGCAATACGCCCGGCCGCGCGCTGTACCAGCGACTGGGTTTCTCCGAGCACCACCGCCACCGCTGCATCACCGTGGCCAGCACGGACAACCACCGGGAGTAACAGCGGGGGGATTCGCACCGCCGACCGGTGGGTAGTGTGGTGCCCATGCGGATCGCCACCTGGAACATCAACTCCGTGCGCACCCGAACCGAGCGCGTGCGGGACTTTCTGGAACGTTCGGATGTGGACGTGTTGTGCCTCCAGGAGACGAAGTGCACGGACGAGCAGTTCCCGGACTTCTCCAGCACCGGCTACGAACAAGCCCATCACGGCCTTCATGCCTTCAACGGGGTGGCCCTGCTCTCCCGGGTGGGACTGAAGGACGTGCGGACGGACTTCGGGCAGCCGGGCTTTGCCAAGGACCTCACCGCCACCCAGGAGCAGGAAGCGCGGGCCATCGGCGCCATCTGCGGCGGCGTGGAGGTGTGGAGCCTCTACGTCCCCAATGGCCGGGAGATCTGCGACCCCCACTACACCTACAAACTGGCCTGGTTGGAGGCTCTGGCCACCTATGCCGCGGATGAGGCCCCATCCAAGCTGTGCCTAACCGGGGATTTCAACATCGCTCCGCGGGACGAGGACGTTTGGGACCGGGAGGTGTTCAACGGGCGCACCCACGTGACCCCTCGGGAGCGCCAGGCCTTGGCGGACCTGGAGGCGGCTGGCATGACGCAGGCCACCGCGCTCGTGGAGAATGAGTACACCTATTGGGATTACCAAGCCATGCGCTTCAGCAAGAATGAGGGGATGCGCATCGATTTGCAGTTCGCCCGGGGCATCGCCCCCGAGTCGGCCCGGGTGGACCGGGATGAACGCAAAGGCAAAGGCGCCTCAGACCACGCACCTGTAGTAGTGACCTATGGTTTGGGATAGCTGGACACATTTTGTCCTGGACCTCTCCCCGGAGATCCAGTGGTGGCAGATCGCACTATTGGTTGCGGACTATGCCCTGAAGATCGTGGCTCTGGGGTGGGTGCCGCAGGACCGAAAACCGTCCTCGGCGATGGCGTGGCTGTTGGCCATCTTCCTCATCCCCTTCGTGGGAATTCTGCTGTTCTTCCTCATGGGATCCCCCTTCATCAACCGGCGCCGCCACATGATCCAGCAGCGGGCCAACGACATGCTCCGCCAACTGGGGGAGCACGAACCGGACGTGCCCATAGGGGCGCGAATCACCCCGGAGCTACGGGCCCTCGTCCGACTTAACCGCCACCTCACCGCGCTGCCCTCCACCGGGGGAACCCTGCAGGCGCTACACAGCGAGTACGAAGCCAGTATCGTAGCGATGGCCGCGGCCGTGGACCGGGCCCGCAGCTACGTGAACGTGGAAATCTACATCGTCGCCTGGGATCAGACGACGGACGTCTTCTTCCAGGCGCTGGGCCGGGCCGTAGATCGCGGGGTCAAGGTGCGCCTGCTCTACGACCACATCGGCTCGCTGAAGTACCCCGGCTCCGCCAAGCTCGGCAATCGGTTAGATGCCCTCGGCATCGAGTGGATGGTCATGCTGCCACTCAAGCCCTGGCGCTGGCGCTTCCGCCGCCCGGACCTACGAAACCACCGCAAACTGGTGGTCATCGACGGCGAAACCGCCTTTGTCGGTTCACAGAACATGATCGATTCGAGCTACCTTGTACGCAAAAACCGCAAGAACAAGCGGCACTGGGTGGACATCATGGCCGAGCTCTCCGGCCCGGTTGTCACGGAGATCAACTCCGTCTTCGCCGTGGATTGGTATACCGAATCCGGGCAATCCCTCGACCTCGTAGAACCCTCCGTCCGCACGGCCCAACTGGATGACGATAACCGGGACACCGGGGAGGACCTCATGCAGATCGTGCCCTCCGGCCCGGGTTTCCGCACCGAGCCCAACCTGCGATTGTTCACCTCCATGGCCCACCACGCCCAGCAGCGCCTGCGCATCGTCAGCCCTTACTTCATCCCGGACGAATCCCTCATGGCCGCGGTGACCACTGCCGCGTATCGCGGTGTGGACGTGGAGCTTTACGTTTCCGAGAAGTCGGACCAATCACTCGTGAACCGGGCGCAGTGCTCCTACTACTGGGAACTGCTCAAAGCGGGCGTACGCATCTTCCAGTACCCCTACCCCGCTGTGCTCCACACCAAGCTGGCGATCGCCGACGACCAGGTGGCCGTGATGGGCAGCGCGAACATGGACATGCGCTCCTTCAGCCTCAACTACGAGCTCACTTTAATGACCTGCGCAGGAAGAACCCTCGACGCGCTAAATGGTGTCGTCACCACATACCGCCGAGCGAGCCACGAACTCACCGAGGACGAATGGCGAGGGCGCCCCTGGTATGAACGCTATTTGGACAACGTGGCCCGGCTCACCAGCGCCTTACAGTAGGCACCGATGAGTTTTGCACAAAAGTACCTATCGCTGCACGTCTGGCCGCTAAACTCCCGTCCATGACGCCCCATCGGACCGGTATAACCACCCCGCCCATCCGCGGACGGCGAGCCGCAGAAGTTCTCCCCGAAGTCGACGTGGCGGAGATCGCAGCCTCCGTGTACGACTTCCTCTCCGCCACCCGGCGCCTCATGGAGCGACCCAACCAGAAGCTCTCCGTCTCCCAGTCCGAAATCGAAGTGCTGCAGTTCATCGCACACCACCCGGGATGCGGGGTATCCGACATCGCGCGCCTACGGTTTCTGCGCGCCTCCAACGTGTCCGCCACGGTGCGCCGATTGATCAACGCAGGCCTGGTCACCCGGCAGGCCAACGATCTGGACCGGCGGGCCCAGGACCTCTTCCTCTCCGATGACGGCATCGAGGTCATGAACCAGGTCACCGACGAATGGGCCATGCTTATCGCCGGGGCCACACGCCGAATGGATGCCCGGGACATCGCGAAGCTCCGCCGCGGCGTGCCCGCGCTGCGCAACCTGTCCATGGCGGCGGAAAGCCTGGTGGATGACATGCAGCGCAGGCAGGACTACTCGCTAGACTAGCGGGCGCGCGCTGGGCTAGGCGTCCCGACGCTTCAGCGCAATGACGCCGAGGACGAAGATCACCGCACACCACGCCGCAAAGTACAGAATGGATCCCGTTTGACCCCAAGGAGCATCGGTCACATCCTTCATCTGCGCGGCGTTGTCCATATTGCTGAACGGACCGAACGGGGCGATGTGGTCCCGCACCCAGGGCAGCGTGCCAAGCAGGATTCCCTCCAAAACCAGCTTCCACAGCAGCAGCAACGCGATGCCGCCGGCCGTATTGCGGGTCAGATACCCCACGCCCAGAGAAATAACCACGCTGAGCACCGTGTAAAGCACCAGACGACCAATCATCGTCCAAGCGCTATCGGCGCCGAGCGACACGCGATCCAGCAGAGCCGCATCCTCGATTTTCAGGCCCGCAGCCCAGTGCATCCCCACGACACTCAACACAGCGGTGACAAAGGAGATCACCGCGGCGATCGTGCCATAGGTGAGCAGCTTGGCCACCGCCACCGGCCAGCGCGACGGTGTGGCCAGCAGGGTGGTCTTTGCCGTGCCGGAACCATACTCGGTGGTGACCGTCATCACCGCCTGGATCATGATGATCATGAGGCCGAAGAAGAGGAACTGGGACAGAGCACCGTCCACGGACAGGCCCTCGAGGATCTGGGCCGTTGTAGACGGTTCCTGGTCCGACGGCGGATTGGCGACGTACTGGCCGGTGAACACGCCGCTCATCACCGTCAGCGCAATCGGGATGACGAGAGCCAGGAATGTGGTCCACCACAGGGCTTTGGTGGACGTGAGCTTAATCCACTCGGAACGGATGAGGTTGATCACTGGCTAACTTCCTCCGGGTTGGGCTGGGCGGGCAAAGACGGGCTCGCTGTGGCGTGGTACTCCACCGAATCGCCCGTCATGGACATGAAGGCATCCTCCAGGCTGGCGCGCTGCTGGGTCAGCTCACGCAGCCGCACACCGCAGCTGAAGGCCAAGCCGCCGACCCAGTCCGTGTCTTGAGAGTCGATAACCAGAATCTCCCGGTCCTCGTCGTCCTTGGCACGCTCGAAGGGGACATCCTCCTCTAACAAACCGGCCTGCAGCTCGTCCATGTGATCGCAGCGCACCACCGTCTTGGTGGTGGAGGCCGACTTGATGAATTCCTTCGTCGACGTATCGGCGATCAACTTCCCCTTGCCGATCACGACGAGGTGATCGGCAGTCTGGGCCATCTCTGACAGCAAGTGGGAGCTGATGAGGACGGTACGGCCCTCGCTGGCCAAGTGTCGCACGAACCCCCGCACCCACCGGATGCCCTCCGGGTCCAGGCCGTTGACCGGCTCGTCCAGGATGAGCACCTCCGG